>JAZNMF010000030.1:0-50516 GCA_045579545.1 Acetatifactor sp. | reverse complement strand
CGACTGTAATGAAACAGTCGATCCCCTTACTCCGTGGCTGAGGGCCATTGATGCCATTCACTCCATGGATGCCTCCTTTGATGATGCGGTGCGGGCGGGGATCACTGCGGCCATGATCGGGCCCGGCAGCTCCAACGTGGTAGGCGGTCAGTTTGCAGTGTTGAAGACCAGAGGACGCAGGGTGGATGAGCTGATCGTGAAGGCTCCGGCGGCAATGAAGGTAGCCTTTGGAGAGAATCCCAAGGTTAATTACTCGGGACAGGGTAAGAGCCCTGCCACCAGAATGTCCATTGCGGGCATGCTCAGAAAAGAACTGACAGAGGCAAGGGCCTATTATGAGAAAAAGCAGAGGGCGGAGGAAGCGGGAGAAGCTTTTGAACCGGATTTTGCTAAGGAATGTTGGATACCGGTGCTTCGCCGGGAGATTCCCATAAAGGCCCACGTACACAGGGTGGACGATATCTTTACTGCTATCCGGATTGCAAAGGAATTTGATCTGAAAATGACGTTGGATCACTGCAGTGAAGGGCATCTGATTGCAAGAGAACTTGCGGAGGAGGGCTATCCGGCCATTGTGGGGCCTGATCTTGCCAGTCGTAACAAGATTGAGGTGCAGAATATGGCCTTCAAGACTGCCGGTGTCCTGAACCGGGCAGGGGTTATGACCGCTGTCACTACAGACCATCCGGTGTCCCTGATCCAGTCTCTTCCTCTCTGCGCAGGACTTGCCGTAAAGTCGGGGCTTCCTTTGGAGGAGGGCTTCAAGGCCATCACGGTTTATCCCGCCATCATCTGCGGCGTGTCCGAACGCCTGGGTACCATAGAAGTGGGAAAAGATGCGGACATTGCTATTTTTACCGGCAATCCCATGGAGACTTTTACGCGGACCCTGTACACGATCATCGACGGTGAGATTGTATATCAAAGCGAAGAAACTGCTTTACCCCGAGCAGATTATGGTTTATAATAAACATAATTATTGACAGAATCGAGGTAAGGATATGAAAGTAGTAGTGTTGGCCGGCGGAACCAGTACAGAGAGAGATGTTTCCTTAAGCTCCGGCAGCATGATTTACAAGGCACTGAAGAAAAACGGTCACCGGGCCATGATGCTGGATGTGTATCTTGGCTATGAGGGTGATGTTTCAGATATTTTTGAAAAGGACATTGACTGGGCAGCCCAGGTGGGTGCCGTGTCAGAGAAGGCGCCGGATTTAGAGTCGGTAAAGGCCATGCGTAAGGACGGGGGCAAGAGCTTTTTCGGACCAAATGTATTGGCTATCTGTCAGCAGGCGGATGCGGTGTTCATGGCACTGCACGGCGCTAATGGTGAGGACGGCAAGATCCAGGCCTGCTTTGAACTGATGGGAGTACCTTACACCGGTACCGATTATGTCAGCTCCGCCATGGCCATGGATAAGGGGATTGCCAAGGATATCTTCCGGGCGCACAATATTCCCACACCGGACGGCATCCGGCTGAAAGCAGGGGAAACTGAGGAGAGAAAGATTCCTTATCCCTGTATCGTCAAGGCCTGCTGCGGTGGCTCCAGTGTAGGCGTTTGCATTGCGCACAATGAGGAAGAATATGAGAAGGCCAAGAGAGAAGCTTTCTCTTACGATGGCGAAGTGGTGATCGAGCAATACATCAAGGGCCGGGAGTTTTCCGTGGGTGTGATGGACGGCAAGGCACTTCCGGTCATCGAGATTGCTCCCAAACAGGGATTCTACGACTACAAGAACAAGTATCAGGCCGGAAGCACCATCGAGACCTGTCCTGCACAGCTGTCGGCTGAGAAGACGGTACAGATGCAGAAGATCGCGGAGGATGTTTTCAGAGCGCTCCGCATGAAGAATTATGCCCGTATGGACTTTATGATGAGCGAAGAAGGGGATCTCTACTGTCTGGAGGCCAATACCCTGCCGGGTATGACGCCCACGTCCCTTTTGCCTCAGGAGGCAGCGGCTGTGGGGATCGGTTTTGAAGAACTGTGTGAGAAGATTCTGGAGTATGCAGTGAAATATGAATGCTAAGGATAGCGCCTGCTTTTGGAGAAGCTTGATGGGCTTCAGAAAGCAGGCGTTGTCGCAGGGAAAGGAATATGTGCCATATGGAAAAAATGAGTTTGCGTCAGATAGCTTCTGCCTGCAAAGGCAGGCTTGTCATACCGGCCGGAACCTTGGTAACAGAAGATACTCAGGTGTTGTCAGCGGTGCTGGATTCCCGTCAGGTTACAGAGGGAGCGCTGTTTTTTGCCACAGTGGGAGAGCGGGTGGACGGTCACAAGTTCATTGGCTCTGTCTACGAGAAAGGCGCGTTTTGCGTAATCACACAAAAAGAGCCCGCCCGGGTGGAAGCGGAACATGGGATCCCGGCATCTTCCTGGGGCGCGTACATATTGGTTGAGGATACCTTGACTGCATTAAAAGCAGTTGCAGCATACTACAGATCAACGCTTACGATTCCCATCGTGGGGATCACGGGAAGCGTGGGAAAGACCAGCACCAAGGAGTTTATTGCAGGTGTTCTCTCTGAAAAATATCATGTGCTGAAGACAGAAAGCAATTACAATAATGAGATCGGTGTGCCGCTTACTATCCTGCGTATCCGGCGGGAGCATCAGGCAGCTGTGGTGGAGATGGGCATCAGTGATTTTGGGGAGATGCACCGCTTAAGTGAGATTGTCAGGCCTAATGTGTGCGTGATCACCAATATCGGCCAGTGTCATCTGGAAAATCTGAAGACCAGAGACGGTATTTTAAAGGCAAAGTCAGAGATTTTTGACTGTATGGCGGAAGATGCCTTTGTGTGCCTGAACGGAGAGGATGACAAACTGGCTGCCGTTACACAGGTAAACGGGCACCCGGTACACTTCTTTGGATTGGGTGAGAATCCGGCGGAGGAAGTTTATGCCACGGATGTGGTGAGTAAGGGCTTGTTTGGCAGTGAGGCGATACTTCACATGCCCACAGAGACAAAGGAAGGCGGAGAGCAGACGCGGGAATCTGTACAGCAGGTACCCATTCAGGTTACTCTTCCCGGTATCCATATGGTTATCAATGCAGCGGCGGCAGCCTGTGTAGGACGCCTGCTGGGCCTTACACGGGAACAGATTGTGGAAGGTATCCGCAAGGTGGAGCCGGTGAGCGGTCGCAGTCACTTAATCTCTTTGCCGGGATATACCCTGATTGACGACTGCTACAATGCAAACCCCGTGTCCATGAGGGCAGCCATTGATCTTTTGAATATGGCAGACAACCGCAAGATTGCGATCCTTGGGGATATGTTTGAACTGGGAACAGACTCAGATAAGATGCATGAACAGACCGGAGCTTACGCGGCAGCGTCGGGCATTGACCGTGTCATCTGTATCGGAGAAAATGCAAGACATATGTATGAGGCAGCCTGTAAGGCCGGCGGCAGCGAATGTATATATTTTGCTAAGAAGGGAGATTTCCTGGAGGCGTGTAAAGAGCAACAGGAAAAACTGCTTCCCACAGACAGTACCATCCTGATCAAGGCATCTCACGGAATGGGCTTTGCCGAGATGGTGGAGCTACTCAAAACCAGCTGTCTCAAAAATAATTGACACCCTATTGACATTCTGAGAAAAATGAGAGATAATTCTGCTGAAGGAGGGAATTCAATGGATTATGGCATTTATCCTTTGAGCGGAAAGTTTTATTCCGGGGCAGAATATAAGATCGGTATTTCCATAGGAGGGCAGCCCTATATTGTAAAATTTGCAAAAGACTCTCCCGGTGGATTGACATATAGCTATGTGTCAGAATATTTGGGTTCCCACATTTTTGCCATGCTGGGAATCCCTACGCAGGAGACCATGCTGGGGACTTACCGTGGTAAGCCTGTTGTGGTGATGAAGGATTTCATAGGAGAAAATGAAACCTTTGTCCCTTTCAACGATGTGGGGGACAGCTCCCTTGAGCAGGATAAGGAGAGGTATCGTTACAGCTACAGCGATATCTGCCGCATGCTGAATGAGAACAGGAAGCTGACTGATGTGGATGAGACGGTTGAGCGCTTCTGGGATATGTATGTTATCGATGCTTTGATCGGTAATTTCGACCGTCACGGTGCTAACTGGGGATTCCTGAAATCAGGGAACAGATACAGAGTATCTCCGGTTTTTGATAACGGATCCTCTTTGTTTCCGAGACTGAATGATGATGCCAGGCTGGAGGAGGTGCTGAATTCAGAGGAGGAGATGAAGCGGCGAGTATATGAATTTCCTACCTCCCAGATTCAATTAAACGGAAGGAAGACCTCTTATTATCATGTGATCAACAGCCTGCAGTTTGCAGCCTGCAATGAAGCTGTTTTGAGGATATGCCCGAGAGTTGATATGGGAAAGATCAGGGAACTGATCAGTGAGACGGAAGGTTTATCCGATATCAGGAAAGAGTTTTATGGTAAGATATTACAATATCGGTTTGATGAAATTTTGCTCAGTGCATATCGGAGATTGAAGAATTTATAGGGGAGCGCGCATGAACGTAGTAAGAGACTGGATCCCGCGAAATGAATACACCACTCCTTTGCAGGGGAGACCCGATTACAGAATCAGCGGGATCATCAAGGCCGAGGTGGGCAAGGACAGGATTCAGGTAGGCAGGATTGATTACGAACATTTTGATACGGAGGAATTTCAGTATATCATCACGCCTTTTTGGGCGATTATCGATACCCTGCCCGCCAAGTATTTTCAGGGGATTCCGGGGATAGACATGGATCTTCGTCTGGAACATTATTATCGGGTGAATATAGAGCCGGTCTTTATCACAGAGAGAACGCCGGGAAGAAACCGGGTGGATCTTTGGGACTTGCTTGGCAGTGTGGGGCTGACTTATTATGACAGATTGGAATGGCTGATCCGCACTGATCTGAAGGCAGCCGTTGACAATCTGATCGTGGAAAGAGCCAGAGAAGAGTCAAAAGAGTGGCAGGTCTGGTGTAGGGAAGATGCCGAGGCGGTGATCGTGTCCGGACAAATGGGAGATGTTGTGATCGTTCCTTCTCTGGAGGTGCTTGGAAGAACCCTGCAAGAGGTAACAAATGTGTTGAGAATGTTCTGTTATACGGGTGTGCAGCTTAAGGTGATCGAGCAGGGGATTACGATCAACACGGAAGATTACCATGCTATCATTCCCCTGTTGTCCTACCAGCTGAGTCATTTGAAGGAGCAGTACAGAGAGGCGCAGAGTGCCGGAATCGCAGCTGCCAAGGCACAGGATAAGTACAAGGGCAGGAAGAGATTGGATGTGGATGACAGACTGCTTTTGGAGCTTTGGTATAAAGTGAATGACGGAACCATGGAGCTGAAAGAAGCACTTGATATCATGGGGATCTCGCGTTCTACCTTTTATCGCAGAGTTCGTGAATTGAGTAATAAGAATTGAGTGTTTTTTGTATTTACACGGTAAGATATAAGTAGAAGAATCCGGAATGATCCATCCATTTTTGGATATGATATTCCGGATTATTTACTTCTTTGATTTCATATCAAATACTGCAATCAAAATACTGGCCAATACCACAAGCACAGATCCGATGGCGGTGCGCACAGAGAGGGGTTCGTGAAACACCAGAACACCTACGAAAACACTTGTGATGGGCTCCACAGTACTAAGAATCGCAGCCCGCTGTCCGCCGATAAGGAATGTTCCCTGTTGAAATAACACCACGGCACCAACGCAAAGAGACAGGGAAAAGACCAGACACAGTAACCAACCCTGCAGAGTGACCGGGAATGTCAGCCGGCCGCTGATCAGGCAGACGAACAGCATGACAACAGCACAGATGGAAGTAATATAAAAGCTGAACAGGAAACCGGAGATCTCTTTGTGTCTGGAAACAGAGAGGAGCAGTATGTAAGCAGCATAGGTCACACCTGACAAAAGGGCCAGTATGCTGCCTCTTAAGTCAATGGGTTCGCCGGGATTATAAAACAGGAAGATACCTGCGGTGCAGATCAGTACACACAGAAGAATATTTTTTCTCGCTTTTTCCCGTAAGAAAAGAATGCCGCCCAACACCACCACTGCAGGGTAGATAAAGTGAAAAACGGTGGCGGTTCCGGATGCCAGATAATAGTAGGAGGCAAACAAAAGAATCGGAGTAATGCAACAACCCATAATGGCGATGATGCTGATCTCCCCCAAGGCTTTCCGTTCGATCTTAAGGGAATGGCTCTGCATTTTGGCAAGGAAAGCAAGCACAGGTACAGCCAGGCAATTGCGCAGAAAAACAAGGCTGAGGGAGTTGACGCCCTCAGCGTAAATGAACTTTGCACCCAGCGGCATACAGCCGAAAATGAGAGCGCTGGCTATGATAAAGAGATATCCTTTAAGTAGTTTAGCATGTTTCATGACAGTTCCCTTCGGTCAGCGTATCTTGGACGAGTCGGATGATTGTTTCTGAAAGCGGTCAGAAATATTCCTTTTTATTCTTAAAGTAAGTATCGGAAATAATCTGTAACACATAAGTGCTTAGATTCTTGCGGGTTTCTTTGTCAAGTGATTCCGTGTACACCGGCTTGCCGTATTCGATGATGACAGTGGCTTTTTTTACTTTAGGCAAATGGTCCTCGAAGATGGCTGAAGAATTCACAATGGTAACCGGTATGACAGGTACATTTCCTTTCTCGGCGATCTTAAAGCTTCCGGCATGAAATGGCAGGAAGGTATCAGATGTCTTGTTGCGGGTGCCTTCCGGAAAAATAAAAATGGAGATGCCGCTTTTTACCTTTTCGATGGCGGCAAGGATGGTCTTCAAGCCTTCCTTGATGTTCTTGCGGTCCAGAAACAGGCAATGTACATTGTTCATCCAGTTGGACAGCAGGGGATATTTTTTCATCTCCAGTTTGGCTACAAAGCCGGTGAGTGAGGTCATACGGCCGTAGGTCAGTACGATATCGTAGAAACTTCTGTGGTTTGCCACATACAGGACAGGCGTGTCCTTTGGAATATTATCTTCACCGATCACGATGACCTTTGTGCCTGACAGGCGTTCAATCCTGCGAAAAGCCCAGGAGATCAGGGCCAGAGAACTCCGGTCTTTGAGGGGGCGGTTAAATTTGCCTATGATCCATTCAACAATTAATACAGGAATGGAAAGAATCAGAAACAGAGTCACAAACAGTAAAACGAGAAAAAAGCGTATCATAATTTTCCTCCTGATATACCCGGATGAACGGGATATGAAGCCGGAATTCTGCCCGACAGACTTATAAAGTATAGCATATTTCCTAAAATCTGTACATAGACTAAAATGAAACAATTTCAGGATTGTGGAGATTGAAAAGGAATGGCAAAGGGAAAAAGGATACTCTGTTTGCTGCTGCTTGTCCTCGTTTTGTGCAGCTGCGCAATGAACAGCAGCGAGAGGGTGAAGTTGAAGGATCTGGATTTTACGGTGCTTGGTGAAGAAATGATACCGAAGGAATTAAAAACAGTGATTGAGGAACGGAAGGAAGAAAATTTTAAACTCACATACAGTGACGAAGAGCATATGTATATTGTGATCGGCTATGGAAAGCAGGAAACGGGAGGATACAGTATCGCGGTAAACGAACTCTATCTGACGGACAGTGCGGTGTATGTGAATACCAGTCTGCTGGGACCTGAGGCTTCCGAAAAAAGTAAGAAGAGCCCTTCTTACCCGTACATAGTCATTAAGACGGAAAAGCTGGATGAAACTGTGATTTTTGAATGATTAGGTTTTAATGATCATATATATTGGATTCATTTACAGTGCTTACAAAGTAGACCGTATCAGGATACTTTTTTGCAATGTCCTTTATGTGGGGAACCATTTTTTTTTGAGCGATGCATACTACCATTTTGTTGTGGATTTCCGTGTAGGCGCCACGTGAATTCAAAACAGTAGCGGAAAGGTGGAGATTGTCGGTAATTTCGGAACACAGCTGTCTGGCGTTTTGCGTTATGATCTCCACCTTTGCATTTTCTTTTTTGCCGGATTGGATATGTGAGCTTGTCTGTGTGGTGATATAAAAGTACAAAACACCGCAGATAACAGGTTCCAACTGGTTCCCGTATACAAAATAAGAGCAGATGGATATGCCGATATTGAGTGCAAAGATAATGTTCATCAGATTGATGTGGGGAGATCTTTTTCGGATGAATGCTGCTATGATATCAATGCCCCCGCTTGCTCCGTTGAGGCGGAGTGTAATCGCATAAATTATGCCGCGTATCACACCTGCCGCGATAGGTGCCAGAACAATACTTGTGTTACTTTCCGTGCGATAATGAAATGCAGACAGGTCTATTTTGCTTAAAAGTGCAGAAACCAGAGAAAAGGATAGGATGAACGCTATGTTTTTAATGGCATAATCCCTGCTGAGTGTGATATAAGCGACGATCAGCAAGGGTATATTAATCACCAGAGAAGAATAACCGATATTGATTCCGGTGATATCCTGAAACATTGTACATATTCCGTCTAATCCTGCCGGTGCAAACCGGTTCGGAAAAATAAAAATAGCGTAATTAAAGGCAGAAAATGCGGCCATCATAATGATTAGCAATATTTCAGTGATAGATTTAATCCGTTTCATGCGATTTCTCCTAAATGGTATTGACTCTATTTTAGTCATAGGATAGAATATAGTCAAATACTAATTAACAATAAAAGATATAGATAAAAACTATGGGAGAAGCTGTTATGTTTCAAAAATATAAATATATTTTGGCCGTATATCAGGAACAATCTTTTACTAAAGCCGCAAAAAGTCTTTCGATATCTCAACCTTCTTTAAGCGTGGCAGTCCGAAACGTTGAAACTATGCTGGGGATGCCCTTGTTTGAAAGGCATGGTTCCGGAATAAAGGCTACTGAATTGGGAGAGGCCTATATTGCAGCGGCGGAGAAGATGCAGTTGGCGGAAGATGAGTTTGAAAAAAAACACACAGATATTAACGGCCTTCAAATTGGCAGGTTGTCGGTGGGAGGTTCCAACTATCTTTCTTCGGATGTGCTTCCACAGATCATTACCCGTTTCCGGGACCGTTATCCCGGTGTGGAGATCACCCTTACAGAGGCGAATTCCGTGCACTTGCGGGAAATGTTGATGAACGAGGAAATAGATATTGTAATTGACAATTTTGATGAAAAATTTGATATGTTTGAAATGTACCCGCTTATTAATGAACGTATCTTACTGTGTGTACCTGTGGGCCGTGAGATCAATAATGCCTTGCAAAAATATCAGATTTTGCCGGAACACATATACTGTCACCCGGATTGCACGGAAGCTGTTCCTGCGGTAAATATTTCTGTTTTTGCGGACGAAAAATTCATTTTGTTGAAAAACGGAAACGATATGTATCACAGAGCTTTGAAGATATTTGAAGAAGACAGTATGATCCCGAAGGTAGTGTTTTATGTGGACCAGTTGAACATTTCATGTGCATTATCAGAATCAGGATTAGGGGCATGTTTTATGACAGATACATTCTTTAAGTACAGAAAACACGCAGGGGATGTGATACTATATAAGATTAATACAGAATTGGGCATGAGAAAATTAGCAATTGCTCACAAGAAGAGCAGGTACTGTACAACCGTAATGACTGAATTTATTAAAATCACACAAGAAATAATAAGATATAAGACGTTCCGGGTTTGATGATAAGATTGCAGGATTCGGTTTTCATTTGGACAAAAGTATGGTACAATGAGCAAAAGTAACAGGACAACAGGAGGACAACGTATGTTGCTCATTGAAAAGGGATACATGACGGATCCTGCTTCGGGTCTGGAAGGATATTTTGATATTCTGACAGACAGTGACAGGATAGTAAGGATAGGGAAAGACATTAGGCGGGAACTAACGCAGTCGCAGCAGTCAGAGTGTAGGATCATAGATGCCTCCGGTCTTACGGTAGCTCCCGGTCTGGTGGATGTACATGTACATTTCAGAGACCCCGGTTTTACGTACAAGGAGGATATCCTTACGGGAGCAAAGGCGGCGGCCAAAGGCGGTTTTACCACAGTGGTGCTGATGGCCAATACCAAGCCCTGTGTGGACAAGGAAGAGACTCTTGAGTATATTCTGGAAAAGGGTAAGACCACAGGAATTCACGTGGAGACTTGTGCAAATGTGACCATGGGAATGAAAGGCACAGAGCTTGCGCCCATGGAAGATTTGGCGAAAAAAGGAGCTGTGGGATTTACGGATGACGGAATCCCCATTATGGACGAGAAGATGGTTCGCCGTGCCATGGAGACGGCAGCAAAACTCAATATGCCCATCAGTTTCCACGAGGAGGATCCTTCCCTTATTGAGAATAATGGGATCAACAGGGGAAAAGCCAGTGCATTTTATGGAATTGGCGGATCACCCAGGGAGGCAGAGATAACTCTGGTAGAACGTGACCTTAAAATAGCACTGGAGACAGGTGCTTGTATCAATATTCAGCACATCAGCACCAAAGAGGCGGTGGAGCTGGTGCGTCAGGCCAAGCAGAAGGGAAGTAACATTCATGCGGAGGCAACACCCCACCACTTTACCTTGACGGAAGAGGCGGCGATCCGGTACGGAACTTTGGCCAAGATGAACCCTCCCCTGCGGGAGGAGGCGGACAGGCTTGCCATTATAGAAGGTCTGAAGGACGGAACCATTGATCTGATCGCTACAGATCACGCACCTCACAGCAAAGAAGAGAAGGCGAGAGCCATTACGGAAGCACCCAGTGGAATTCTCGGTTTGGAGACAGCCCTTTCCTTGGGAATCACCGAACTGGTGGACAAGGGTCATCTGACCATGAAGCAGCTGCTTGCCGGAATGAGTCTCAATCCTGCAGCTATGTATCGTCTGGACGCGGGATATCTGGCAGAAGGCGGACCGGCGGATCTGATTCTTGTGGATCCTTCGGCAGAGGAGACGGTGGGAGAGAGTATTTCCAAATCTTCCAACACGCCCTTTACCGGTTGGAAGCTGAAAGGTGTGGTGGAAAAGACGGTATGTGCCGGCAGAATCGTTTATGAGAGACAGGAGGAAAACGTAAGATGAAACAGAAGGTTACAGCAGCAGTAGTCTCCCAGAAGGAGGTTGCCCCTGCAATTTTTGATATGTGGATCGCCACAGAACTTGCAAAGGAGGCACTTCCCGGGCAGTTTATTTGTGTCTATCCGAAAAATAAGAGTACACTGCTTCCCAGACCCATCAGTATCTGTGAAGTATCCGATGACAGAAGGGCTTTGCGCATTGTATACCGTATTGCTGGACAGGGTACGGCAGAATTTTCTGCTTATCAGGCAGGGGAAAGCATTGACATTCTGGGCACGCTTGGAAACGGATTCCCGGCAAAAGAGGCAAAGGGCAAAGTATTCCTTATGGGCGGTGGTATCGGCGTTCCTCCCATTTTGCAGTTGGCCAAGCAGTTAAAGGCCCAGGGGCTTCCCAAAGAGGATATTCAGATCGTGGTGGGTTACCGTGACGGCAATCTGTTTTTAAAGGAAGATCTGGAGCAGTACGGTACCGTATATGTTGCCACGGAGGACGGAAGCTTCGGAACCAAGGGAAATGTGATGCATGCCATTGAGGAGAATGGATTACAGGGAGAAATGATCTTTGCCTGCGGTCCCATGCCTATGCTGCGTGCAATCAAGAGATACGCTGAGGAAAAAGATATCATTGCCTATATTTCTCTGGAAGAACATATGGCCTGCGGTGTGGGAGCATGCCTCGGCTGTGTGGTAAAGACGAAGCATGTGGATCATCATTCCCATGTTCACAATGCCAGAATCTGTACGGACGGTCCCGTGTTTGAGGCCCGGGAAGTAGAGATTTAGAGGAGGGGATGAAAGGATGAATACAAAAGTTACAATTGCAGGTGTAGAATTTAAGAACCCGGTTATGACAGCCTCCGGCACCTTTGGATCCGGCATGGAGTATTCGGAATTTGTGGATCTGAACCGTCTGGGTGCCGTGGTGACCAAGGGGGTTGCTAACGTGCCGTGGCCCGGCAACCCAACACCCCGCGTGGCTGAGGTGTATGGCGGCATGCTCAATGCCATCGGTCTGCAGAATCCCGGGATTGACGTGTTTATGCAGAGGGATATTCCCTTTTTGAAGCAGTACGATACCAAGATCATCGTGAATGTGTGCGGAAAGACAGTGGAGGATTATGTGGACGTGGTGGAGAAGCTGGGAGATGAGCCCGCTGTTGCAATGTTGGAGATCAACGTGTCCTGCCCCAACGTAAAGGAGGGCGCCATTGCTTTCGGGCAGAAGGCCGATGCCCTTTTCCATATTACTTCAGAGCTTAAGAAGCATGCAAAACAGCCGATCATTATGAAGCTCAGCCCCAATGTAACGGATATCACCGAGATGGCAAGGGCGGCAGAGGCTGCAGGCGCGGATGCCCTGTCTCTGATCAACACCATCACGGGCATGAAGATCGATATTCACAAGCGCACCTTCGCCATCGCCAATAAGACCGGCGGTATGAGCGGCCCCGCCATCAAACCGGTGGCTATCCGCATGGTTTACCAGACCGCCCAGGCAGTGAAGATCCCCATTATCGGTATGGGCGGTATTGCCACTGCGGAAGATGCCATTGAATTCTTACTTGCCGGTGCCACTGCAGTCAGTGTAGGCGCTATGAATTTCGTAAATCCTTATACCACGGTGGAGGTGGCAGAGGGAATCGAAGCTTATATGAAGAAATACAATGTGGAAGACATTAACGAACTGATTGGTGCCGTGCGGTAATATTTGGTCCTTTTTGAGGAAACGGTTGAGTTCTAACCCTCCATTCTGCGTCATATAATTATGATAAGCAGGATTGGAGGGTTTTTTTATGGAATTATTAAAAAAGAACATACATATGGACCGTGTCCGCTCCCAAGCGGTCAGTCAGATTACGCTGGAGGATGACATGAACGTGCCGGACAGTAAACCGGATATCAGCTCGCTGAATTTTGAGAAGGGGACAGTAGTGATCGACGAGGTAAAGCCCGGAATTGATCATGTGAGTGTCAGAGGACGGCTTGTTTTTAGCATTCTGTATCATTCGAGAGAGGGCGGCAGCAGTCTGGTCAGTCTGGAGGGAAAGCTTCCCTTTGAGGAGAGGATCAACATGCAGGGGGTAAGCAGCGGTGATGAGGTGAAGGTGGATGGAACCATTGAGGATCTGAGTATTAGTATCATCAATTCCCGTAAGCTGAATATACAGGCCGTGGTGACACTGAACAGCTGGTCGGAGGAACTATACGATGAGGAAGTACCCATAGGGATATACGGTGATGAAGCGGTGGAATACCGGAGGGCTTCTCTTCCGGTGGCGCAGATTGTTATTGACAAAAAAGATATTTTCAGGATAAAAGAGGAACTTAGTCTGCCTTCCAATTATCCTAATATTTTTCAAATTCTCTGGAGCAGTGTGACGCCGGGAGATATGGATTTCAGAATTATGGACGGTAAGATCAATCTGACCGGCGATGTTCGGGTCTTTGTACTGTACGAGGGAGAAGGGGAGGAACATCCCGTCAGAACCTTTGAGCAGACGATCCCTGTAGCAGGGAGTCTGGAGTGTCACGGCTGCCGGGAGGGAATGATTCCGGATATCCGATGCAGTTTAAATCCTCAGGAATACGGGCAGCAGGCACTGAGCGTAAAACCCGATTTTGACGGGGAAGAGCGCAATATCGGTGTGGACCTTGTGATGGATATTGCCATGAAACTCTATGAGGAAGAAACGGTAGACATGATCACCGACCTGTACGGTGTTACCAAGGAAGTGGAGACGGTCAGTAGCCCCTGTATGCTCAGGAAGCTTCTGGCAAGGGTAGGCGGCAAAATGCGGCTGACCGACAAGGTAAAGGCCAAAAGCACCCATGGCATTCTGCAGCTGCTCCACAGCGAGGGAGAGGTAATGATAGAAGAGCAGGAAGCTGTGGAGGGAGGAATTCTTTTGTCCGGATGTCTGAAGCTCCATGTGATGTATATCACAGGAGACGATGAGGCCCCTTACGGCGGACTCCAGACCCAAATCCCCTTTCAGTATAAACTGGAGGTGCCTGATATGGAGCCGGAGGACATGGGCATGGTGCGGGCAGACACAGAACAACTGCAGGTGACCATGCTGGACGGTGAAGAAATGGATGTAAAGGCGGTGCTTTCCTTTGGCACGATTGCGTTCCGGAATATGCCTATGGATGTTTTGCGGGAAGTGAAGGTGACGGAGCTTGACACAGCAGTGCTGAGCAGTCTGCCGGGAATGGCGATCTATGTAGTACGCCCCGGTGACAATTTGTGGAATATCGGAAGAAGATATTATGTACCGGTGGATACTCTGAGAAAAATCAACAGATTGGAGTCAGATGAGTTGAAAGTCGGGCAGAAACTGCTCGTGGTTAAAGGGGCGTAAGCCAAAAGGCCGGTCAGAAGCTGAAAAACAGCGGCTCTGTCCGGCTTTTTTTAACTTTATAGGAAAGACCTTGTCACACTAGTTCGTATTGGATGAAGGTTGACAAAAGCCGGCATATTGTATATAATTAAGTACAATCTATGTATACAAAATGCATTCCGGGAAGGTGCGACGATGGACAGTTATCAGATAAAAGCTTATGCAAAGATTAATCTTGGTCTGGATGTGGTCAGGCGGCTTGAAAACGGATATCATGAAGTGAAAATGGTCATGCAGACAGTTGGCATCTATGATGAATTGACTTTGACCCGTACGGCGGAAGGTATCACGGTGACTACTGACAAGGAAGAGTTACCTACGGATGACGGCAACCTGATCTATAAGGCAGCCAGGATCATGATGGAGGAATATGGTCTGGAGGGTGGGCTTCACATTCACCTGAAGAAGAATATACCTATTGCGGCGGGCATGGCAGGCGGCAGCACAGATGCGGCAGCTACTTTTAAGGGAATCAACAGACTGTTTGATCTGGACTGTACCCTGGAAGAACTGATGAGACTTGGTGTGAGAGTGGGAGCGGATGTTCCTTACTGTATTTTGGGAGGAACCGCCCTTGCAGAGGGGATCGGTGAGAAACTGACCAGCCTGAATCCGGCGCCGGACTGCTTTGTGTTAGTGGCAAAGCCTGACATCAATGTATCCACGAAATATGTTTACGAGCATCTGGACGCCAGGGGGATTACAGAACATCCGGATATTGACGGTATGGTAAATGCCATTTGGGAAGAAAGCCTGCAGGGAATCCTGGACAGAATGGGCAATGTGCTGGAGAGTGTGACGGAGAAGGAGTATCCGGTGATCACTAGACTGAAAGAGCGGATGAAAGGGCTGGGCGCATTGAACAGTCTGATGAGTGGAAGCGGCCCCACGGTGTTTGGTATTTTCGTAAATGAAATGATCGCCCTGGAGGCGTTTGAACGGTTGAAAAGGGAAAATCCCGATTGTCAGATTTTTCTGACTGGGTTTAACTGAGATACAAAAGATTAGTTTGGATGAGAGGTAGCTATGCACGATAATCTTCAAGTGAGAATGGACGAATTTTTACCGCTTCGCGATGTGGTGTTCAACACGTTGCGTCAGGCCATATTGACAGGGGATTTGAAGCCGGGAGAGCGGCTGATGGAGATTCATTTGGCCAACCGTCTGGGGGTGAGCCGTACGCCTATCAGAGAAGCTATCCGTAAGCTGGAGCTTGAGGGTCTGGTGACCATGATTCCCAGAAGGGGAGCAGAGGTGGCGCAGATCACCGAGAAGAGCATGAACGATGTGTTGGAAGTCAGAAGAGCGTTGGATGTGTTGTGCGTGGAGCTGGCATGCGAACGGATCAGTGATGCAGAGGTGAAGAGCTTGAAAGCCGCATGTGATGCGTTTGAAAGAGCGGTCCATGGAAAGGAAGCCAAGAAGATCGCGCAGGCCGATGTGGAGCTTCACGACATTATAGTCAAGGCCACCGGCAATCAGCGTCTGATTCAGTTGGTGAATAACCTGTCTGAGCAGATGTACCGCTATCGTTATGAGTATATCAAGGATTATTCCCAGCACGGCCGTCTGATAGAGGAACACAGAGTGATCTATGAGAGCATCGTGAAGAAGGACAAAGCGACGGCATCGGAAGCGGCCAGGGTACACATTGACAATCAGGAAAAGGCGATTATCAGACAGATCCGTCTGGACCGGGAAAAAAACGTGTATAAAAGATAAAAATCAGGCAATAATTACCATAAAAGAGTAATGGAGTTATTGCGTGATGAAAAAGAACGGTATATGTGATGCGGTCAAAAAATATTGTATGAAGTTCCTTTCTGTGGGGCTGGTTTTTAGTATGGCTGCCGGCTGGTGGGGTTTTTTATATCCACAGCTTGCCCTGAACCGGGATACTTGCAGAGTAGTGACCCGGGATGGAGAGGAATTCTCCGGCGACAGGGAGCAGGAAGAGGACAGTAATTTGTATTTGGAAATATTAGATGCGGACAGAGGCCGGATCCGTTTCCGATTCCGATTTGTTGAGGAGATCAGGAAATATCTGGACCGTGTCTGTGGAAGTTAAGAAATTACAGCGCTGACAAGCTGTAATAAAAAGGAGCAGCTGATCCATGAATCAGAATATCATTTCAGATATGAGTCGTGCGCCCATCGGCGTGTTTGACTCCGGCGTGGGCGGATTGACGGTGGTCAGGGAGATCATGAGGCAGATTCCCAATGAATCCATATGTTATTTTGGTGATACGGCCAGGGTGCCGTACGGTGCCAAATCCAAGGAGACTGTGACCAGATTCTCCAGACAGATCGTAAGATTTCTGAAAATGCATCAGGTAAAGACCATAGTGGTAGCCTGCAACACTGCCAGTGCTTATGCGCTGGATGAGTTGGAAAAGGAGACGGATATTCCCATTATCGGCGTGGTAAAGCCAGGGGCAAGAGTGGCGGCAGAGGTGACCAGAAACGGTAAGATCGGTGTCATTGCCACAGAGGCAACCATCGGAAGCCACATGTACACCCGATACATAAAGGAACTTAACAGCGAGGCGGATATTTGGGGAAAGGCGTGTCCCCTCTTTGTGCCGCTGGTGGAAGAAGGTTTGTGGCAGGATCCGGTGACGGATGAGATCGCAAAACGCTATCTTTCTGAGCTGATCGACATTGGTATTGATACTTTGATCATGGGATGTACCCATTATCCGCTGATTCGTTCCACCATTGGACGTATCATCGGAGAAGAGGTTACCTTGGTGAATCCCGCTTATGAGACGGCCAAAGAACTTAAGTCCATGCTTATGGAGAGAGGGCTTTTGAACCGGGAGCCTCCGGGACTCGGTGCCAATCAGTATCAGTTTTATGTGAGTGACGGTGCTGAGAAATTCAAGCAGTTCGCTAATTCCATCATAAAGTACGGGATTTTATCTGCAAAGACTGTGAATATAGAGGAATATTAATATGACAAAAGATGTGTTATTGTCTATCAAAGGATTGCAATTTGACGGGACGCCGGAGGATACCGAGATTGAGACGGTAACAGCTGCGGAATATTATAAAAGAAACAACAGTCATTATGTAATCTATGAAGAACGAGTGGAAGGATTTGAGGAGACCACGAAAAATGTGATCAAATTCAAGGAAAATTCCCTGGATCTTATGAGAAAAGGGCTGATCAATGCCCATATGGTGTTTGAGGAAAATAAGAAGAATATGACCAATTATGCCACCCCATACGGAGATATCCTCATCGGTATCGATGCCGGAAGGATACATATGGAGGAGGATGCCGACTGTATCTGCGTCAATGTGGAGTATGCCCTGGAGATCAATTATGAGCATATGGCAGACTGTCGCATTACCATGAATATCCGGTCTAAGAGTTAAAAAGAAAGGTGCTGTCTGAAGCCGGAATGCCGGAACAGACAACACCCTTTTTGTTTTCGTTATTTGATGGGCTTGGCGCCGGCCTTTTCCTGAGCGGCTTCCAGAGTTCTCTTGAACCAGCCTTTCTTCTTGGCGGGAGCCTTCTCAATCTTGCCGTGGAGACCCTTCACGTCAATAACATAGATACCGCTGACTACAGCCTTAACTTCCTTCTTGACAGGTACGGAGTCAAAAATCTTCGCGTCACAGATCAGGCTCATAACCTGCGGGCCGACCTTGGCCTTGATAATGGGAAGCTTGGAACGGCGCATCATCTTGGGAGTCTGGTCTATCACCATCTGGGGAAGACCGGAGTTCTTCATGGGAAGACGCTTCTTATCGATGATCAGCATGGCCACCGTCTGCTTGTTGGCCTGCAGCATTTCCTGCTGCTCCGCCTGTTTCTTCTGTGCTTTCTTGCCCAGTATATACAATACTACAATAGCAGCAACCAGTATAACTAATACACAAATTAAAATAATAGTCCCTGTTTTCATGGGAAAACCTCCTAACGTATGTCTGTGCAGTATATTGTAACATTGATTTGGATTTAAAGCAATAAAACATTTGTGAGATTTCAGAGGTTTTTTTTACATTCTTGTGCTATACTGAAATAGAGGGGATATGAGATGAATTGATAACAGGAGGAATAAGATGGAAATAGTAATGGATTTTTTGCGTGAAACAGTGGATTTTTTGATGAGAAACATGATGATTTTTAATATGCTGTTTGCCATAATCATTGTTTTCTTTGAGAGAAGAGAGCCCAAAAGTGTGTGGGCGTGGCTGCTTTTGCTTTATTTTATTCCTTTTCTTGGTTTTGTCTTTTACCTTCTTGCAGGTGCCAGTCTCCGTAAGAGAAAAATGTTCCGTATAAAAGAACTGGAGGATCATATGAGTGAAGCGATCCGACAGCAGGAACATCAGCTGAAAAGCCTGGGACTGGAAGAAACGGATCCCAATGTGGCAGGTTTTACGGATCTTGTGATGTATAATCTGGAGGCCTGCGGGGCGATGCTGACAGACAATAACGACGTGGATCTTCTGGTGGACGGCAATGAGAAGTTTGACCGGCTGATAGAAGATATGAAACAGGCGAAGAGCTTTATCCATATACAGTACTATATCATAAGAGACGATGTGCTGTTTAACAGGATCCGGGAGGTACTGGTACAGAAAGTAAAAGAAGGAGTGGAGGTCAGAGTTCTTTTTGACGGCATGGGCTGCAGATCGGTGAATCACAGTTATTGGAAGGCGCTGAATGAACAGGGCATATTGACAGCAGAATTCTTCCCTGCACTTTTCAGGAGATTTCATTTGCGTATGAATTACCGCAATCACCGTAAGATAGTGGTGATTGACAATAAGGTGGCCTATGTGGGCGGTTTCAATGTGGGAAAAGAATATATCGGACTGGATGAGAAGTTTGGATACTGGAGAGACACGCATCTGCGTATTATGGGAAATGCCGTTCTTAGTCTGCAGATTCGTTTCTTGCTGGACTGGAATTATGCTGCCAGAGAAAATCTGTTTTCTCAGGGCAAGTATTTTGTGGGGATTGAAAAGGGTGTCAGAGACCATTGCGAGGTGCAGATTATTTCCAGCGGTCCTGACCTTACGGCGAAGCAGATCAGGGATAATTATCTTCGCCTGATCCATAAAGCAAAAAAGAGTATTTACATCCAGACTCCGTATTTTATACCGGATGAGGCTGTGTTTTCGGCACTTTTAATCGCTGCAAGATCCGGGATAGATGTCAATATCATGATCCCCTGCAAGCCGGACCATCCGTTTGTTTACTGGGCAACCTATTCTTACATAGGGGATATGGTCCTGGCAGGTGCGAAATGTTATACCTATGACAACGGATTTTTGCACAGTAAAGGGATGGTGGTAGATGACAGAGTACTCTGCTACGGTACGGCCAATATGGACATCCGCAGCTTTGCTCTGAATTTCGAAGTGAACGCAGTGATCTACGATGAAGTCAAGGCAAGTGAGATGGCAGGTATCTTCAGGGAAGATTTAAAGAGAAGCACCCGGATTACAAGGGATTCCTATGCCAGAAGGAAACTGGTCATAAGAATCAAGGAGCAGGTATGCAGATTGCTGTCGCCGCTTTTGTAAGAAAGTACAAGAAAATTCCCGTAAGGTCTTTTAAAAAGGTGAATTATGTGGTATAAATATTGTGTGTGCCCTTTTTTTAGGGTTACTTTAGTGCGGTCTAAAAAAGGAGAATGAAAGAGTTCTTGGGGCCGATGATAAGGAGATAATATTATGAAAAAGAAAATATCAATCGTTCTGGCAGTGCTGTTTGCGGTGAGTCTTATGACAGGCTGCAGTCAGAAGGCGGATAAATCCGGTGCGACAAATGAGATTACAAACAAAACAGAGTCCTTTCGTATCAATGTATGGGACTATGAAGTAGATGATTATATGACGCTTGGAGAGTATAAGAATCTTGCGGTTACTGTCAAAAAGGATGAGATAACAGATGAAATGGTGGATTCCCAGGCCTTTTCCTTCTATCTGAATCAGGTAACGAAGGAACATGGCGGTATTGTTGACAGGGCCGTTGCTACCGGTGACACGGTTGTTATGGATTATGTGGGCAAGCAGGATGGTGTGGCATTTGACGGGGGAACCGACAGTAATGCTACTCTGACCATCGGTTCCGGACAGTTTATTGACGGTTTTGAAGACGGACTGATCGGCGTGATGCCCGGCGAGACAGTTGACCTTGAACTTACTTTCCCTGAACAATATCACAGTGCCGCACTGGCGGGGGCTGAGGTAGTCTTTACGGTTACCGTGCACTACATCCAGCCCACTGAGATGGAGGATGAGGCGGTTGCCGGGTTTGGCAACGAGAAGTATAAGAACGTGGAAGAACTGAAGCAATATGCGCGGGAAGCGCTGAATGCCCAGGCAGAGTATCAGTATCAGTTGAATCTGGAGGCAGCAGTTCTGAATGCACTGCTGAGCAACTGCACGTTCAAGGAAGTTCCGGAAGGATTGCTTGCACAGTCCGAGAAGAATGTGAAGAACAATATTGAAACTACGGCCGCAATGTACGGTATGGATGCTTCCACCTATGTGAAATACAGTTATCAGATGGACTACGAAACCTTCCTTACCAGGAACTCCATTTTTTCTACCCAGCTTTTGATGGCTACGTATGCAGTTGCTGAAAAAGAAGAAGGTTTGTTCCCTGAGGGCAAGGAATTGGAAAAAACGCTTGAAGAGATTGCTGCAAGCAATAACATGGATTCCATGGAAGAACTTCTTGCGGAGGTTGAACTGGATGTACTCAGAGAGAATATCCTGTACGAAAACGTTCTGGAATACCTGATTGAAAATGCACAGGTGTCTGAATAATCAGACATTTGGAGGATTTAATATAAAAAGTACACCGTCAGAGGTGGAATGGAGGAAACTATGAATTTGACAGATATCAGAGAGTTATACCGGGAAAGAGAGAAGTATATCGGGAAAGAAGTGACCGTAGGAGGTTGGGTGAGAAGCAACCGGGATTCCAAGAATTTTGGATTTATTGTGATCAACGACGGTACCTTTTTTGAGCCCCTTCAGGTAGTATACAGTGATAAGCTTGAAAATTTTGAAGCCCTGTGTAAGATGAATGTGGGTGCTGCGCTTGTAATCCGCGGAACGATTGTTGAGACTCCTCAGGCCAAGCAGCCTTTTGAGATGCAGGCAGAGGAAGTATTTGTGGAAGGTCCGTCCGGTGCAGATTATCCTTTGCAGAAAAAGAGGCATTCCTTTGAGTACCTGAGAACCATTTCCCATCTGCGTCCCAGAACCAACACCTTCCAGGCTGTGTTCCGCGTGCGCTCTTTGGCTGCTTATGCGATCCACACCTTTTTTATGGAACGGGGATTTGTCTATGTACACACACCTCTGATCACCGGAAGTGACTGCGAAGGTGCCGGTGAAATGTTCCAGGTTACCACCCTTGACCTGAACAATGTTCCCAAGACAGAAGACGGGAAAGTAGATTTTTCCCAGGATTTCTTTGGGAAGCCTACCAATCTGACCGTAAGTGGACAGCTTAACGTAGAAACTTATGCATTTGCATTTAAGAATGTATATACCTTTGGCCCTACCTTCAGGGCAGAGAACTCCAACACAACCAGACATGCGGCGGAGTTCTGGATGATCGAGCCAGAGATGGCTTTTGCGGATCTGAAGGACGATATGCTACTTGCTGAAAGTATGCTGAAATTTGTGATCCGCTATGTGTTGGAGAATGCTCCCGAGGAGATGAATTTCTTCAACCAGTTCGTGGACAAGGGCCTGATCGAAAGATTGAACCATGTGGTGAACTCTGACTTTGGCCATGTAACCTACACGGAAGCTATCGAGATTCTTGAGAAGCACAACGATGAATTTGATTATAAGGTATTCTGGGGATGTGATCTGCAGACAGAGCATGAAAGATACCTGACAGAGAAAGAATTCAAGCGCCCTGTATTTGTAACGGACTATCCTAAGGAAATCAAGGCTTTCTACATGAAACTGAATGAGGATGGAAAAACGGTTGCAGCGATGGACTGTCTGGTACCCGGTATCGGAGAGATCATCGGAGGAAGCCAGCGTGAGGACAAACTGGAAGTCCTGGAGCAGAGAATGGAAGAAATGGGCCTTAATAAGGAAGATTACGATTTCTATCTGGATCTGAGAAGATACGGCTCTGTGCGCCATGCTGGTTTTGGTCTGGGCTTCGAGCGCTGCGTAATGTATCTGACAGGCATGGGCAATATCCGTGATGTTCTTTCCTTCCCCCGTACCGTAAACAACTGCGAACTGTAATTAAGATCAGCTGCACAGCAAAAGCCCTGAAAGTGTGCTTTTGCGGGCAGATCGTAACGGATGCCCGATTATCTGATTGAAACAATTGGTCTGCCTTGGGAGACTATATTATGCAAGAAAGGAAAGGTGTGGTAATTAACTGTTATGGGTAAGTTTGGGTTGAAAGTATCCATTCACAAAACGATACACAGAGTTGTGGCTACAGTTCTCGCAATGGCGATGCTATGCGCAATGCCTCAGAGTATGCTGACAGTGGAAGCCACAACCATCAAAGATATTCAGGATCAGATCAAAAAAGACCAGGAAAATCTGGACAACATCAATGATCGCCTTTCCGGCTTGGAGGATGAACAGGATCTGGTGGAAGAGATCATTGCAGATCTGAATTCGGAGATCCTTAACATGCTGACCAGTATCGGGCTGAAGGAAGATGAGATCACCGCCAAGGAGGCGGACATCGCCGCAAAACAGCTGGAGATTGAAGAGGCGCAGCGTCAGTATGATGCGGCAAAGAAGCGGGAAGAGGAGCAGTATGCTGCCATGAAGATCCGTATCCGCTTCATGTATGAGAATAACAACGTGGCTGTCTTGGCCAGAATTCTGAGTAGCTCCGGAATTGCGGATATGCTCAATACCGCTCAGTACATTGAAAAGATTTATCAGGCAGACAGCAAGCTTCTGGCTCAGTATGAGGAGACCAAGAATCAGGTTCACGACCTCTGGGATCAGTTAGTGCACGACAAGGAGGAACTTGAGTCTGACAAGGCACAGCTTGAGGCCGACAGAGCATATCTGCAGGGCCTTAAGAGTGAACTGGATGTCCGGTTAGAGAAGAAAAAAGTAGAATCAGCTAATTATGAGGCTGAGATCCGGAAATATCAGCGGGAAGCTGATGCAGCCAAGAAAAAGATTCAGCAGGAACAAAAGGAATTAAAGCGGCTGCAGGAAGAAGAAAAGAAAAAACAGCAGATTGCCGCACTGATCAATGGTAATTATGGAACCACCAGCTATACAACGATTATTGACAACGCTTCAGGAAGTGAGCTGGGCAAGCAGATCGCCAAGTATGCCTGTCAGTTTATCGGCAATCCCTATGTGTACGGAGGAACCAGTCTGACAAACGGTGCAGATTGTTCCGGATTTGTATACCGAATCTATGCCAACTTTGGCTACAAGCTTCCCAGAACCTCCTACGAGCAGAGAAGTGCCGGCACCGGAGTGTCCTATGATGAGGCTCAGCCGGGTGATCTGATCTGTTACGACGGTCATGTAGGCATGTACATAGGCGGTGGCAAGATTGTACACGCCAGCAACGCAAAGACCGGGATTAAGGTGAGCAATGCTCCCTACAGACCGATCCTTGCAGTCAGGAGAATTATTTAATGAGGATCGGTTGTCACATTTCTTCCGGAAAAGGCTTTCTGGCCATGGGAAAAGCGGCACGGTCCATCGGTGCCAATACGTTTCAGTTTTTCACAAGAAATCCCAGAGGCGGAGCCGCGAAGGCTCTGGATATGGCAGATGTGGAAGCGCTGAATGTATTTTGCAAAGAGCAGGATATCGCCAGCCTGTTGGCCCATGCGCCATATACCTTGAATGCCTGTGCCAAGGAGGAAGGGCTTCGAGAGTTTGCTCTAAATACCATGGCAGATGATTTGAAGCGACTGGAATATCTGCCTGGCTGTATGTACAATTTTCACCCCGGTAGTCACGTACAGCAGGGGACGGAAGTGGGAATTCGACTGATTGCAGACACCCTGAACAGGGTACTGCGCCCGGAACAATCCACAACAGTGTTGCTGGAAACGATGTCAGGAAAAGGCAGTGAAGTAGGAAGAACCTTTGAGGAACTTCGCGAAGTGCTGGATAAAGTAGAACTTTCCCATAAAATGGGAGTCTGTCTGGATACCTGTCATGTGTTTGACGGAGGATATGATATTGTAAATGATCTGGACGGTGTGCTGGAGCGATTTGACAGGATCATCGGATTGGAACGCCTGAAGGCTATTCACCTGAATGACTCCATGAATCCTTTGGGCAGTCATAAAGACAGGCACCAGAAGATCGGGCAGGGTATGATCGGGCCGGAAGCTTTTAAAGTGATCGTTAATCATCCCCGGCTGAAGGAACTGCCTTTTTATCTGGAGACACCCAATGAAATGGACGGATATGCGGCAGAAATAGCCATGTTGAAATCATTTCGCCGATAGAGGGGAAGAAGCAGTAAATAACATAGGATAAAGGCCGGAGAGGGTCAGTAACCGATGACATTTGAATGCAGCGTGCGATAGGAGGAATATGCAGGGAAAACGTAGCAAAGCACAATGTCCGTTCATTGACCCGATGCAGCTTGGAACCAGACTGAAAAAGCTTTGTGCCCGACAGAACATATCTGTGGCTGAGCTAAAGGAGTATCTTCATCTGGGTTCCGCACAAGCTGTTTATCTGTGGTTTGGCGGCAAGAGGCTTCCTAATCTGGACAACCTGAAGGCAATCAGCAGGTATCTGGGGGAACGGGTGGATGATCTGATCAACAGCGAACGGACAGAACAGGTGGATCTGATCATGAGAAATGATCTGTTGCCCCTCTATGGAAAAAGAGTAGTACTTTACTGGTTGAGGTTACAAAAGAAATAGAATTATAACATATCACATAAAATTTGTCATTTAACTAATTGTTGAATGACAAATTTCTTTTTTTATGGTAGAATTATTACATCAGCAGCTGCTTTTTGAGTTTTTTCTTACTATCAGAACGGCCGATCGGTCGAATTTTCCCGAATGAAATCAGTACTGCACAGGCAGACAAAAAGTTTATGAACGGCAAAGGAGTGCTTTTATGACCTACGAGGAGTTTAAGGGCGAACTGTTTCGCATTATCATGCAGCAGGAGGTTGTCAAGGGCAAAAAAGTGATGCTTCTGGAGGCGGGCTTCACCACGCACGACAATCAATTGCTCAGTATGATACGTTACATTAACAAGGTGAGTTATGGAAAGGAGGACAATATTGTGCGCTCTGATTACATTCATGTAATGTGGGGCGAGGGCAATATACGGAGCATGATGAACTGGAGTGTGAGGGAGTACTTTGACAAGTACAGGTTACAAGGATGGGAAGGGATGCTTCCGGAACTTCTGATGAAGATTCAGAATGCCGGACAAAGCATGGACTGGCTATGTCTGGAAAAGGAGGGCTATGAGTCCAGCAGGGATCGGCTGATCATCCGCCCCATCAATTACGACCGCAACAGGTATGAACTGGAGAACTGCATTTACTGGCGTTACGGTGATATTGCACTGACTTTGTACGGTGTGGTATCTGACGAGGAGGAAGACTATGTCACCATGAAGATCAACAGAGGATTGATCGAGGCGTGGGAGATGGAAGACGAAGTATTGCTGACCAATGCATTGATGAACACGTGTAAGCTAATGCCACCCAGACTGTATTACTGCACAGACTTAAGAAGAAAGCATCCTTGGAATGAGGGGGTGATTATGCCCGGTGAACTTACAGAGGGTGAGGAACTTTTTCAGGTACACCGGGATAATGAGATGGAGGGAGCTTTGGGATATCGGCTTACCACTACGAGAGGGATCAACGGAGCGATTGCCTTATTCTATCCCGGGGTGCGGGAGCAGTTGGCCAATCTTTTGGGCGGAGATTATTTGGTAGGATTTACCAGTATTCACGAAGTGATTCTTCATCCGGCGGACAGACAGCTTCCGGACAATATGAGGGAATCTATCCAGGATATCAATGAAATTTTCCCGAGGGAGGAGATGCTGACCAACAGAATATACCGATATTATGCGGCGCGAAATGATATGAAGGAAGTCTGAATGATTCCGGACAGGAAAGGCTACCAATCCGTTCTTTGTAATAGAATGCGATGATGTGTACATACTACTAGGAACGGAAAGGAAGGTGCTTACAATGTGTACTGCGGCGAACTATAAGACGAAAGATCACTATTTTGGTCGTACGTTGGATTTTGAATTTTCTTATGAGGAAACAGTGACGGTGACGCCCCGTAATTATCCCTTGTATTTTCGCAAAGTCGGAAAGCGGGACAGACATTTTGCCATCATCGGCATGGCTTACGTGGTGGATGATTATCCTCTTTATTATGATGCCACCAATGAGAAAGGACTCAGCATGGCGGGACTCTACTTTGCGGGCAATGCAGAGTATAAGCCGGAGAAGAAAGGGCTTGACAATGTGGCACCATTTGAGTTTGTTCCGTGGATATTAGGGCAGTGCAGCAATCTTTCAGAGGTGAAGGAACTTCTGGGGAGGCTTAATCTGGTGGAAGAACATTTTAGCAGTGATCTGCCGCTGTCACCCCTTCACTGGATTATCTCTGACCGCGATGCGTCTGTTACGGTGGAATCAGTAAAGGATGGTTTGAAGGTGTACGATAACCCGGTGGGAGTACTGACCAACAATCCGGAATTTGCATACCATATGACTTATTTGAATAACTATATGAGCCTTTCTGTTGATGATCCGGATAATTGTTTTTCCGGAGAGCTTGATTTGAATGTCTATAGCCGAGGTATGGGTGCAATGGGGCTTCCGGGAGATTTATCTTCCGCTTCCCGTTTTGTGAGAGCTGCTTTTGTCAGGATGAACTCGGTATCGGGAGAATCAGAGTCTGAGAGCGTCAGCCAGTTTTTTCATATTCTGGGAGCGGTGGACCAGCAGAGAGGCTGCGTAAGAATGAGTGGGGGAGAATATGAGATTACGATATATACTTCCTGCTGCAATACGGACAAAGGAATCTATTATTACACTACTTATGAGAATCATCAGATTACGGCAGTGGATATGCACAGGGAGAACTTAGAGGATCGAACACTGAAAAGTTATCCCCTTGTGAAAGGACAACAGATATTGTGGCAGAATTGACTGCGAAATGACGGGCTTTGCATTACTTCACAGAAGATATGATGGCAGCTGCGGGAAGTTCACAAAGAATCATATCAAAAAACCCCTGAAGGTTTTGCATCATAGCATAGCCTTTAGGGGGAGATTGGTGGACTTATATTCCCAGTTCGCGCAAGATCTTTTGGGTGACTGCCTGAACCATAGCTTCGCTTCCGGAAGTGTCGGAAACTGCTTCTGCCACGCAAGGGCTGTCAGGAATGTGACTGCCGATGAAATTCATCTTAGAATAGAACTCCAGAGAGTCCATGTTATCAAATGCATTGTCCAAGGTGTCGCCGGTTGAAAATGCGCTGGTGCCGTCAAACAGGAAGCCCTTTTTGGTCTTCATGCACTCAATGAGTTCAGGAGAGATCGCACCTGTAGCTTTGTTGTAAGCACCCTTGGGAACCATGCCGAGATAAACATAATTCTCAGGGATTACGCAGTTGTTGACCGGTACATTTTTGATCGCATAGGCTGTTGAGAAAGGAGGCTGCGCGTGAATCAGTGCGCGGACCTGGGGATTCTCACGATACATGCGGATATGAAGTGTCACTTCAGATGTGGGCTTGTATATACTATTGTCGAGTTTCTTGCCGTCAGCATCCACTTTGACGATCTTGTCGGGAGTGAGGAATACCTTTGACACACCGCTGGGGGTACAGAAATATTCATTTTCACTGTATTTATAAGAGATGTTGCCGTGCTTGGCTGCAACATATCCCTTGGCATAAAGTCTTTTTCCTATTTCGCAGATGGCGCGTCTGATGTCATATTCGGTAAGCATAAGCGGATTCCTTTCAAAGTAAGTTTTGTGAATATTATCATAGCATATTTTGTTAAAAAAAACAATATTTTCATAAGAGTATCGGAACAGGGATAATGCATCAAAAAACTGCGGGCAGTTAGCATAACCCTCGAAAATACTACATAGAATGTAGAAATCGACTTTGAGGGGTTCTTTTCATTGAAAGACTATATTGAGGAGCGTGCTCTTAATATCGCCAATTATATTATTGACAACAATGCAACGGTTAGGCAGACTGCAAGAGAATTTGGGATCAGCAAGAGTACGGTACATATGGATGGGACAATAGGGAACGGTTTGTTTGGGTGGTGGAGTGATAATAAATAACAAAATAGTAGTAGCCAGCAATAGTGTTTTATTAATCAAGTAATAGGCAGATAATCTTAGATGAGAAAAAGATTATCTGCCTATTTGAATTCTACTATTTCATTCGGGGTACACTCTAAAATTTCACATAACTTTTCAACGGTTAAAAGGGTAATATTTTTACCTTTTTTTAAACTGTCTAGGGTTTTATTATCTATACCGGCTTTTAACAGGTAGTATTGCGTTATCCCCTTTTGCTTCATTGTTTCCCATAGAGGGGCGTAACTGATGATGGTAACCAACTCCTTGTATAATAATTTTATTAAATTATAGCCAAATATTGTGAAGTTAAACATTGTGGAGATAATCACAATGTGGTATTATATATGTGATTTTTGATGTATCAGAATGGTATTAAAATGGTGGAGTGACATGTGAAGGAGAAGTGATATGCAAGAAAATTTTAGAGTTCTTTCTGCAAAAGAAGAAAGAATGTTACCAGAAAATGAAGTAGAAGAATATTATGTAAAACTAAGAGAATATGTACTAAAAAGAAAATTATGTACGACAACCCCTGGAGCCTTAACAATTGCCCCTAAATTAAAAGGTATAACAGCAAAGATTGCAAAAAAAGTTTCAAGAATTTTAGCGGGTGGTGATATTGAAGTGATTTCTGATGGACAGGAAAACATACCAAAAGGAGCAGTTATTTTTGCTTGTACACATCAAGGAATCATGGATAACTTTGTTTGGATGCCAGAAAATCCAAAACATTGTGTATTATTGCATCATGGGGATGTTAATAAACTTTTGATACTGGCACAGCTTAATACGGGTTTAGTATTGGTAAGCAAAAAGACGGAAAATGCTGAAAGTAGAATAAATAATAAGCTGGATATGATAAAAATTCTTTTGAAAGGACATGCAATTTTTTATTGCCCAGAAGGAACTTGGAATTTATCTCCCAATAAACTGCATTTGTCAATGAGTTATGGCTTTTTGGAAGTTGCAAAAAAGGCTGGGGTACCAATAGTTCCTATGGTTATCGAGTATACATATGATACAAAAATGGAGAAAGAAAGAATTACAAAGGCGCATATTAGATTCGGAAAAACTATATCGGTAGGAATTCATGATGAGTTGGATGAAAAATTATTAGAATATCAAGAGGCAGTTTCCACTATAAGATGGGATCTAATTGAAGAAAAAGGAATTTATTTAAGAAAAGATATTACAAATTTTGATTATATAAATTATCTAAAAGGCAATCTGGCAACTTTACAATTGGGACAGGCGAGTATAACGTCGGAAACAAAAGCAATGAGAGATGCTAAGAATGAGTTTTACGTTTTTCATCATATTAATGCAGTCCCATTCAATGAGAAGGGTGAACTGTTGGAAACAGAAGAGAAGATCCGTCTTGACCAACTTTTTTGGGAACATTTTCATAAATTCTATTATTAGTGTACTATCATAATTAAGTAAAGCCAAAGCTTAGGAGAACGCGCATGATAAGAAAACAAAAGAGAAGATTTTATAGACAAGGAAGAAATGGTGTTCGTAAAATTTCATATATATTTCTAATGATAGTAATAGTATGTGCCTATCTATGTGGTCAGTGTTTTTATGATTGGGAGTGGCTTACAGAAACGATAGCGACTATTATTGCAATTATAACAGCGGTAGCATTCTGGTTGGAATATCATGAGAATAAATTGTTAAATGAAGCTCAGTTTATTATGGATTTAAACGAACAGTTTATCAGCGATGAGAATATGTCAAATGTAGAATGGGATTTAGAAAGGTATTATATTAAAGTCAAAAATCAAGAATTGACGGAAGAGTATTGTAAGATTTGGGAAGAAAAATATGCTTTAGATAATCGTGAACGGCAATATCTTGTCAACTATTTGGTTCATTTAGAAGGAATAGCTGCCTTGGTAAAAAATCGAGTATTACATATAGACACCATTGATGATTTGATGTCTTAACGCTATTTTGTTGCTATTAATAATCCTATTGTGCAAAAGTTGGAATTGCTTGAGTACTCAGATTATTATAAAGGCTGTATTGAGATTTATGAGGATTGGGTAAATGTATTGATAGATCAAGGAGTAACCCCGCCCATGTATGATAAAGAGAACAATAATTTGATGGCAAAGATGGGTGGAAAATAGGAAAGATTTATTGTCAATTCACGCAGTTTGTTTCGCCCAGCGGAAGGGTTTGGGCGAAGCCCGACATTAGAACAAAGGGCCCGTATTTGGCCCTTTGTTCTCTGCTTGCTACAAAGAATGGTAACTTTTACATAATGGGTTATTATAGCAATAATAAGCACTTTGGGTACGGCATTGTAACATGATTTGCCTAATAGCGAAGCACTTATATGCTTAACTGCTTGATTACCGACTAACCGGGAGGAAGGAGCTTGTCAAGGTAGGTTTTATCGCCTTTACAAGCTTCTTCCTCCCGGTTATAATTTGGCAAAGCAGTAAGCAGATTGTTTGAAAAAGGTTATGGATACAATTTTCTCTTGAGTACATTTTGTGCAATTTACAGATTGAAGGGAAGGTGAAGCACTTATTGAGTACATGGTTTACACCAAGCAAAAATCATTCATAAGTGGTACAGGCCCTTCATAAGATAGATTAACGAATGTACGGGAAGCGCCTTGCCATGAAAAAGAGGAAATTGAACTATGTAATACATAACCCTAACTCAATAGAAAAAACGGCTGATCTTTTGTTGGAGATATTGATTACGGCAAATGCGGAAAAGGTGGAACAGGCTCTTAGAGAGGCTGCAGCCCAAAATGAAGAACAGAAAATTGAGAAGGAGTGCGCAATATAAAGCGTACTCTTTTTGGTTCTTAAACTCTAAAATTGTCAAATATTAAATTACAAGATAAAATATGAGACAAAATCTCAAAAATATATTGCAGAAATGCATGATATTGGATATAATAATATCAGAATGGAGGCAAAAAGATATGTTGTGTCAATTTACTGTGAAAAATTACAAAAGTATCCGGGATGAAGTGACCTTTGATATGCAGGCAACGGCAATTTCTGAACATGAAGATAGAGTGATAAAGGATTATGATGGAGAGGTGTATCTGCCGGTGTCAGCGGTTTATGGTCCTAATGGTGGTGGTAAATCTAATGTGTTGGAAGCGTTAAATACATTGGTTGCAAAGATACTGCGTCCGCTTTATGCTACTGCAGATAATGAGGAGCGTGCATTTCTTCAGAAAAGAATCATTGTAGAGCCATTTGCTTTTTCGGAAGAGAGTAAAGGCAGCCCGACGGAATTTGAAATCTTTTTCAGGACAAGGTTGGCTGAGTACAGATATATTTTGCATGTAAAAAGAGATATTGTTGTGTATGAAAGCTTGGACAGAGTGAAGCTGGACACCGGAAGACGTTCTGCTTTGTTTGAGCGTCAGGAAAAGGATATCGAATTAAAGGGTGCATTTGCAAGATTGAAGGTCAGTGAAGACTTGTCCAGAACCCTTACCCTGCTCTCTTATTTGGGAATTGCTTATAGGGAGAATGCAGTGGTTAAGGATGTTTTGGGGTGGTTTGAATATGGTATTGATTTCTTGAATTATGGTAATCCCATGCAGGAGCTGCGCATGGCGGTGGCCAATTCTGATGAAGTAAAACATATCATGTTGGATATGATTCAGGAGATGGATCTGGATATCGTGGACTTCCGTGTGGAGGAGAAGGAAAACGATTTGATTGAGGTGTACACAAAGCATTCTGTAGACGGATATGAGACGGAATTAAACTTGTCTGATGAATCCAGCGGAACCAAGAAGTTGTTTGGCTTGTTGCCTTTTATTGCGGCAAGTCTGCTGACAGGTACGGTTTTGATTATTGACGAATTGGATGCAAAGATTCATCCGGTGCTTTTGCGTCATATTATCATGATGTTTAACGATATGAGCATCAATCGACATAAGGCACAATTGATATTTACATCCCATGATTTGTCTACCATGAACAGTGATGTGTTCCGGAGGGATGAAATTTGGTTTGTGGCGAAAGGAAATGCACAGAATTCCAAGCTGTATTCTCTGGTAGAGTTCAAGAATGAGAAGGGCGAATCGGTGCGCAAGGATGCAAAGTTTGATAAGCAGTATCTGGAAGGTAAGTATGGGGCTGATCCATACCTCAGAAGAATCATAGATTGGGGGAAAGTTAATGCCTAAAAAAGCCGGAATGGAGAAGTGGAAAAAACAACGTCGCCAAGAACACTTGGAGCTTAAGAAATACCGTTACTATATCTTTTGTGAAGGCCAGCAGACCGAGCCACAGTATTTTTCGGGATTTAAGAAGTTGATTGAGGATAATCCGATTTACCGGGATATGGTACTGATTGAGATTGAACCTTGTCAAGCTGAGACCATGCGTGTCATCGGCATGGCTGAAAAGTATGTGAAAAAGAATAATATCCAGAAGGGACAGATATGGTGCGTCTATGATAAAGACAGCTTTCCTGCCAGTAATTTCAATGGCGTGGTAAGCCGGGCAGAGCAGTTGAATAAAGAAAATCCAGAGTTACAATATCATGCTGCATGGAGCAACGAGTGTATCGAATTCTGGTTTCTGCTTCACTTTGCGTATTATACTGCTAATAATCATCGGACCGAGTATATTTCTTTCTTAAATGATAAGTTCAGAGAGTTGGGGATAGGTAAGTATCAGAAGAATATGAAAGACATCTTTGATATTCTCATGGAGAAGGGAAGTCCGAAGCTGGCAATTCGTTATGCAAAGCGGATTATAAAGGACGGGCAAGGTAAGATGCCGGCGGAGATTGCACCGGGGACAAAGGTGTACGAGCTGGTGGAGGAACTGGTGAAGTATTTGCCGGGGGAAATTAAGCAAGAATTTACAGAGTAGCAGGAGGATAAATATGAATAGGACAGGAACATATGTAGCGTTTGATGGTTTGGGTCAGGTAGATCCAACAAAATCGGATTATCGTTATTATTCAATGCTTCAGGCGTGGAGTGCGAATAAGAATATTGACTTTAAGTTTACAAATAGTCATGAAAAAACTTATGCGGTACGTGATACAAGTTCGAAAGAAACACTTTATTCACGGATTAGACAGCGTCTTGGGGCTTCGAAAAATATGCTTATTATTATTTCGGAAGACACTCGAAAGAGTGGAAGTGTTTTGTCGTATGAAATAGAACAAGCAATAGATGTGTATAAAATACCATTAATTATCGCATATCCAGGGTACTCGGCGATATGGGGCGTTGGAAATGAACTTGCTGCTATGTGGCCGGATGCTTTAACAAAACGTATTGATAAGGACGGTACGCAAGCTATACATATAGCTTTTCAACAAAAAGCAATCATAGACGCAATACCTCGTTTTACGGTAAACGGGGAGAGTTTGACAAATGGAAGAAACTATTATTCAAAGGAAGCGTACGAGGAATGGGGACTTTTGAAATAGGTTCTATATTGCAGAAGATATGATGAAAGGTAGAGGCATATGAAAAGAATTTGTAGTAATTTCAATTTGTTTAAGAAATATTTTGTGCAACGAACAAGTATAGTGTTTGCGGTAGTATCAGGAGCGTTGCTTTTTATAGATAAAGAATGTTTTGGAATAGACTCTATTCAAAAGTCTATCTGGGCATTGATTATTATCTTTACAATTGTGACGTTATGGACTATTTTAAAAGTATGTTTTTATAAAGAGAATGTGGTATTTAAGACCAATCAGGGCAAATTGTCTTTAAGATATGCAGATTTATGGAAAATTGCTTTTCCTGTTTTTAGCTTTTTTAAGAAGGCTGACAAGAAAATTATTGTTGTGGGTGTTAATACATCCTTTGATACGATTGTAGATGAAGATATAGCGGCTGTTAAATATCCATTGGTTTCACCTAAGACAATTCATGGACAATGGATTAAAAAAATGAATGAATGTGGGGTTAGTGCAGAAGAATTAAATCGAGCTATACATGAAAATTTAGAAAAGCAAGGGATAGTTCCAATAAAAAGACTGAATCGTGCAAATAAAGAAAGAGGAAATTTAGATTGTTATGAAAAGGGAACGATTGCAGTTTATAGGTATGATAATACTTTTTTCTATTTGTTAGCGTTATCTGAGTTTGATGAAAAAAATAACGCACGGAATACAAAAGAAGAATTGATAAAGACAATTGAAAAACTTATACAGTACTATGATAGTAATGGACAAGGATATGATATATATGTGCCACTGCTGGGTACAGGAAAATCGAGAACTGATATTAGTTCTGAGGAAGCGTTATTAATTATTAGTTCGTATTTTCGAATTCATAAAGATAAAGTGCAAAGTGATGTTAATGTAATTGTGTATAATAAGCAAAGAGATTCAGTTTCATTAGATATTTAATCTAATGAAAAGAGAGTTATGAACGGAAGGTGATTGTTTGTATAGATGTTTTAAATTGGATATACAAGAAACAGATTTTTTTGATCAGAATAAAGATTATATACAAAAATGTAAGGAGCGAGGAGAACTTCTTAAGGAAAAACTTGATAATCAGCTTGCAGACATTCTGGCGGCTGTAACAAATGCAAATGGAGTTATTGATGGTGAACAATTGTCAAGTGTCTGGTTTCCCATTGTAAAAAAGGATGTTTTTATTTCACATTCTCATAATGATGAGGATTTGGCTTTAACTATCGCTGGTATTTTAAATGAAAAGTTCGGACTAAGTGTATTTATTGATACTACGATATGGGGAAGTGCTGACGATTTGCTAATGGCAATTGATGATGAGTATTGCAAGCAAGAAAATGGTACTTATAATTATACAAAACGAAATTTTTCCACGAGTCATGTTCATGCAATGTTGACGACCGCTATAATGCAAGCGATGGATCAAGCAGAAGCAATCTTTTTCTTAAATACAGCTAACTCAACATATAAATTAAAAAATGGTTTTTCAAAGGAATGTACATTATCGCCGTGGATATATGAAGAAATAGTTTGTGCAAAAACTTTGAGAGAAAAAGAGTGGGAGGCACATAGAGAAAGAAGGTTGGACGAAGCATATCATTTTGAAAAATCATTAAATATTGCGTATCCATGTGACTTAAAGGAATTTAAAACACTAACATTTATTGATTTGTTAAAATGGATAGATGCTTGGCGTTGTCGTAAAGAGAAAGGAATGGGTGCATATGGGACAATGTTTTTAAAACCGCATGAACTTATTAAACATCCATTGAATGTTCTTTATGAAATAATGTTCGGTGTTGAAAGTAGATAGACATAAATGCTAAAGGCAGGACAATATAATTTCTTGCCTTTTTCTATTCTATAGAATATAATAGTTGTAACAGAACGTAATAATTATAACAGAAAGGTCAACCATCATGAACATAGCCGCATATTGCCGAGTATCCACCGATAAAGAAGACCAGCTTAACAGCTTAGAAACTCAAAAAGAGTTCTTCTTAGAATACACAAAGCGCACAGGGGACAACCTTATTAAATTATATGCAGATGAAGGTATTTCCGGAACTAAAATCAAGAACCGCAAGGAATTTCAGCGGATGCTTGCAGACGCTGAGAAGGGCCTATTTGATATGGTTGTGGTAAAGGATATTTCCCGCTTTGCCAGAAATACGGTGGATTTGTTACAGAGCGTCCGAAAACTAAAATCCCTTGGTATCGAAACACAGTTCCTGACTGCCAATATGACCAGTATGGGTAATAGTGAGTTCGTATTAACCATCTTCGGCGCATTGGCGCAGGAAGAAAGTGCGAACACTTCAAAGCGTATTAAGTTTGGCAAGAAGATGAATGCGGAAAAAGGTCGTGTTCCTAATATTGTTTACGGATATGATAAGACCATTGGAGATTATTTCAATCTGTCTATCAATGAAGAAGAGGCCAAAGTTGTCCGTCAGATGTACAAGTGGTACACCGAGGAAGGTTTCGGTGGTGCTAAGATTGCCAATATGCTCAATGACCGGGGGATCAAAACCAAGCGTGGAAATAGCTGGAGCCAGAATTCGGTATGCCGTATTTTAACTAACGAATTATACACCGGAAAGATTATTAATGGCAAGGAAGAAATCGCCGATTTCCTGACCGGACAGAGAAAAGAAAAGGATGAATCAGAATGGCTTGTAACCATCCGTTCGGATCTTCGGATCATTGAGGATGAAATCTTTGACAAGGCACAGGATATTTTAAAAGGTCGTCACGATTCCTTTAAAATGACACATGAACGTCAAAGCAACAAGCATTTATTCTCGACATTGATAAAATGTAAGGATTGCGGTTGGTCTTTTCGTAGAACGGTTCGCCAGTATAAGAATACTTATGTGCGTTGGGTATGTTCCGATCACAATGGTCGTGGTGCAGATAGTTGTCCGAATGCCATTACAGTGGACGAGGAAGAATTGATTCAGGTATTGCAGGAGTACTTCCAAGATGTGCTTAGCAAAAAGAAAAAAGTAATCGACCATGTAATCAAAGAGTTTCAACGTGTCTACAAAGCAAAAGATGAGAATGTAGAATACGAAAAGGAATTGACTGCGGAGCTAAACAGGCTTCGTAGATCACGTGAGAAATATATGGACATGTACACCGATGATTTGATTTCCAGAGAGGAATTGAATGAGAAAATTGGTGGAATGAGAAAAGAGATTGAACGGTTGGAAAATGAACTGAAGATGGTGTCTTACCATCTGACGAAGGGGGAACAGTTGGAGGCCATTCTGAACAGTACATTCAAACAGATGGAAGATATTACGGATGTTCATGAAATGACCAATACCCAGCTCAAACGTCTCATTCAGAAAATCGAAGTGGACAAGGAGGGTAACGTAGATATATACTTACGTCTTATCGGAGAATTAGGACTGGATGAAACCGTACTTATAGAAGAAGGAACGGAGAACACTAACGAAATAGCGGACGGTACAGAAGAAAGCACTGAAAACAGTACGAAAACAAGCACAAATAAAACAGTTCCAAATCGTCACCCCCATACATAAAGACGTAACCGACAGATTAATGCAGATCAATCCTTCGCTTGCAAAACAGGCCAGAAGGGTTTTGGATGTCAATAAGTCTGAACGGCATATTCGCGGAGGCCTTGCTACCAGAGAGAAGTACTTACATAAGGAGCACAGGTAAGAAAGAAAGCCACGGGCAAAGTGGGAGGAAGCCTCATTCTTTGCCCGTGGCTGATTGCTTATTTGGAACGTTTCCGCTTGCGGTAGTCTGCATCGATCCTGCTTTTCCAATCGGCAGAAAGCGGCTGGCTGCAAGTGCGGACCTGATGTATGGTTTCACTCAGAACCTCGTAGTTTAAAGCGGTCCCTTCCCTGTCGCTGTGGTAGTTGGTGGCAAAGTCTTTGCCGATGCCGAACTTTCCGGCCACTGCTACAGCGTCAATGTTAGCCCCAAGAAAGAGGAATTCCCAGCCATACAGGGACTTTTGGCGCTCTATCATGGCTTTTACCTTTTCATAAGTGTATTGTCTGCTGGAATTCTCCATGCCGTCTGTGGTGATGATGAAGAGTGTTTTCCCGGGGCGATCCTCCTCCCGGGCATATTTGTGGACATTGCCTATGTGGTGGATGGCTCCGCCCACAGCGTCCAGAAGAGCGGTGCAGCCTCGCACGTAATACTCTTTGTCGGTCATTGCATTTACCTGATCCAGCGGGATGCGATCGTGCAATACTTCACTACGGTCATCAAATAGGATGGTGGAAACAATGGCACTGCCTTCTTCTTTTTTCTGTTTGGTGATCAGAGAGTTAAAACCTCCGATGGTATCGGCTTCCAGGCCTGCCATGGATCCGCTGCGGTCTAAGATAAAAACGATTTCTGTTACTTGGTTCATTGTGATACCTCCTTCTGTTTTGTAATTACAGTATAAGGGAAGGAGATAAAAGTTTGGTCGCATGAAAAGCGACATTTTAACTGCCGATCAGAGGCTGATCAAAGGCAAACAGAGTCTCGTTGATCTCGAAGATATCATATTTTTTTTCCAACAGAAAATATTCGATAATAATGTCGAATTTGCTGCTGTGTGTCAGGGCATATCCTGCTTTGCGGATGAAATCTTTGGTTTCGTCAAGGCTCAGTTCCAAGGCGATGGCAAAGGCAATTGCAGTGACCTTGCCGGGTTTATAGTAAGGATTATTTTTGATTTTGGAAAAAAGCTTTCTATCAATGTTGGCTTTTTTGTACACTTCGGAATCTTTCAGACCTTTCCGGTCGATCAGCCGGATCAGTGTTTCTGAAAATGTAGAATCCACTTCTTTCATCAAATCCTCCAGCTTTCTGGCTGATGAGGCAGATGGAGCGGGTACTGATGGGGCGGCCATAGCCGGTGCGGACGGAGCACATGGTTTGAGAAGCGGAGCACTCAGCTTGGGAACGGGTGCGTCGTCCATAATATCAGAATTGGGGCAGCGTATGGTTGATTCCCGGAACGGTAATTCTCTGAAATCCCGAACATTTTCTGCGGTGTGCAGGCCATATTCATAACCACAATTTTCCAGAATGTATGTATCGTCGATGTGGCTTTGGACAGAGGCAAACAGTTTTTCCGAGAGAACAAAGGAGGAACGGTCGAACACCACCAGATAGATCTGCATATCGTGCTTCATCAGGAAACTGCTGAAGACATTGATGGCTGTGTGCAGTGCCAGTTCCTTGGGAAAACCGTGATTGCCGGAGGCCAAAAGGGGAAAGGCAATGGATTCACAATTGTATTTCAAAGCCAGCTTAAGAGAATTTTGGTAACAGGCCCGGAGAAGTTTTTCTTCCTGACAGTTGCCACCCTGCCAAACAGGAGTGGCTGTGTGGATCACATATCGGGCGTCAAGATTGTAGGCCGGAGTGATGGCCGCTTCGCCGAAAGAGATCATTCCTTCCTTTTTTCGGGCAGTCAAAAGTCTCCTGCCGGCTTTCCGGTGAATGGCACTGTCCACGCCATAGCCGATGACAGGTTTGGGATTGGCGGCATTGACAATAGCATCCGCCTGCATATTGGTCAGATCATTTCTGACAATTTCAAAAGGCATGGTCAGTCTCCCTTCCATTTTCTGCGGCTATATCTTTCACGGTATTTTTACAATAACTTCAGCAGAGCCGCATGAGCCTGGCTGAAAGCATTTTCTCCATCGCTTCTTCCGCGCTGTTGTACATCCTGCTCGAGTCCGCGGAGTCCTGCAAAATCAGTCAGGTGAGGTTCCAGACTGAGGAAACCTTCATAACCGGCCTTGTCCAGAAGGGCAAAGACTTCTTTTATCCGGCCGTCGCCTTCACCGGCCGGAACCACCGTATGGTCGGAGGAGAGTGCATCCTTGATATGTACGTAGGAAACGTACGGGGCCAGCATTTCATAGGCGGACAAAGGATCTTCGTCACACTGTACAAAATTGGCAAAGTCAAAAGTACAGCGGTAATGGTCGCCATAGAAATGTTCCATCAGATCCAGGCAGCGGGAGGGAATATCTCCGTAAATATCCTTTTCGTTTTCATGAAGCAATATCATATTGCGGCGTGTTGCCGCCCGGATCATGCTCTCGGTGCGGCGGAAAACTTCCTCGCGGTAATCTGTGGGGGTGGCTCCTTTGGGCATGAAGAAACTGAACATTCTGATTTGTCTGGTGCCCAGAATTTCGGCGATGTCCATGACATGTTCCAACTTTTCAAGATGAGGTCCGAAATCATCCGTGATGTGGATCTTACCGATGGGTGAGCCGATGGCGGAAACACGGATACCATTTGCATCCAGCTTTTTCCTGATTTCTTTGGCCTGTTCCAAAGTAAGGTCGGCGACATTTATGCTTTCGCAGCTTCTGAATTCAAGCCAGGACATGCCTAATTCTTTCAGCAGTGAGATCTGAGTGTCCAGGCTGGTGTGAATCTCGTCGGCAAAGCCGCTGATCATGCTGTTTTTAAGTATTTTTCTATCAGTGCTCATGTTAGTTCGCTTCCTTTCTGCTTGTTACAAAAATGTTATAGAAAAGAGGAGTTAGTAAGTGCCGGCAGTATCCATGGTAGTTTCCTGAGTGGCAGTTTTCTTGGAGGAATTGGCACGCAGCTCATTCAACTTTTCCAGAAAGAGATTTTCATCAATGGGAAGAGTAACGGCATGTCCCAACCAGGAAGAAAGGTGCATTGCGTTGGAAAGCATCAGACCGTTGATCCCTTCCACACCATTGGCAACCAACGGCTCGCCTCTCAGAATATTGGCTGCAAATGCCCGGAGTACTCCTGCATGTTGGAGGTTCTCGCCGTCTGTTTCCAACTCCACAGCATGGAACTTGGGTGTCTCAAAACCTTTGGCAGTAAAACAGTGTTCTCTCTCACTGATTTCCAACTCATACATGGTGAGCTGATTATTTTCGCATACCAGTTTTGCTCTTTCCAGAGTGACTTCAAAACGGTTGGTTCCGGGGTAGTCAGCAGTAGTGGTGACAAACACGCCGGTTGCACCGTTTTCAAATTCCATATATGCGGTCACATCGTCTTCCACTTCAATATTATGCCATTTGCCGTTGTGGCAGAATGCGTGTACTTTTACGGGAAGTCCACAGATCCACTGTAACAGATCCAGCTGATGTGGGCATTGGTTTAAAAGAACTCCACCGCCCTCGCCGTCCCAGGTGGCTCGCCACTCTCCGGAATCGTAATAATTTTGAGAGCGATACCAGTTCGTGATGATCCAATTGACCCGCTTGATCCGGCCGTATTCTCCGCCGGAAACGATTTCTTTCATCTTGCGGTACACATGGTTGGTTCTCTGGTTAAACATCATGCCGAAGGTCTTGCCGGATGCTTCTGCAACCTCGTTCATTTCCCTTACCTGCAGAGTATATACGCCGGCCGGCTTTTCGCTGATGGCATGCAGCCCCTTCTTAAGTGCCTTGATTATCAGGCGGGGATGGTCATAGTGGGGTGTAGCCACAAGGATTGCGTCAACATCACCGCGGTCGATCAGATCGTCTCCGTCTGTAAAGATCTGTACGGATCCGGGCAGATTTTCTCTGGCCCAATCTCTTCGGGCTTCTTTACGGTCTGCAACGGCGGCCAGCTCTATCTCTGGAATCTTACCTTCCAGAATGTTTCTGCAGTGACCGCTGCCCATATTGCCGATACCGATAATGCCTAATCTTACCTTTTCCATGGTAGCCTCTTTCTGCACATTTGTCGTGCGTGGGATAATTTCGGTTGTATATATGAGGTGGATCTGCCTTCATTATACTGCTCATTTTTTCAAAAAACAATTGCATATAAGATGGTTTATATTGCAAAAATAGCGATTCGGGAATATACTTTTTGAGAGGAGAGGATTGCTTTTCGATGCAGTCCCGGTTAGTGAAAGAATGGTGGCGAAATATGGAAAAAAAGACCGTGAGAATAAAAGAGAGTATCAATTTCGGATATGGTGAAACGACTTATGCAACGGCAGAATATTCACTGCATTGTCATAATCATTATGAATTGTATTTTTTTGTGGAAGGGGACGTGGACTATCTTGTGGAAGGCCGAAAATATATGCCGGCACCCAATAGCATTTTGTTGTTTGCACCCGGAGTGTTTCACGGTGTGAGGATCAACAGTGAAAAACCTTATCGCCGGTTTACGGTTCACTTCAGCCCGGATCTGTTGGCTGCAGACCACCGGGAGTTTTTGCTTTCTGCGTTTGCGTCCGGAGAGAGCAGTCATGGGCAGCAACTGTATTTTGAAGAGGTGGATCGCTATAACATCTCTGTTTTTGTGGATACGTTGCTACAGTATAAAAATCTGGAGGAGCATCTGCAGGAAAAGCTGGTTCCCCTTGCGCTGGAAGCCTTGCTTTCCCGGGTGGCATTCATGTATGAGGCGGAAAGGGCTGCCTTCCATGCGCCCCGATCCGATACCATATCTGAGATCATCAGTTATCTGAATCAGCACCTGAAAGAAGATATCTCTCTGGATGGTCTGTCAGAGCGGTTCTTTATCAGTAAGCACCATTTAAACAAGGTTTTCAGAAAGGCTACCGGGACTACCGTGTTTGATTATCTGATCCGTAAGAGGATCAGTCTGGCACAGCATCTTCTTATAAGCGGCTGCCGTGCGCAGGATGCTGCCATTGAGGCGGGATTTGATGACTATTCTGCATTTTACCGGTCTTATGTGAGGGTGCTTGGACATGCCCCTTCCGGTGATAAGAAGAAATAATGAAAAAAATTTATGCAATGAATAAATAAATTATACGGTAAAACGTTTAACAAAGTATTTACAAATAGGAGTTTCTGATGTAAAATAATACATATGGTGGCAAAGGGGAAGTCTTACGCTGCCATACAAAATCAGTAATAGGAGAATCAGACATGAGTTTTGAAAAGATTATCAACGAAGGAATTAAGAATCCGTTTCTTGACAAGGTCAGCACAGTTATCGATAAGGACAAGCTGACGGGTGCACTGGAAGAGGCTCTCAAAAAGATTGACAAGGGCATGGTGGAGTTCGGTGACAGTTTCCCGTCCAGCGCAAGTAAAGATTATGTGTATAACCTCACCGACATTTATATTGGCGGCTGGAATCAGGGATTCTGGACAGGAATGCTTTGGAATGCTTATGTTCTTACCGGCGAAGAAAAGTACAAAGAGTTCGCATTGAGTCATATTCCTCAGTATCTCGATAAGATTGAGAAAAAAGAAGGCGTGAATCACCACGATATGGGATTTGTATTTTCCCCTTCCTGTGTATATGCTTACAAGCTGACCGGTGACGAGAAGGCAAGAAAGGCAGCTCTGCTCGCAGCTGAGCAGCTTACCACCAGATATAACGAAAAAGGTAAATTTATTCAGGCATGGGGCAATATGGGTGAGGACAACCGTCTGATCGTAGACTGTTACATGAATATCCCGCTCCTTTATTGGGCGACTGAAGAGACCGGCGATCCCAAGTACAGAGAGATTGCGTACAATCATTTCAGAACCGCTTTGTCCAATACGGTTCGTGAGGATGCAGGTTCTTACCAGACTTTCCTGTTTGACAAAGATACCGGCGCACCCATCAGAGGCATGAAAGATCAGGGACTCAGAGATGACACTACCTGGTCCAGAGGGCAGGGATGGTGCATTTACGGCATGATGCTCACCAAGAATTATGTGGATGATCCGGATGCCATTGAAATGTGTAAGAAGATGGCGAACCATTACATAAACAGACTTCCGGAAGATTTCGTTCCTTATTGGGATCTGGAATTCAGGGAGGGTGATGAGCCCAGAGATAGTTCTGCGGCAACAGTTGCAGTTTGCGGACTGATCGATCTTGTGAAGAGACTTCCCGATACGGATCCCGACAAGGAATTGTATCAGAAGGTGATCGCAGGTACCATGAACTCTCTGATCGATAACTATACGACTAAGGATATTGAACGTTCCAACGGATTGCTTATCGGAGCTACTTATTCCAAACCTCACAATCTGGGAATCAATGAGTGCAATATCTGGGGCGATTACTATTACATGGAGGCTCTTGTGAAGCTGTTAAAGTCTGACTGGATCTGCTGTTGGTAATCCATTGACTGATAAAGAAACCGGGAAACTCTGCCTGAGGGCAGAGTTTTTTGCGCGGTAAACTTCTTTTTTTGCGCAATTTGTGGATTTTGCCATTTTTTTGTGCTATACTGTCATGGTGCATTTTTAAGAGGAAAGGATTTCATTGTGAAATGAACAAAAAAGAGTTTTCACAGGGAATAAAAGATGGTATTCCCATTTGCCTGGGCTATTTCTCTGTATCCATAGCTTTTGGTCTGAATGCGGTACTGTCCGGACTTCCGGCATGGAGCGCAGTGGCGATCTCGTTGCTCAATCTGACCAGTGCAGGTCAGTTTGCAGGTATCAATATACTGATCGCACAGGGGACCATGGTTGAATTGGCTTTAACTACCTTTATTATTAATATCCGATATTTTCTGATGTCATTGTCAGTATCCCAGAAGGTACATAGCGGCATGAAGATGCGGCACAGACTGGCGGTTTCTTATGGCATTACAGATGAAATCTTTGCAGTATCTGTACAGCACAAGGGCGAAATCACAGGCTCCTACATGGCAGGCCTGATTCTGACACCGGTACTGGGGTGGACAGCCGGTACGTTTGTGGGTGCGGTGGCTGCTTCTTTTATGCCTCCGAGCCTTACAAATGCAATGGGAATTGCTCTGTACGGCATGTTTATAGCGATCATTATTCCTTCCGCAAGGGAAAAGATTAGTGTTTTAGTCACAGTAATCATGGCAATTGTTGCCAGCCTTTGTTTCACTTATCTTCCTTTTTTGAAAAAGATCTCAAGCGGTTGGGCGATCATAGTGATCACGTTGCTGGTGAGTGGGATTGCAGCGTGGTTATTCCCTATTGATGCTGCAGAAGTTGATAAGCAGGAAGAAGAGTTAAAGGAGGTAAGTGAGCGATGAAAACAGAGTACATTATCCTGGGGATAGCGGTGATGGCCCTGACCACTTATGTGATCCGCATGCTTCCCATGGCTATTTTCCGCAAAAAGATTACTAATGTACGGGTACGTTCTTTTCTTTATTATGTGCCTTATGCAGTGCTTGCGGCCATGACGTTTCCGGCTATTTTTTCCAGCACAGGTACAACTGCAAGTGCTGTTGCCGGGTGTGCTGCTGCGATTTTGCTCGCGTACTTTAAAAGAGGACTTTTAACTGTGGCAGTTGGTGCTGCGGCAGTGGTTTTTGTGACACAGCAGATGGGATTTTAATGACGTACAAATATAGTAGTTTTTTGTTGACCAGTCCATTTTCTTTTGCTATAATCAGTTTAACGATTAAAAGCGTTAAAGTGCTAAACTGCGTTGAAAAGGTGATGCACCAATGCGCAAAAAGAAAACAGAATGAGAGGAAAGATATGCCAATTACAGAATTTTTAGAGAGAAATGCCAGAGAGTATCCGGATGATATTTGCCTGGTAGAAATAAATCCGGAGATCAAGGAAGACAGAAGGGTCACCTGGAAAGAGTACGAACTGATTGAACCCAGTCCAAAGACCAGCTACCGCCGCGAGATCACCTGGAGAGTATTTGATGAGAAAGCCAACCGCTTTGCCAATCTTTTGATCCAGAGGGGAATCAAGAAGGGAGACAAAGTAGCGATCCTGATGATGAACGGCCTGGAGTGGCTTCCCATTTATTTTGGTATCTTAAAGTCGGGAGCACTGGCAGTGCCCTTGAATTTCAGATACTCCGCTGATGAAATTGAGTATTGTGTCAATCTGGCGGAGGCCGATGTTTTAGTATTCGGCAATTCTTTTATCGGACGTGTGGAGGAGATTGCAGACAGGATCAGTAAGGGAAGACTGCTGATCTATGTGGGAGAAGGGTGTCCGGGTTTTGCGGACGATTACAATTCTCTGTCGGCCAACTGTTCCAGCCAGCGCCCCGATGTAGAGATTACGGATGATGATGACGGAGCTATTTATTTCTCTTCCGGAACCACAGGTTTCCCGAAAGCGATCTTACATAAACACAGAAGCCTTGTGCACTCCTGCAAGGTAGAGCAGAACCACCACAGCCAGCAGAAGGACGATGTCTTTTTGTGTATTCCGCCCTTGTATCACACAGGTGCGAAGATGCATTGGTTCGGAAGCCTGTTGTCGGGCAGTAAAGCAGTATTGTTAAAGGGTACCAAGCCGGAGTTTATTCTGGAGGCAGTGTCAAAAGAGAAGTGTACCATCGTATGGCTACTGGTTCCCTGGGCACAGGATATTCTGGAGGCAATTGAGAGCGGCAAGGTGAATCTGGCAGACTATGAGCTGAGTCAGTGGCGCCTGATGCACATTGGTGCACAGCCGGTTCCCCAGAGTCTGATCAAGAAGTGGAAGAGTATTTTCCCTGAGCATGCATATGACACCAACTACGGTCTGTCCGAGTCCATCGGACCTGGCTGTGTCCATCTTGGTGTTGAAAATATTCACAAGGTTGGTGCGATCGGCAAGGCCGGCTATGGTTGGGAAGTAAAGATTGTAGATGAGAATCGACAGACTGTTTCCAAAGGTGAAGTGGGTGAGCTGGCAGTTAAGGGTCCGGGTGTTATGACCTGTTATTATCGTGATGAGAAAGCCACCAACGAAGTGCTGGCAGACGGCTGGCTCTTTACAGGTGATATGGCGCAAGAAGATGAGGACGGCTTCATTTTCCTGGTAGACCGCAAAAAAGATGTTATCATCAGTGGCGGTGAAAACCTGTATCCTGTACAGATTGAAGACTTTATCCGCACCAACGACAAGGTGCATGATGTGGCGGTGATCGGTCTGAAACACAAGCGTCTCGGCGAGATTCCCGCAGCTATCATCGAACTGAAAGAAGGCGTGGAAATGACCGAGGAAGAGGTGAATGCATATTGCATGGCTCTTCCCAGATATAAACGCCCGCATGTTGTTATTTTTGCCGAGATTCCCAGAAACCCTACCGGCAAGATCGAAAAGCCCAAGCTTCGTGAAATCTACGGTGCAGGAAAACTGATTGCGGATCAAAACATGGGCTAACCAGTTCAGCCATGCATTCGCGAGAGCACAAATCATGCTCGCATGATTTTGCGAACGTGCGAATGCATGAGATGAGCGCCACTCTATGAGCAAAGACAGCTGCGCAGCGGCGGCTTTGCGAATGGCGCGAGCTGAACGAGAGCACGCGGCGAATGGCGCGAGCTGAACGTTCGAATAATCCAATAAATGAAAGGACAATACATATGAGTGAAATGAGAATTATGCTGGGCAATGAAGCCATTGCCAGAGGCGCATACGAAGCAGGTGTAAAAGTATCCGCGGCATATCCGGGTACTCCCAGTACGGAAATTAGTGAGAATATTGTAAAGTATCCTGAAATATATGCAGAATGGTCACCCAACGAGAAGGTAGCAATGGAAGTAGCTATCGGTGCATCCATCAGCGGCGTTCGTTCCATGGCTTCTATGAAACATGTTGGTGTCAATGTGGCAGCAGATCCCTTATACACTATATCTTATAGCGGTGTAAATGGTGGTCTGGTTTTGGTGGCAGCAGACGATCCCGGTTTGTACTCTTCTCAGAATGAGCAGGATACCAGATGCGTTGGCAGAGCAGCCATGGTGCCGGTATTGGAGCCTTCCGATTCTCAGGAAGCCAAGGATTTTATGAAGTACGCCTTTGATCTGTCAGAGAAATACGATACTCCTGTAATCTTGCGTACTACCACACGTCTGTCTCATTCCCAGGGACCTGTTACTCTGGAGGAGAGGTGTGAGCCCATAGACATTCCCTATGAAAGAAATGTAGGTAAATTTGTAATGATGCCCGGCAATGCAAAGCTGAGACATTTGTACGTAGAGCAGAGATTAAAGGACATGGCAGAGGATGGCTGTGATATGCCTGTGAATCGGGTGGAGATGAATGATACCAAGATTGGTTTTATCACCAGCGGTATCGCTTATCAGTATGTAAAAGAAGCATGCCCTGAGGCATCCGTACTGAAACTGGGGCTGGTACATCCCCTTCCCAGAAAGCTGATCGAAGAATTTGCTGCAAAAGTAGAAACACTTTACATATTTGAAGAATTGGAACCTGTATACGAAGAGCAGATTAAGTCTTGGGGCATTCCCTGTATCGGTAAGGAAATCTTCACCGTTCAGGGTGAGTACAGTGCCAATATGATCCGTAAGGCAGTGTTAAAGCAGGAACTTGAGATTAAGGAAGCAGCACAGGTACCTGCAAGACCGCCTATTCTCTGTCCGGGCTGTCCTCACAGAAGTGTATATTCCGTGCTGAATAAGCTGAAGATTCATGCGGCAGGCGACATCGGTTGCTATACCTTGGGCGCAGTTGCGCCTCTCAGTGTGGTAGATACTACCGTTTGCATGGGTGCAAGTATTTCCACCCTCCACGGTATGGAGAAGGCGAAAGGCAAAGATTATATCAAGAACTGGGTGGCAGTAATCGGCGATTCCACCTTTATGCACACCGGGATCAACTCCCTGATGAACATGGTTTACAACCAGGGCACCGGAACGGTTATGATTCTGGACAACTCCACCACCGGCATGACCGGTCATCAGGATCATGCGGCTACCGGGAAGACTTTGATGGGTGAAGTGGTACCGGCCATCAACATCTACGAGATGTGCAAGGCTATGGGCATCAAAAACGTAGTGGAAGTAAATGCTTTTGACACAGCAGAGCTTGAAAAGGTGATCAAGGCAGAGGTGGCTAAGGATGAAGTATCTGTTATCATCACCAAGTCTCCCTGTGTCCTGTTAAAGGGTCAGAAGTTTACCAAGAAATGCAGACCTATTCCTGAGAAGTGTAAAAAGTGCGGTATGTGCTTAAGACCCGGTTGTCCTGCATTGACGAAGAATGCCGACGGAACTGTATCCATTGACGAGACCATGTGTAATGGATGCGGACTTTGCATGGGCTTATGTAAGTTTGGCGCTATCGAGCAGGTAGAAGCATAGGTCAACAACGAAGCAGGAAGATCGGAAGCGAGGATAAAAAAATGGCAAATAATACAAAGAATATTATGATAGTGGGTGTAGGTGGACAGGGTACTCTGTTGACCAGCCGCATTTTAGGCGGAATTACAGTGGCACAGGGCTATGATGTGAAGCTTTCCGAGGTTCACGGCATGGCACAGCGAGGCGGAAGCGTAGTAACCTTTGTGCGTTACGGTGAGAAGGTTGCGGAGCCCATCGTAGAAGAGGGTCAGGCGGATGTGCTGATCGCATTTGAGATGCTGGAGGCACAGCGATACGCACATTTCCTGAAAAAGGATGGTGTCATCGTGGTAAATGAGCACCGCATTGATCCCATTACTGTAGTGACCGGTGCGGCAAGCTATCCGGAGAATATTATTGAGAATCTGGAGAAGGAATACAAGATTTATAAGGTAAATGCCATGGAGGAGGCGCTGAAGCTTGGTAATTCCAAGGTATTTAACATTATCGTTTTGGGTGTTGCTGCCAGACATATGGACTTTGATAAAGAAGCATGGCTTGAAGTCATCGAGAAAACCGTACCTCCAAAGACCGTAGAGATCAACAAGAAGGCCTTTGAAGTGGGCTATAGTCTTTCCTAAATCATTATTATTAATAAGACAGACGGGTATGAGAAAGGAGATCTACCATGGCAAATTATTATCAGCCGGAAATTGAGTGTGCATCTGTAGAAGAGCTTCGTGCCATTCAGAATGAGAAGCTTGTGAAACAGGTGAAGCACGTGTATGACAATGTGGAGTACTATCGTAACCTAATGGATGAAAAGGGTGTAAAGCCGGAGGACATCAAATCCATTGACGACCTTCATAAGCTTCCTTTTCTGACAAAAGCAGACTTAAGAGATGCTTATCCTTACGGACTGTTGGCCACAGATTTAAAGAACTGTGTTCGTATTCAGTCCACCAGTGGTACCACCGGTCGCCGTGTAGTGGCATTTTATACCCAGAATGATGTGGATCTGTGGGAGCAGTGCTGTGCCCGTGCCGTCGTGGCAGTTGGGGGAACCGATGAGGATGTATGCCAGGTTGCTTACGGTTATGGCTTATTTACAGGAGGTGCCGGTTTAAACGGCGGTTCCCATAAGGTGGGCTGTCTGACACTGCCTATGTCCTCCGGTAATACGGAGCGCCAGATTCAGTTTATGCAGGACCTTCATACTACCATTCTGTGCTGTACTCCTTCTTATGCAGCTTACATCGGAGAGACCTTAAAAGAAATGGGTATTTCTCCTGATGA
>JAZNMF010000029.1:0-13559 GCA_045579545.1 Acetatifactor sp. | reverse complement strand
GCTGTGAGACCTCCACGCTTAAGGTGCTCGCTCTTTCCCCTCATCTATCCGCCACATTTACTCGGACTTCCAGCAACTTTTGGACTTCATCTCATTTGGCAGTCTCATCCGTATTTCCGAGCCTTGTATGTGGTTCCTGTTCGTCGGGCCAAGGGTTTGCCTTCAGCTTCCTTCAGATTCCACCTCACGATGGACACCCTTGCTGTTCAGCTATACACTTCCTCGTTGCCTAGGCGTGTTCGGGACTTTCACCCGTTAGAGCGCGCCCATGGCGCGCAAACCAAAAAAACGTCCCACTGGTCTTTCCCGTGGGACGTTCTCTATTTCTGTAGTTTTGAATATCGGTATTAGAAGATACCCTGCGCCATCATAGCCTCTGCAACTTTCTTGAAGCCTACGATATTGGCACCGGCTACCAGATTGTAACCCAGACCACACTCTTCTGCCGCTTTTGCAGAATTGTCATGAATACCGATCATGATCTGATGAAGCTTTGCATCTACTTCTTCTGCAGTCCAGCTGTATCTCTCACTGTTCTGGCTCATTTCCAGGCCGGACACAAGAACACCGCCTGCGTTAACAGCCTTGGAAGGTGCAACGATCACTCCGGGTTCATCCAGTAAGAATTTGAGGGCATCATTGGTAGTGGGCATGTTAGCCACTTCTATGTAGTATTTTACACCATTGGCAACGATCTTCTTCGCCTCGTCCATGTTAACGTCGTTCTGTGTTGCGCAGGGCATTACGACATCAACCTTCTGCTCCCAAGGCTTCTTGCCGGGAATGAACTGGCAACCAAACTTATCGGCATAATCCTGAACCTTATCGCGACCGGAGTTTCTCATCTCCAGCATGTAGTTGATCTTCTCTTCGGTGACAATACCTTCCGGGTCATAAATATATCCGTCAGGACCGGACAGGGTTACAACCTTACCGCCCAGCTCGGCAATCTTCATGGCAGCACCCCAAGCAACGTTACCAAATCCGGAAAGTGCAAAAGTCTTGCCTTCAATGCTCTCGCCTTCATGCTTCAGCACTTCATTTGCATAGTAAACAGCACCAAAACCGGTAGCCTCGGGACGGATCAAAGATCCACCGTAAGAAATGCCCTTGCCGGTAAGTGTTCCGTTCTCAAACGCACCTCTGATACGGCGATACTGACCGTAGAGATAACCGATCTCTCGTCCGCCTACACCGATATCTCCTGCAGGTACATCCACATCAGGACCGATGTGGCGATACAGCTCTGTCATAAATGCCTGACAGAATCTCATGATCTCTGCGTCGCTCTTGCCGCGGGGATCAAAGTCGGAACCACCCTTGGCACCGCCCATGGGAAGTGTGGTCAGACTGTTCTTGAAGGTCTGCTCAAATCCAAGGAACTTCATGATGGACAGATTTACGGAAGGATGGAAACGAAGACCTCCCTTATAGGGTCCGATCGCTCCGTTGAACTGTACACGATAACCGCGGTTTACCTGTGTCTGGCCGGCGTCATCTACCCAGGCAACACGGAACTCAATGGTTCTCTCCGGCTCACACATTCTCTCTAAAAGAGCAGCTTTCCTATATGCGTCCTCGTTCTTCTCAACAACAGGCTTCAAAGAAGATAAAACCTCTTCGACAGCCTGTAAAAATTCAGGCTCATTAGGGTTACATTTGGCAACTTTAGCAATAACCTCATCTACGTATGACATAAAAAACCTCCTTAGTACTCTCAGATGAAATTTCTTTATGGTACATTATAAAACTATTTATTCCATTATGCAAGTTTTTCTAATTGTTTAAATAATTTTTTTTTTGCTGAAAATACCCTTAAATGATGCCGCAAGCCTCCATAGCCTCCGCCACCTTTAAAAAGCCCGCTATGTTAGCGCCGGACACATAGTCTCCCTCCTTGCCATACAACTTTGCCGCGCTGCTGATATTGTGGAAAATATCAACCATAATATCTTTGAGTTTATTGTCAACCTTCTCAAAAGTCCAGCTTAAACGCTCACTGTTCTGCGTCATTTCCAAGGCTGAAGCAGCGACACCGCCGGCGTTTGCCGCCTTACCGGGGCAAAACAGGATGCCCTTTGACTGCAGATATTCAACTGCGTCCGGGGTAACCGGCATATTAGCTCCCTCTGCTACAGCCATACAACCGTTTGCATCCAGAAGCTTCGCATCCTCCAGTTGCAACTCATTCTGGGTGGCACAGGGAAGCGCAATGTGGCATTTTACAGTCCAGATTCCTTTCCCCTCATGATATTCTGCACCGGGCTTTGCCTCTGCATATTCACTGAGCCGTGCCCGTTTCACTTCCTTTATCTCCTGCAGCAATTTTACATCAATGCCATCCGGATCATAGACCCAGCCGGTGGAATCAGAACAGGCAACCACTCTCCCACCCATCTGCTGCGCTTTTTCAATGGCATAGATTGCCACGTTGCCGGAACCTGAAACTGCTATGGTCTTACCTGCAATCTCGTTTCCATTACATTTCAGCATTTCTGCCACCAGATATAAAAGGCCGTATCCGGTTGCCTCCTTCCTTGCCAAAGAACCGCCGTAGCTCAGCCCTTTTCCGGTAAGAACACCCTCGCTCAACCCGGTAAGCCTTCTGTACTGCCCGTACATATAACCGATCTCCCGCGCGCCTACGCCGATATCTCCTGCAGGTACATCGGTATCCGCACCAATATATTTGTAAAGCTCCGCAATATAACTCTGACAAAAGGCCATAACCTCTCTGTCAGATTTTCCCTTGGGATCAAAATCAGAACCTCCTTTCGCTCCACCGATGGGCAGACCGGTCAGAGAATTATTAAACACCTGCTCAAAGCCCAGAAACTTAATAATACTGAGATTCACAGAAGGGTGTAGCCTGAGTCCTCCTTTATAGGGACCGATGGCCGAATTAAACTGCACCCGGTAGCCATTATTGACCTGCACCTGCCCTTTGTCATCCACCCAGGATACCCGGAACAGAATCTGTCTTTCAGGCGTAACGATTCTCTCCAGGAGTGCATCTCTTCTATACACCTTTTCCTTCGCAGCGATCACCGGGCGAAGAGACTCCAGCACTTCTTTGACTGCCTGATGATACTCAGGCTGCGCGGGATTTTTTGCGGTAACCATTTCCAACACTTCATCTACATATGACATTATGATCTTCTCCTCAAATTAGTGTGACAAGGTCTTTCCAATAATATAAAAAAGAGTGCTTACCATCTCCTGTAAGCACTCTTTACTATTTTATCCTTTTCCTGTTCGGATATTCACTTAATTATGCTGAATATATGCGGATTTCACGAAACCAACTCTGCCCTGGTAGCGGATCTGAGACCAACCATTTGCCTCAGACAGCACTTCCACTGTATCTCCACCTGCAACAACGCAGATTCTTTCCGAAGACTGATTAGCTTCCGCTCGCATGTTTACATTGGTTGTTGCCTTTGCAGTCTTTTCAGCCACACTGCCGGCAGGGGTTCCTGCCTCCTCCGGCTGAAGGTAATCAGACTTTATATATCCGTCCTTCCCCTCAAATAATATTTTGCTCCAGCCGTTGACCTGATGTTCAATAACCTGAACCCGATCACCCTCAGCGACCTTTCCCAGCTTGTCTGCCTGTTCGCTGTCTGAGCTTCTGACATTCACTGTGGTGGTTGCCTTTGCATAAAGGACGACCTGAGTTGCAGGGGCTTCGGGTGTCACTTCAGAAGAAGGATCATCAGTCCCCTCACCTTCCGGCTCTCCCTGCTCCTGCGGAGCTTCCTCTGCATTCTGCTCAGCTAAGATCTCACCGGTTACACGGGTCATCTCCTGCTCAAGTTCCTCTAGATAATCGTACAGACTGTCATTGTTAAGGAGTAACTCATTATACTCTGCATTTACCCTGTTGTTCAATTCTACCACATCTACCTGAAGACTGACTGTCTTGATATACTCCAGAACCACGTCGGGATTCTCTCCCTCATTCATATAAAGATTTCCCTCTTCATCCGTGCACACATAAAATGCCTTCAGACCGGGCACCCGCTCCTCATGTCCGTAAAATGTCACATGGGTGTAAACATAGGCAATGTAAGAGTTCTCAACCGGTCCCGGTTTTGTATAGATCTCAATCAGCGGATAGCTTTCAATATACTTGCTCAGCTGCTGATTCCATATCTTCTCTGTCTCATCCATGTAATTGCTGATTGTAAAGATCGTATCCAGATCTCCGGTAGCCAGCGCATTGTAATAGGTGGCCATCAACGTGTACATGCCGGCGTCTGTGTTCCGCTCCAAAGCGACCTCAGGAATCTCGTTATCTTCCGCAGATTCCACGGAAGACTCCTGTACCATACTCTCTGTCGTATCAGGCACTTCAGATGACTCCAGCATTTTTTCTTCCACTCTGCCTGCACCAAGAGCCAGCGCAACTGTCGCTGCCACTGCCACGATCAACACGATCGGAAATATAATTTTACTATGCCTAATCACTGCATCACGTAAAAATCGCAGTACATTCTTCCACATAAAAGTACCTTTCTCAAAATAAAAACCTGTTATCACATAAAAAAATCAGGGTGATGTAAAAGTGCATCCGACAGGAATCGAACCTGCATTAAAGGCGTCGGAGGCCTCCGTTCTATCCATTAGACTACGGATGCAAAATGATCTGCTGAAAAGCCAGTCACGCACTAAATGTTACAGAATTATTACATCACCCTGAATATCATATCATAAAAGTCTCTGTATGTCTACAAAAACTTTCAGAAACACGTTATCTCACGCTTGTTCCTATCGTAATAATAGACACTGTCTGAAAGGATTTCCTCCCGGGAAACCATAGTGTCATTCACCTCTTTCACCATTTCTTTGAGAAGTGTAATATCCTCTCGCCCACTCTCAGGGATCAGAATCACTTCATGAATGGAACTGGGTAAAATATACAGGCCCGTGTCTGCACGGTCCGCCAGTCCGGCAAGCACATCCGGCAACAACATGGCTGCGGCACCGAAGGTGTGCGACCTGCTGCTCAGAATCAGCATCGATGTGTCTATGGAAATATCTTCCTCCCACAAATCATCCGGGGTTCCCATCTCCCGGGTAAGCATCCGGGACATCAGTTCCTCCATAGGCACAACCTCAACACCGAAAAGATCTTTCGTGTTCTTCTGTGCCAACCTCATCAACTCTGCGGTATTGGTATTCCATGCTTCCATTTGTGTATTATACACCAAAATCGATCCGTTTCCAAGCTTTTCATGAGAAAAAGCATAATAAAAACATATGGCAAGATCAAAAAACATAACATGGGGTATTTCGGAAAGCAATTCCCGATTCCTTTCCGCATTGATCAGTTTATAGGCGATCCTATCCCTGACTTTAGAAAAGTCACGGTAAAAATCCATATTGATTCTTTCCTCGGGAAGTCCCTGCCGATAAGCCTCTATAATGCTCTCCGTTACGGAGTCCCAGGGCTCTCCCTGTGCAAACCTTTCGAAATAGGTTTGAAGATAGATGGTTGGCGTGATATTGCGGCCGGGGGCCGATATGAGAACAGCCTCCATACCCACACCGTTATTCTTGATCACCTCCTTTGTACAAACATGATAATTCTCTCCAAGGCGGCATGCCATATCCGCCTGCACTTTTGCAGCAAACTCTTTACTGGTCATTATTATTCCTCGCTTTTTGTGAAATGGGGCCGATACGCCCGGAAAATTACAGATGAAAAAAAGAAAGGCAATGAAACAAAGTCCATTGCCTTACAAGAATCAAATAAATCAAATATGCATTATACACGGGACAGATACTCACCGGTTCTGGTGTCAATCTTGATCACATCGCCCTGATCAACAAACAGAGGTACGTATACGGTAGCTCCGGTCTCAACAACTGCAGGCTTGGTTGCGCCTGTAGCGGTATCACCCTTGAAGCCGGGCTCAGTATCGGTGATCTCCAGCTCTACGAACAGAGGAGGCTCTACGGAGAATACACTTCCGTTGTGAGAGCAAACTTTACACATCTCGTTCTCTTTTACAAACTTCAATGCATCGCCTACAGTATCAGTGTTCAGTGCAACCTGATCATAGGTTTCGGTATCCATGAAGTAGTACAGCTCACCATCCTCGTACAAATACTGCATATCTTTTCTATCAATACGTGCCTGAGGGCATTTCTCAGTGGGTCTGAAAGTTCTTTCAATCACACCGCCACTCTTGATGTTTTTCAGCTTTGTTCTTACAAAAGCCGCACCCTTACCCGGTTTTACATGCTGAAATTCAACAATCTGAAAAATATTACCATCTAACTCGATCGTAATACCATTTCTGAAATCGCCTGCAGAAATCATAAATATATTCCTCCTAATATTATTCACGTTATAATTCTATATCAGTTTATAATAAAAACACTCTTTTTTCAACTGTTTTTTTGAAAAAAACCATTATTTCTTTAAAAAACCTGCCACAAAATCAATCGCCATCAGATAACCCTCCAGTCCCTGTCCGTAAATCTGCTTATCGCAGGCAGGTGCTGTCACGGAAACCTTGCGGAATTCCTCTCTTTTGGTAATATCCGATATGTGGATCTCCACTTTGGGCACTGTGATACTTGCCAGCGCATCCCTGATGGCGTAGCTGTAATGGGTGTAGGCTCCCGGGTTGATCACAATCCCCTCCGTACCGTCAAAATAAGCCTCCTGGATCCTGTCAATGATAGCGCCCTCGTGGTTACTTTGGAACACAGTAATATCATGTCCGTCTCTGTCCCCCTTATCCCCGATCAGCTGTAAAAGATAATTGTAATCCTGTGTCCCGTATACACTTTTTTCCCGGATTCCCAAAAAGTTCAAATTAGGACCGTTGATCACCAGTATTTTCATATCCCTGCTCCTCTTCTCTTCGCCAATATTTGTACAGCCACTTCTTCCGAATCCAGTCCGTCCACATCCACAGCTATATCCGCAGCGTCCTCATAGATTGCACTCCGCGCCTCCAACAACTCTCTGATGCGTCTCAGAGGATCCTCGCACTGAAGTAAAGGCCTTGTGCTGTCACCCTTCAGTCTTTCATATACGGTTTCGGGGCGGATTCTGAGATAAACCACCGTGCCCAACTGCTTTAACAACACGCGATTCTCTTCGCGCAGCACTGTGCCGCCACCCACAGATAATATCCTGCCCTGAAGACTATGGGTCAAATCCTGAAGAAGCGCTGTCTCTTTGTCCCGGAAGGAGTTTTCTCCCTCTGTAGCAAAAATAGTACTGATCTTCTTACCCTCTCTGTCTTCGATCATTTGATCCGTATCCGCAAAGGGACGTTTCAACAGATACGACAGCTTAATGCCTACAGTGGTCTTTCCGCTGCCCATAAAGCCTATTAATATCAGATTATCCTGCTTTCTGTCACACCTGTTCTGCATTATGACCTTTTCTCCATCTCGTTTCTCATTTCCCGGTAAACCTCATCTGCAAGTGCGTCCTCAACCGGTTTGCCTGTCCATAGCTCATAGGCTATAATTCCCTGATACAAAAGCATTCCCAGCCCATTAAATGATCTGCCTCCATGGTCCCTTACAAGCTGCATAAATCTGGTGACCGCGGGATTATAGATCAAATCGTAACCGGTATGTATCATTCTGTAAAAATCAGGATCGTCTATGACGGTCTCCTCAACCTTAGGATGCATACCCACGCTGGTAGCCTGAATCACAAGGTATTTCCTCTCTCCTGATGCTGCAAGCTGTCTGTACTCTGCAAGGGGCAAAACCTCCACCAGTTCCCGTCCCACATGCTCATTGACCTCCCGGGCAATCTGCTGCGCTTTTTCTACGCTTCTGTTCAGGATCACGATGCGTGCCGCTCCTTTTTCGGCCAAAAGGGCTGCCACCGCTCTGGCCACGCCACCTGCCCCAAGGATCAGCACCTCTTCTCCCTGTACTTTCACACCGTCGCGTTCAAATGCTCTGTATAACCCCGGCATATCCGTGTTATATCCCTTAAAGCCATCCTCATGTCTCACCAGCGTATTCACGGCGCCTATCCTTGACGCAAAAGGATCCACCTCTTTCAGAAAAGGAATCACATCGCTCTTGTAAGGCACTGTAACGTTCAATCCCAGCAGATTCAGAGCAAGCGCTCCCTTCACAGCCTGCTCCACTTTGTCAGGAGCAACCAGAAATGGCACGTAAACCAGATTGTCCTCCATCTTCTCCGCCAGATTATTGTGGATCAGCGGAGACAGAGTATGTTCTACCGGATTACCGATCAATCCACAGATTCTTGTATGTCCGTCTATCATTACTTTTCTCCTTTGCCGGCCTTGTGCCTGCGGTAAAAATACAGTACCACCCGCTCCAGCTGCCTTTTCAGCACAATCTGGATCTCTTCCTTGGGGTGAATGGGATTTACAAGATAACTGAGTATCCCTGCCCTTTTTGCGCCCCACACATCGGTAAAAAGCTGGTCACCCACAAACAAAGTGCTGTCCTTATCTGTGTTCATAAGGTTCATGGCGCGCTCATACCCGGCTGTTCCCGGTTTACCCGCCTTAAAAATGTAGAGTGAACCCACCTGTTCACTGAAGCTTTTTACTCTGGGTTCCTTGTTGTTGGACAAAAGTACTGTCTGAAAGCCGGTCTGACGAAGGCGCTCAAACAGAGCCAGCGCCCGCTCATCTGCCGGCGCACCATGGGGTACCAGCGTGTTGTCAACATCAAAGATAACTCCCCGGTATCCCTGCTGATACAGCTTTTCATAATCAATATCATATGCCGTCACGGCATCCCTATCCGGATAAAAACGTTCTATCATGTAAGTCCTCTTTCCATAATAAACATAGACAGCAGCTGTAAGCTGCTGCCTATGACATATTGCTATTTCAGCACACTCTTCAATTCATCCATAAAAGTGTTGATATCCTTAAACTCTCTGTACACAGAAGCAAAACGTACATATGCTACCGCATCCAGCTCCTTTATCTTATTCATTACGATCTCGCCCACAGTCTGGGAAGAAACTTCCAGAACGCCCAGATCGTACAGTTCGTTCTCCACTTCATTCACCAAGCCGGAAATCTGCTCCGCGCTCACAGGTCTCTTGTGACAGGCGCGAAGAATACCCCCTTCCAACTTGGTACGGTCATAGGTCTCTCTGTTGTCATCCTTCTTGATGATGATCAGGGGAATGGTCTCCACCTTCTCGTAAGTGGTAAAGCGCCTTCCGCAATCGTCGCAGATTCTTCTTCTCCTGATGGCATTATTCTCCGCCGGTCTGGAATCTATGACTCTGGTATTTTCATGGTTACAGTAAGGACACTTCATTGGTACCTCCCGTCCTGTCCGCATGGCGACAGCTTCTTTTCTGCAAACGCTTTGTTCCTCTACCATTGTAAAGGATTTACCCGGCAATGTCAACTAAAACTGTGGTCTGAATCCTGCCGCTTCGCCTAAGATTCTGCCAATCACTTGCTGCAATTGATGTCGACCAATATGATGTCCGGACCAATTTGGCGAATATCTTTAAAGGGAATGGATATTTCAGGCTCACACCGCAAAAAACTGAAGCATTTGTTTGCTCCGGGAACCATGATCTTACAAATACAGCCGGTGCAGTGATCGAATTCCAGATCACACACTTTTCCCAGCTTCTTACAGTCTCTTATATTAATAACGTCTTTACATTTAAATTCAGAAAAAAGCATTCTTACCTCTCAAGTCATAAACCGGCTCTTTTTATTATTATATTCCGGCTTCACCAACGGAGGTACTTTTTCTTCGGGGAAAAGTATATCACGGCGGGAATGGCGCATACTGATATCATAACAATCCGGCCAAAGAGAAAGGGACAATATCCACACTGTAAAAATCCGGAGGCGGCTTGATATGACACAGGGAAAAGTAGAAATCTGCGGCGTTAACACTTCAAAGCTTCCGCTCCTGAAGGCGGAAGAAAAAGAGGCTCTCTTCAGACAGATAGAGGCCGGAGATAAAAAGGCACGGGAAAAATATATCGAAGGCAACTTAAGACTGGTACTGAGTGTGATCAAACGGTTCTCCTCCAGCAACGAGAACGTGGACGACCTGTTTCAGATCGGCTGCATCGGTCTGATCAAAGCGATCGACAACTTTGACGCAACGCTGAATGTAAAATTCTCCACTTATGCGGTGCCCATGATCATCGGAGAAATCCGCAGATTCTTACGGGACAATAACAGCATACGTGTCTCAAGATCCTTAAAGGATACTGCTTATAAAGCAATCTATGCCAAGGAAAATCTCACCCGCAGAAATCTGAAAGAGCCCACCATAGAAGAAATCGCGGCGGAAGTAGGCATTTCCAAAGAAGACATTGTCTACGCCATGGACGCCATCCAAAACCCCATGAGTCTGTATGAGCCCATTTATACAGATGGTGGCGATACTCTTTATGTTATGGATCAGATCAGTGATAAAAAAAATAAAGAAGAGACGTGGGTAGAACATCTCTCCTTAAGCGAAGCTATGAAACGGTTGAATGACAGAGAACATGAGATCATATCTCTGCGCTTCTTTGAGGGCAAGACCCAGATGGAGGTGGCTGAGATCATCGGCATCTCCCAGGCGCAGGTGTCAAGACTGGAAAAAAATGCATTACGCACCATGCGCTCTTACCTTACGGCCTAACCACCGTACCACACAAAACAACAGATATCCGATGATGCTTCCCAGTGCATTGGTGAGGATATCGTCAATCTGAAAGAATCCTCTCCGGGTCACAAACTGCAGAAACTCAATTCCAAAGCTGCCAAGAAGACCCAGAGCGGTACATACTGCAAAACTTCTGGCCCTTTTCAGATACCAGGGGAATACTATACCGTACGGTATGAAGAGAAGAATATTCTCTATCACATAGGCATTGTTCCTGTCATTGATCCCCCAGGTAGAGAAAAGATCCAGATCCATTCCGGTACCGGAACCGATTTCTCTGGAAAAAAAGGTTATGATCAGCAATACAGCCACATACATATAAAAGCACACTGCGCCGAGGGCGGGCATCGGCTTTTTGCCACTCTGACTGCGCCTTTTATTCACCACACTCAGAATCACTGCAACAATCAGTCCTGCCGCTATTCCGTAGGGCAAAAAACGCAGCATGGACATTACGTCCTTTATCAGGTATTTTAACATGTTTTACTCCATCTTATAATCCGTCCAATTGTCCCATGCATGGTCCCACAATCCGGAGTCCTGCACAAAACGTTGGTTCATCCATTCAACAGCTTCTTCCACACCTTCTTCCGCAAAGGCGAACAATGCACTCTGCTTCTTCTCGTCCGGTGTCTTAAAATAATTAAAAGGTTCCGGCCATACAGTCACTTTCAGCTGTTTGCCGTCTTCCCCGCTTATTCCTTCCAGACGATACCGCATGCCCTGATGACAACCGGTAAATTCTGTTTTCTTCAAATACTCCATTGACAATATATCACCACGTTGGATCATTTCCACAACCTCGTACTTTAACTGTTCTTCCTGCAGGAATACCTGCTGCAATTTAAGTATATACCATATCTCTTCCGTTGCCAAGAGAAATCGTAAAACCGAAAATGAGCAGTCAGACACTGCTCATTTCCCGTTTCAGCTGTTTCATGATCTTTTTCTCCAGTCGGGAGATGTAGGATTGGGAGATTCCAAGAAGACTCGCCACTTCCTTCTGGGTCATTTCCTGACCGTCTCCGTTTCCCAGCCCGAACCGTAGCTGAATGATCGTCCTTTCCCTTTCCGAAAGTTTACTGACAGCCTTCATTAAGAGCTTGCGCTCCACCTCATTCTCCAGATCACGATAGATCACATCCTCATCGGTTCCAAGAATATCTGACAGCAAAAGTTCATTGCCGTCCCAGTCCACATTCAGCGGCTCATCAATAGATACCTCCAGACGCGTCTTATTATTCCTTCTCAGATACATCAGAATTTCATTTTCAATACATCTGGAAGCATAGGTGGCAAGCTTAATCTTTTTCTCCGGATCAAAGGTGTTAATGGATTTGATCAGACCAATGGTACCGATGGAGATCAGATCCTCCACTCCTACTCCCGTATTGTCAAATTTTTTTGCGATATAAACCACAAGGCGCAGATTATGTTCAATCAAAACGGACTTTGCCACGTCGTCATATTCTGTTCCCAGATCATTAATTACCTCTGCCTCTTTTTCACCCTCAAGAGGAGGCGGCAGCACCTCCGCCCCGCCTATGTAATGTACATCTCCTTTTTGCGGCAACAATAATTTTCCCCGGCGTATCATTTTAAATTGAATTCTGCCGGGTATTGCTATCTTTATGATCATCTGATACCTCCATTCCGTATTCAGCACGTTTCTGTCAGCGCGCTTCCTCCGTAAGAAGCAGCGCAGGATTTAAAATCATACAATATCCGCCGGACTGCGCAATTTCTCCATCCACAACCCCGACGTAAATATCTTTACAGTTTTTCACCAGTCCGTTGTTATTGATCCTGATTTCCGGCAACAGAAACCCGTAAAGAACTCCCTGCTTTTTACCCACACTGTGATAGGGAATCACCCGAAAGCCCTCCGGCTTTCCTGTTCTCCATAACCCTTCAAATACACTTTTTTCCAGTACACATACCGGTTTGCCGCTCACAGGCTCTATCAGACCATTTCCTGTATCCAACAGGGCATTCACCTTTATCCTGGCTCCTTTTCCAATCAGCTCTACTTTACAAAGTCCTGTGTGACCCGAACGTTTTATCATGCGTGCAGCTTCTGTAAAAACAAGAGCTCCTGCACCCATGATCCCCAACACGCCGTCCATCCATCTTTCCGGCAGGATTTCCAGAAAAAACAAAAGTGCACCGCCCAGCAAAAAAGAAACTCCCAGCAACAGGCCCGCAACATGAAAAACGGCCTTTCCGCATGCTGGTCGAAAGGCAACAACTACCATCGCAGCCACTGAGACCGGTAAGCAGACGGCCGCTTTCAAAAAGCCCGTTCCCGGCAAAAAAAAGGGAATCAGATAGGTAAATGCCCCAATCATGGCACCCAAGATCAATCTCATGCGTGTGGCAGTGCGCATCAGGATCAAATTCACCAGACAGAGACAAAACAGATTCATCACAAAATGTAACAGCAGCATGCTGTCTATGTATAACTCGTAATACACCTTTCTACCCCTTTCTCCTCTACAGTATATCTTAAATCCGGCGCACATTTTGTCACAAAGAGGAGCCTGAAAAGACCATATTTTTCTGCTTCTTTCGACATGAGGGGGGATTTGGATAAAGTTTCAGGCGAAAACCACTTGCCGTCCGCCGGGGATATTGTTCACACAGCGGCACGCTCCCGCTCCTTGAAAAACGCAGCAGTACTAGGTCGCGTGAGGTACCGCGACCAAGGACTGGCGTTTTTCAAGGGCCTTTGTGTGAACAATATCCCCGGCGGACGGCAAGTGATTTTCGCCTGAAACCTCCGCACTTTAGTGTAACAAGGTCTTTCCTATCATGCAAAAGAGGGTGTCCCAAAACTATGACTGATTAAAGTCATGGGGAGGGGCATCCTCTCTTTATTTGTGTTTCAAATAAAAGTA
>JAZNMF010000028.1:0-3232 GCA_045579545.1 Acetatifactor sp. | reverse complement strand
CCCTTTGTCTTCCTAAGACCGCTTGGCCTCCGACTTCGGGAACACTTTCTTCGGGCAGAGGCTCTTTGTATAGCGGCACGCTCTCGCTCCGTGAAAAATCGCAGCGGATGCTAGGCTCAAGATGGAACCTACGGTTCCTCTTTCGCCAAGCACCGGCGTTTTTCAAGGGCCTTTTATACAAAGAACCTCTGCCCGAAGAAAGTGTTCCCGGAACGGAGGCGCATAAATTTGTCTGCGGTGCATGCAGCTTTCTACATAAGAAAACCCCGAGCGGTTAGCTACAACCACATCGGGGATCATTCTTATGTATTTAACTCCGGCGGATCAAATGCTGAAGCGGCCTTCCTCCGACTTGTTGAATACACAATACACCGTACTCTCTTCCGGTTTGACATAGAGCTCCACACTTTTAAGCTCCTTCTCCTCCCGATTCAGGTCGTACTGCCAAACATCTTTCGCGATTTTGATCAATTCCTCATTTGTATAAGATTTGCCGGCAAACTGCACACTGATGCTGCTCTTTATAACCTTCTTCTTTGCCGCAGGCTTTCTTGTGGTCGCCTTTGCTTCTGCCATGAATATGTTCTCCCTTTCCTGAGGTTCGGTTTATACCTCCCTTATTTACGGGCCAAAACCCGCAAGGGTTATTTTAATTCATGTTCGTAAAATTGTCAATACAATGACGCAAATGCCACAATCTTCCAGTCCTTTATTTTCCTTTTTTTCAAACCGGGAAAGCGACCTCACCCACTCTTAAAAGAACCGGAAAAGCCACAGTGCCAATACCACGATACCCAGCACAATGCGGTACCAGCCAAACACTTTAAAGTCGTGCTTCTTGATATATCCCATCAAAAACTTCAGCACAAACAGGGACACCACAAAGGACACCACCGTGCCTGTGGCCAGTGCCACTGCCTCCATGGCCGAAAAATCAAAGCCGAACTTTGCCACCTTCAGGAGGCTTGCGCCGAACATCACCGGTATCGCAAGGAAGAAGGTGTATTCTGCTGCCACGGTTCTGGAGACACCAATGAGCAATGCTCCCACGATGGTGGCTCCGGAACGGGAGGTTCCGGGAAAGACTGCCGCGATCACCTGAAATACGCCGATCATCAGCGCCGTCTGATAGGTGATCCGGGACAGGGAAGTAATCTTAGGCGACCTTCCTTTATTCCAATTTTCAATGACAATAAAGGCAACACCGAATACGATCAATGCGATGGCTATGCTCTGGGGGTTGTAAAACAGTGCTTCCAGCTTTTCATCAAACAGAATTCCGATCACGGCTGCAGGTACGCAGGAAACCAGAATCTTGAACCACAGAGACAGGATATCCCTGTTGATAAAAGAGAGGATTCCCTTGCCGCCTTTTGCGCTGTCTCTCTTCTGAAACGGCCAAATCTGACGGAAGAACAGCACCACAACCGCCAGAATCGCTCCCAGCTGAATAACAACATCAAACATATCAAAGAACCCTTCTGACATGCCTTTAAAAGGAATCAGCTGTTCCGCCAGGATCAGATGTCCCGTGCTGCTGATCGGTAACCACTCTGTAATACCCTCTATGATACCGTAGAGGATTGCTTTTATGATTTCTGACATAACATTCCCTCTCTCAACTTAATAATCGGTTTCTTCCGGAATGCTTCCGCTCTCCAGATAATTGATCATTTCTTCAAAACACTCTTCCGCATCGGCATATCCCTCAAGATAAAGCTCCTGCGCACTGCGCTCCTTTTGCGCCGATGCTGCCGCGACCCGTTTCTTAGGGCGGATCACAAAAGCAGACCCGTTATTTTGCTGCTCCGCCAGATATTTCAGGGAGGCATTGTACACCAGATGGCTTGCACTCACTAATTCATATGTCTTCGGCTCTCTCAGATAGCGCAGCTTCATTAGTCCAAGCTGGGAAGAAGGACGTTTCACAAAGCCTTCTTCCTTAGTCAGGATCACTACATTGTGAAGATTTCCGTCCGCAATGGATTTTTTCAAGGGGATTGCATCCGAAAGATCGCCGGTCAGGTAACTGCGACCATCCATTTTTACACTGCCGGACAAAAGCGGTCTGGCAGAAGATGCCTTCAGTTTGGTCAAATCTGTCCGGATATTCCGGATTCTCATATACTCCGGCTTGCCGGTCTCTGTGTCTGTGGCAACACTGTAAGCTCTTCCCTCATATCGATTGAACGCTTTGTAATCATAAGAAAAAGGCTGCTCTTTTCCCTCTGAAAATTCACATTTTCTCTTGCAGATATATCTGCACATTTGGCGCGCACCCGCTGATACTCCATATATGCCAGAAAATTCAATTCCCTTTTCCAGAAAAAAGTCCAGAACACCCGCCGTGTAGGCGCCTCTCATCTCCCCATTCTCGAGAACAAGTCCTGCCTGATACATCTTTTTCCCTCTTTCTCACTTTATACTCACAAAAATCCACTTTACTTTCTATTCGCCAGGTGATCCGGATATTCCTCTGTCACAAATCTGCGTAAGGCCGCCAGAGATCTCTGCACCTTCTCGGTGTCGATACAATATGCCATGCGGAAGTAACCCGGTGCGCCGAAAGAATCTCCCGGCACCAGGATCAGGTCATATTTCAATGCCTTCTGACAGAATACTTTGGCATCCTCCTCCAGCGCCTTCGGGAAAATATAAAAGGTTCCGCCGGGCTTCACGCAGGTAAAACCAAGCGCTGTCAGCTCATTATATAAAAGATTCATGTTGGTCTCATATACACTCAGATCCGCCGTCTTGTCAAGCACCTGTGCCACCGCCAGCTGAATGATGGAGGGCGGGCAGTTGTGACCAATTCCTCTGGAAATCTGACCGCACATGTTCACCATGGTCGCAGCCTCCTTGCATGCGGGATTGATGGCCACATAGCCGATACGCTCACCGGGCAGGGACAGTGACTTGGAGAAGGAATAACACATGATGGTATTATCATAGAAGGAAGACACACAGGGAGCGTCCACGCCTTCAAATACAATCTCTCTGTAAGGCTCGTCAGAGATCAGGAAAATATCGTGACCGTATTCCTTTGACTTCTCTGTCAGCACCTGTGCCAGCTTTTTCACGGTTTCGGTAGAGTATACCACGCCGGAAGGATTGTTGGGCGTATTGATCAGAACCGCCATGGTCTTCTCGGACAACATCTCCTCAAAAGCCTCAAAATTAATCTGGAAGGTGGATGTCTCGGGAGGAACCACTTTGAGAATGGCACCGGTCA
>JAZNMF010000027.1:0-11220 GCA_045579545.1 Acetatifactor sp. | reverse complement strand
TTGAAAATAGTTACAAGAAATCTGGACCCCACATTTCTGTGAAGTCCAGATTTCTTAACTTAATGACATTGCCCATTCGGGTGGCAATTTTTTATTTGTTTTTTTCTTTTTCCGCTTTGAGTGTAGTTTTCCAGCGTTCTGTAATCCAGATATTCGCTGCTCTTTTTCACCTTCCGCTTTCTGCAGCCGGCCACAATAGAAAACAGAACAAACAACACTGAACTGCCCCCAAGTACCGCAGAAAACAGCCAAAGATTGTCTGCAAGAAATGCGGTTGCCGCCTCCGGCAGAAGCAGCACCAGTAGCATTACAGGAACCAGCGGCACAAAGAGAATACACGCCGCGATCAGCGACAGCAACAGGAAAATCACAGCCAGCAGCCTCCATATTCCCACACTTTTTCTTTTTTTCCGGGTGTAGGCTTTTTTCAATGCCTTCAGTTGCTCTTTCCGCTGATCCATTCCGTTTCCCTCCAACATATATCTTTGGGTCATCTTACCATAAATTCAGCTTCTAATCAACAGACTTTCCCAACATCAACGTGCTTTTATGAAGTTATTGCATCCTGTTAAAGAAATAATTCAGAGTCTGCACCAGCTTACCCGCATCAAAAAGTTCTTTGATCTGCCCTTTCGTCATCCACACTGTCTGCGCCACCTCGCACGTAGTGGCACTTTCCAGACAGACAGGGCCATCGTAGGAAAACTGCCAAACATCCAGAATATCCGCAAACCGTTCGCCATTTACATAGTCACGCACCTGTGAGAACACCCGCATACCGTTTTCCGGAGTCAGAACGACACCCACTTCTTCCTGTGTTTCCCGGAGTGCGCCGGTCAGACTATCTTCCCCTTTCGTAACGGAGCCACCGACACATTCCCACATCAGCGGGAACGTAGGTCGGTCAGCACTTCGCTGAGAGATCAAATATTCGCCTTTGCTGTTACGGATCCAAACGTGTACTACCAAGTGGTAACACCCTTCGGGAATTTCTTCTCCACGGATATGATCCCGTCCGATCCGCTCCCCTTTTTCGTTATACAGATCCCATAGTTCCATTTCGGTACCTCTTTGTAATGCGTGGACAAATTTCCGTGTTACTGTGCGCTGCACACTATCGATGTCAATAAATGATACCCGGACTACCCTTTCACGCTTCCAACCAGAATCCCGTTTACAAAGTGTTTTTGTAACACTGTAAAAAGGATATATACCGGAAGACTAATGAGAACTGTTGCAGCCATCAGATGATTCCATCTGATCTCTGATTCGTTCCGGAATAACGTCAACGCGATCTGCACTGTCCTCATTGTATCGGAGCGCACCATAATCAACGGCCAAGTATATTCATTCCACGTGCCAACAAATTTTAGGATTCCTAAGGATGCAAGCATAGGCTTACTTAACGGCAAATAAATGTGAAGAAACGCTTGAAAGCGGTTGCATCCATCCATTGTTGCCGCATCGTCCAGTTCTTTCGGGAATCCTACATAGAACTGACGGCACAAGAACACGCCAAAAGATCCCCCTATGAACGGAATAATAAGACCTGCGTATGTATTTAACAAACCGCTTCCGCCATTTCCCAGTATATCGTTCCCGTTAATCAATGGAACAGAGCGCAACATAGAAAACACGGGAATCATTGTTACTTGTGGCGGAATCATCATACCAACAAGGATCAGCAGAAACAATCCCCCTGAAAACCGAAAAGGGATTCTGGCAAAAACATAGCCCGCCATAGAGTTGATAATCAAGCTTATCACCACGACAATTGCGGTAATAAAAGCAGAATTACCAAAATACCGCAGCCAATCGCCACTTTTCATTGCCTCTGCATAGTTAGAAAACATAAGTTTGCTCGGAAGCAAGCTTGCAGAAGGAGAAAAAATCTCGGACTTTGTCTGCAAGGAGGTAGACAGCATCACTAAGAAAGGAAATGCTACGATCAACACCATAATCACAGCCAAAATGCCGGATACCAACCGAATGAACTTATCTCCCATAGCGCACCCCCTAATGATTGCCGTTGGCGCTGTTCTTGAACATTCTGAAGTTCAGCAATGTGACAGCAAGAATGATCAAAAACAGAATGACCGACATCGCCGCAGCGTAACCCATACGAAAATCGTTAAACGCGCGCTGATATATCTGATGCACAACGGTCGTTGTGGATGTGATTGGTCCACCCTGCGTCATAATCTGGATCTGTTCAAAGGTCTTGAATGCTTCAATACAGTTACTAACCAACACAAAGAACGTAATAGGTGCAATTTGCGGCAGTGTGATATGCAGATGTTTTTTTAAGAAACCAGCGCCATCCAGCATTGCAGCCTCATAAAGTTCATTGGAGATACTCTGCAGACCAGCCAAATAAATGATCATACAGTATCCCAAGTTTTTCCAGATATTGATAAAAATTAAAGACGGCAATGCCATATCAGGGCTATCCAACCAATGAGGAGGGTTACTTACACCCAGAGCAATCAGCAACTTGTTTATATAGCCGATTGTAGGGTCCAGCAGATAAAGCCAAATCATAGATACTGCCACCATACTCGTGGCATAAGGAAAAATCATCACTGTACGGGCAGCTTTTACAAGTTTACTACGGCCGTTTAGTAAAACCGAAATAAACAAGCCTAGACCTGTCAAAAACACGACGCTGAACACAGCATATACTGCTGTGTTCTTTAATGCGTCTAAAAACCAGTCATCCGAAAACAGTTCTATGTAATTTCGCAGGCCAATAAAATCCGCTGTTCCTCCAAGATTATAGTTTGTAAAGCTGTAGTACACATTTTTCAATAGTGGGTATATTACAAACAATACAAAGAAAATCATAAAGGGAGTAAGCATAATCCATGCCCACTTGGTATCATTGTTTTGGGATCTTGGTTTCATTCTATCGTGCCTCCACTCTCTGGCAATGCCTAAAGAGAGTATCTTTCCTGAAATTTATTTCCCGGCATTTTCAATTTCTTCCAACAGCTTGTCATTGGCCTTATTCATTGCTTCCGCAGGATCTGCTCCGTTCAAAACTTCCTGCAGCATAGCATTGCGCACGGTTTGGAAAGAAGTAGACCATGTAACAATAGGCATTCCAATACCGTTGGCAACACACTGCGCACGAACATCGTTAAACTCGCTCATTTCGGCATAGTCATCCAGTAGGGAGTTTAACACAACAGGAACGTTCAACTCCTTCGCACGTTTGAGAACTACCTCAGAAGACAGTGCATAGGAAATAAAATCAAAAGCAGCCTCTTGATTTTTGCAGTCCTTACCAATGAACAGCAAACGGCAGCCTGAGAATGTCATAGGCTCGTTGCCCTCGTTTGCGGGAGGCATTGCGATTGCAACTTTGCCCTGATATTCCGGATCATTGAGCATTGGGGTCAGCTTGACGTTGTCAATAAACGTCATAGCCGCATTGCCAACCATAAATGGATTTGTCTCATTACTGTTGTAAGGAATACTAACATCGTTGATCAATCCTGATAAGTATTCCAATGCTTCCAAGTTTTCCTCAGATTTCAAAACCGGGTTACCATTTTTATCCGCGAAACGACCTCCGTTGGAAAATGCAAAAATATCAAACTCCACCAAGTTGCCGCCGGCAGAAGGGAATGCCAAGCCTGCCTGTACGATCCGGTCACCATCTTTTACTGTCAGTGCCCGGGCATATTCTGCCAACTCCTCCCATGTGGTAGGAGGACCGTCAAAACCGGCAGCTTCCAGCAGATCTGTGCGGTACGCAAAAACATAGGGTGTGGGCTGATACGCCAAACCATAAAGCTCACCTTCATAGGTGCCCAAGTCGACCAGCGCACCCATCAGATCATCTTTCCCCTCCCACTGATCATAGAAAGAAGAAATGGGAAGATAATGCTTTGCTTCCACACGGCTTGCAACAGACAAAATACCGTGGCCGATGATATCAGGACCAGCGTTGCCTGCAAAACCATTCGTAAGCTTCACATCCATTGCATCGCCAATAGCAGCATCGTCATAATTGATTTTTACATTTTCGTGGGTTGCTTCATAATCAGCAATCACATCAAGCCAAAACTGCTTTTCTGCTTCATCATTTCCAAGGCGCAAAAAACTCAATTCTATCACATCGCTGGATTTTCCGGAGCATGCGCAAAGACCTAAGAGCATTGCCGCTACCATCGCGCATAGCACAATTATCTTTAATATTTTCATAAATATTCCTCAAAACAGACTATAAATTTGCAACAAATCTTATTTTATAAAGGAGATATCGCCGCGGATAGGCGGAAGCATTTCCGGAACTACCAGTGCGCCGCCATTTTCGTAAGATTTGATGGTCGCAAAGGTGTATTCTAAGGTTGCCAGTGCATCACGACCAGAGGCGCGAATGGCTTCCGGAGATACACCGTTTTTAACATCCTCAATAAAAGCATTAATGCGGTTCGTAAACGTTGTGCCAAAATTAGACACGCCGTAATCTGTGGTATCCGGCGCCGGTGTCGCCATATTCATATTTTCCTTGGGTGTCCAGACATGCAGCTTCTCCACGCAGTTTTCAATCGCAAACGTGGATTTGGTGCCGCAGTGTTCATAGCTCCACCATCCACCGTAACCAAACATTGCATCTCCGCGCTGGCTGATCAGATGTCCATAACCGCCGTTTGCAAACTTAACGTGCACAGAATTCAGGGACAACATAGGGTCTTCGGAACTTCTGCGGAATCCGGGACGATCCAAAAAGGCCTGAACGCCGATAATATCACCGCAAAAATAACGCATAACGGAGAAGGGGTGTGCCAAGAAAGCCTTTAGATGCGAATAGGGTGTGTTCCAACGAGAATCCAGTCCCGGGCGACCACCGTAAGCTGCCTCAGAGCCGTTAAAGCCTACCTTATGTACACAGTAGAGCAACTCGCCGACTTTTCCGTCCAACTGCATCTGCTTTGCGTCAGCAGCAGGACCAGTAAAGTAGTGATTTAAGTTACAGCCCAGATACAGCTTATTCTTCTGTGCATATGCCACCAGCTCCCGGGCATCACGGATGTCCGCACAGATAGGCTTTTCGACCAAAACGCCCTTCTTATAGGACAATGCCAACATAGCTGGCTCATAGTGAAAAGAACCTTGTTCCAAACCGGAAGTCGTAACAGATACGAAGTCCAGTTCAGGAAGACACTTTAACATCTCTTCTTCATCATAGAAGGCGCGGCAGTGGAATTCTTCGGCCGCCTTATCCGCTTTTTCTTTTTGAATATCACAAACTGCAATTAGGTTAGTATCCGGATTATTGAAATAAACCTTTGCGTGGTTGTTACCAATACCACCCATACCGATAACCGCTACATTCAAAGCCATAAGTATTCTCCTTTTTTCGATTTATAGTCAATTCTATTTTAGGGTATTGTTACTTTTCATAGTGAGATGGCGTAACTCCCATCTCCCTTTTAAACTCGCGGGAAAAATAAGCAGCACTTCGGAATCCGCTTTTTCTCGCGGTTTCTCCAACACTGTAACCTTGTTGTAAGTAGGTAATTGCACGGGATAAGCGGTAGCGACGTATATATTCCTGGACAGCGATCCCGGTCACTTTTCGGAATTGGCGAGACAAGTAATCCGGAGAAATGCCAACATACGCGCTTAAGCCGTGCACGGACAATTCATCCGCGTAATGCGATTCAATATAGTGCAGAGCGCGAGTTACATATCCGGGATATGCATCCTCAACACCGTGCTCCATATCATAAGTAGTATAAATTCTGGAATATTCCACCAAAATGCTATGTAACAGAGCCTTTGTTTTTAATTGCCAACCGCTTTTTTGTTCGGCACACTCTGTTGTCATTTGATCCAGCAGTTTATGCAATACCTTTCGCGCCTGCATATCCAAGTGAATTTGAATGGTAACATCGATATCATCCACAAGCAACTGCGGGATACCCGGCAGGAGCAAAAGCTCCTGCCAAGCACTCTGCAGTGCCTCTTTCATAAACAGGCAGTTTATAATTTTACACTCCCGTGTACCAGTATATTGATGACTGACACCCGGCTTGATAAACAGGATGTCCCCTTCCATCGTTAATGACGCAGAGTCCCGTAAATGGTGCATACAAAAGCCTTCTGTTACGAAGACTAACTCATAAAAAATGTGCTTATGCCAGGAGATGGCTTTATGAGAGGATTGCGCAGCATGAATTAAGCCATTATGTGCCCATTCCAATAACGAAATTGTATTGCTGTTCAACATTAAGCTTTTCTCCTTCATATATGCTACCTAAGTATTACGTTGGGAACATCTCATCCAAGTAGACAATCTCACCAATGTCCAGTGAGCGAATCGCTGCGTGAATAACTTTTTGTGCTTCCAAACCTTGCAGACCGCTACCATCGATATCCTCGGGTTTATCTCCCCGATCAATTTGACGGACAAAGCTTCGAATTCGATCACGGAAGGTATCGTCAAAACCGGCATATCCGCCGAATATAGGATTGGTATATACTTGCTTTACCGGGTCACCTGCAGGATACAGTGTAGCTTCACGCCACATATCTTCGAAGACCAAGCGTCCCTTCAAGCCCGCAACCTCACACCGCTCCATAGGATGTCCACGTGTGATGTCATAACTGGAAGTTAGATGGCCTACCGCACCGCACTTAAACTTCATATTAATGGAAGCTGTGGACCAAATCGTACGCCCCGGGGATTTCATAGCAAAACATTGTACTGCTTCCACCGGTCCCATAAAGTAACGAATAATCTCCATGCTGTGGGGATTTAATGCCTTCAAATGGTAGTAGGGGGAATCCAAATCTTCGGGTCTTCCTATCCACAGTGCCATATTGCAGAATAGCAGAGTGCCGAGACGACCTTCCTCCTGCCATTTTTTCGCTTGCCGGGCAGCTGGAGTAAATCGGTGGTTAAAATCCAAAGCAAAACAACGGTTTAAACGCTTCGCCGTATCTACCATCTCTTGACCGTGCTCAATAGTGTTGCTGATAGGCTTTTCCGTCAAAACATGGCAGCCTGCCTCCAATGCTTGGATTGTGGGTAGGTAATGGTCAGAAGAATACTCGAAACCACCGGTCGCCACAGAAACCAAATCCGGCTTCAATTCCTTTAGCATAGTAGGCGCGTCTAAATAGTACGGAACATCAAATAACTTCCCGGCCGCCATAGCGCGATCCAACCGCAAATCACACACACCCACTAACTCTACCAGTTCATCTTCTGCATAAATAGAAGCATGCAATTTACCAATATGTCCCAAGCCAATGACGCAGACTCTAAGCATACTACTTCACCTTCCGTTATTTTTTCTGCAGCTTTACGGCATCGTTGATACTACCGATATATTTTCCTTCATATGCTTCCTGAGAGGTTTTGAACGGGCCCTCAGGTCTTAAGAAATTGGTATAAATTGGAGCAGGCCGACCAGTTTCTGCTTCGCGTTTTTTAATAAAGGCCTCCATACGTGCCTTCAGCATTTCAACCACTTCCGGATTCTCCGCAGCCACATTATTGTTTTCCTCGGGATCTTTGATCAAATTGTACAGCTCGAGCTCCGGCTTAAAGTGGAAGTCAGGTTCCAAAGAAATCATCAATTTCCATTCCGGTGTTCTCCAACCATGCTTTCTCATCCAGGTGCACTCGGTAATGTACATTTCGGGTTCGGCTTCTCTCTCCTCACCCCGAACCAACGGCATTAAGCTGCGACCCTCAAAGGGAAGACCGGTATCAATGCCCATAATATCCAGCAATGTGGGGGTAACATCCTTCAGCTGGCAATAATCATCGATACGGACACCCGCAGGCAAGTGATTCTTCCAACAGACAATCAGAGGAACCACCAGCGTGCAATCGTACATACCATGATGGTCAAAATAGCAATCGTGGTCGTATAGTGTCTCGCCGTGATCGGAGGTGAATACAACGATGGTATCCTCTTCAATGCCCAAAGCCTTCAGCTTCTCTAAAACGACATTAATGCAGGAGTCCATATAAGCAACAGCACTGTCATACTGCGCTATAACATAATCCGGATTGGTGCAACCTTCGGGAACCCAGCTCTTAATGTAGTCACCGAAGGGTCTAAAGTCATACACACTCTGCATTCTGTTATCTGTCGGATCGCAAGCATCACCCTGGAAAAACATATCCATGAAGGGTGCGGGAGACAAATAGGGAGAGTGAGGATCCATATGACGCATAAACAAGAAGAAAGGCTTGTCACCCTTTGCCAATCTCTCCAGCTCAGGCAAAGTCACATCGTTTAGATTTTCAGCCTTGTGCGCACGTCCGTCATCATGGTCAGGACCCCAACCCGGAAAGTCGAGGTAGTTGTCATATCCTCGGCCGCTAACATTGCCACGGAAACCAACACAGGTGGTTTCATAGCCCTGCTCTCGAAGCATTTCGGCAAGTACTGGTACTCCATCCGCAATTGTAGTTTGGCTTAAGCCAACAACACCTGTTCCGAAACAATCCCGACCGGTGACCATATTGGCATAGCCAGGAGTTGTGGGAATATGGGGGCTGAAGCATTTATTAAAGGTAATACCAGTTTGTGCATACTTGGTAATATGCGGTGTTGTCAGACGGTCATATCCGTAGTGGCTCATATGATCTCGACGCAGACTGTCAATGCCAAAGAATAACAGATTGGGAAGCTTTTTACTCATAATATGTTCCTCCAATATTTATACTTCATAAATTTTAGGATCATTTACAGATACCCGCCGGCCTTCCCGAGCGGATACATAACAGGCCAGTACCAAGCGCAACGTGTTGCGACCCTCTTCGGCAGTACAAATGGGTTCACCACCTGCCAAAAACTCTGCCATATACTTTGCCTGCCAGCCAAGTCGTAGGCTATGGGCTGCAGGACTGGGAATGCCGCTGTCCGTCCAGTCAGCGTCGCCTTCCCGATACCACTTCAGGCCCGGCATATTCTCCACTCTGGGAAGTTTGGTAGAAGGGCCATCTCCGAAATACTGCTGAATGGTACCCTCGCTACAATAGACTTCTGTGGTAATTTCAGAGGCATTACAGGTAAAAGAGCAGGTGATCTCAGCAATCATACCATCCGCATACTTGAACAGGGCTACCGCATTGTCGTTGGGGATCTTGGGATTGACCATCGTACTCATTTCGCAGCTGACGGATTCGGGCATACCGAAGATCCACTGCATCATATTGAACGGGTGAGCAGAATCATCCGCAAAGATATCCCTGTTGAACTCCGGAGCGGCATGCCATGTATTTTCAAAATCAGGCCACGTATGGGTTGCCAACGCATGACGGCGACGATACAAACATGTCTTACCCAGTGCCTTCGTCTGGATCAGTTCCCGGATTTTCTGATTTTGAGGATCTGTACGCATCTGCCATCCCATGGTGAAACGGACACCGTTCTCCTCCACCGCCCGGACGATCCGGTCAGCCTGTGCCAAAGTCAGCGCCATAGGCTTGTAGAGGATAATGTTCTTCTTGGCGATAGCAGCCTTCTCTACCAGATCCACGTGCATACTGGTCTCAGAGGAGATAAAAACCGCGTCCACACCGCTTGCCAGTAATTCCTCAACAGTGGCATACTGTTTTGCACAGATTTTTTCACAACCCTGCTCAGCACGCACCGTATCGTGATCCCAACCGCCAGTCACTTCCACACCATATTCGGAATGTTCCTGCCATTGACCAACAACAGAATAGACATACCCATGAGCAAAGCCTAAAACACCGACTTGAATCATAGTAAAGCCTCCTTAGCGAGCACCCAAACCCTTCAAAACGGCATTCATATAACCATAGCTTTCAGCGATCACCGCCATAGCTTCTGTCATATCCGGCTGACCGCCGATCACTTCAAGATCAACCGGCCCGTTGTAACCGGCGTCTACCAGTTCCTTGAAGTAACCGTATAGGTCAATTTCACCCCTACCGCAGGCCTGCAGTTCAATGGGTCCGGGGGAAGGTCCGGGGCCTTTGCAGTCCCGAATATGTACGTGTTTCATATGGGATACAACCTGTGCAATTGCTTCTTTTGGCACTTCGCCTGCACGATGGATATGGCTGGGATCCATATCAACACCGAACGCTTTCGATGTAATGGTCTGTGCAGCTCTCAATGTTGTCGGTGTGTTGTAGATCGCAGCGCCAACGTGAGCCTTGCAGCACAAAGACACACCGTACTTTTCTGCCAGCTCTGCTCGCGCCTGCAGGGCCTCGATGGAAGTTACTATATCTTCTTCTACTTCACTCCGTCCACCAGGGCCAACATTAACCACAGGTATTCCTAAAAACTGGGCAGCTTCAAAGGCTTTCGTCAAACGAGCTTCATCCAAGGAAGCGACTTCCATAGCCAGTAACTCAATTCCGATTTCCTCAGCAGCCATTTTAATTGCAGGTGCACAGTTCTGCCAATCATCCAAAACCAAGTGCTCACACATACCTGCAATTGCAGAAAGCTCAACACCATCATAACCTGCACGTTTAATAGCCCGCATAGCTTCTTCTACAGTGTATTGGTTGAATAATACTGTATTTACACCTAACTTTAGCATTATATCCACTCCTTTGCATAGTGCTTAATAGCCACTTTCATTGTATCTTTCCCTTTGTCTATTTTCAATAAAATTTTTTATGTCTTCTTATTATTATTGCGGATTTGTGCAAATCGAGGAATATAACAGCACATCCAAGGAGCACAGACTGTTATTGACCATCGACAATAGTGTAAAAAACGCCGTTCGTGTGTGAAGAGATTTTGTACGAATCGCCCCATATATACGTAATAATATAAAGAAGCCATGGAAATAAAGCAGACTTTTTCATCCTATTCACATAGATTAGCTTGTAATCCAACACTCAAAAAAATCACATTTCCAAAGTCGGATAAAGTATATCAGTATGACTGTTGCCTAAAAAAATGATGCGTATCAAAATGGCAAGTAGTTTTTATTTGTGAAACCTAATCTTACAGAAAATCAGCCTTTCCAAGGCTGATTTCTGCTCTGCCGTCCCGGCGCCGACAGGGTTGGTGCAAACAGATAGTAATCGTTGCAAACACCTACGACTCACTTAGAAAGGTAAGCGTCAATTCTAGCCACGTTTTCCAGGTAGCAAGCATTGCCTCCCCCTATAAAGTTTAGAAAACAAGAGATGCCGACCCTGAGTTTTAACCTCGGAGTCGGCATTACTATTCACTTCATACGACACTCAACAGAGGC
>JAZNMF010000026.1:0-2230 GCA_045579545.1 Acetatifactor sp. | reverse complement strand
AATATTGCAGGTATCCTGCTTAACACATTTATCATCACAAAGTGGGGACTCTCTTTTGCCTTTATCATCCCAGGAGCCCTGACACTTCTTCTCTCTACCTTTGTATTCTGCTCCACAAAAGAGATCGGGAAAGAACCTGTTTCCCAAAAACATATTCCCATGCTCCGTCTGCTTTCCAACAGGGAAATCAGACTATCCCTTCTTCCCGCTGTCCTGCACGGTGTCATGAAGGACAACATCAGCCTGTGGATGACCGTATACTTTGTGGACAGATTCCGGGTAAACCTGAATCAATCGGCATATTTTGTATTGTTTATACCTTTTATGGGCTTCATCGGCAGAATGATCTATCCCCTCTGCTATAAACTCTGTGGCTGCAAAGAACATCGGGTATCGTTTTATGCCTTCCTTGTCTGTGCTGTTGCTGCTCTGCCCATCGGTGCCGATACCTCCTCACCGATACTCGCCGCCGTGTGTCTGAGTCTGATCTACACTGCAGTATCTGTGGCCAACACCTCTTTTCTGTCCATCTTTCCTATCCGCTTTGCGAAAACAGGAAATATAGCTTCCGTCAGCGGTATCATGGATTTTGCCACATATCTGGGCGCCGGAATCGGTTCCCTTGTCTTCGGTGTAGTAATCAAACATGCAGGATACGCACCAATGTATCTGTCCTGGACTGTTATCTCTGTTATTTCCATGATTGTTCTGCGGTATTTGATTTCTCAAAAAAAATTTAAAAGAACTGAATAAAATACTACCATTTCTGATAAATTTGTATTATAATAGCAAAGTAGGTCTTTGAGTGGAATTTGCAGACCTATCATTCCGCAATAGAAAGGAACTGAATATATATGGAAAGAAAAGTTGGAACTGTATCCAGAGGTATTCGCTGCCCGATCATCCGCGAAGGAGATAATCTGGCTGATATTGTTGTAAACAGTGTGCTGGAAGCTGCCGAGAGCGAAGGTTTTACTCTCCGGGACAGAGATGTCGTAGCCTGCACGGAATCTATCGTAGCACGTGCTCAAGGCAATTACGCCAGCGTAGATGCCATTGCAGAAGATGTAAAGAACAAACTGGGCGGCGAGACCGTAGGCGTAATCTTCCCTATCCTCTCCCGTAACCGTTTTGCCATCTGTTTAAGAGGTATTGCCAAAGGAGCCAAGAAGATTGTCCTGATGCTCTCCTATCCCAGTGACGAGGTGGGCAACGAACTGGTAAGCCTTGACAAGCTGGACGAAGCTGGAGTTAATCCTTACTCTGACATTCTGACTCTGGAAAGATACCGTGAGTTGTTCGGCGAGAACAGACATCCCTTCACCGATGTGGATTATGTTGCATATTACGGAGACCTGATTCGGGAAATGGGTGCGGAGGTAGAGATCATCTTTGCCAACAATCCCAAGGCTATTTTGGACTATACAAAGAACGTACTGACCTGCGATATTCATACCCGTCACCGCACCAAACGTATTCTTCTGGCCAACGGCGCTGAGAGAGTCTGCGGTCTTGATGATATCCTCACCTCCCCTATCGGCAACGGCGGATACAATCCTAATTACGGTCTGCTGGGCTCCAACAAATCTACGGAGTCTACCATCAAGCTGTTCCCCAGAGACTGCCAGCCTTTGGTTGATGAAATTCAGGCGCAGCTTCTTGCAAAGACCGGCAAACATGTGGAAGTTATGATTTACGGCGACGGTGCATTCCGCGATCCCGTAGGTAAGATTTGGGAACTGGCTGACCCCGTGGTATCTCCCGCATACACTCCCGGCCTGGAAGGTACTCCCAACGAGCTGAAGCTGAAATACCTTGCTGACAATGATTTTGCAGAATTGTCCGGCGAAGCTCTGAAGAAGGCCATCGAAGAAAAGATCAAGGACAAGGACGACAATCTGGTAGGCAACATGGCAAGTCAGGGAACCACTCCCAGACGCCTGACCGATCTGATCGGCTCCTTATGTGATCTGACCTCCGGTTCCGGAGACAAGGGAACTCCCGTCATTCTGGTACAGGGTTATTTTGACAATTATACCAACTAAATTGCCCATAAAAAATTTTTTCACAAAAATAAACCGTTGTCATGGAGTTATAGGACAAAACGTGTTGATGAAAACCGCTGGAACCCCAGTATTTATAAGGGTTCCAGCGGTTTAATCTTTTTTTAACCAACTTTGAGGATGGACAAAAAGTGTTGATAAAATATCCTGAACCCCTTGTAAATACT
>JAZNMF010000025.1:0-26140 GCA_045579545.1 Acetatifactor sp. | reverse complement strand
GCGCTCGGCGCGAGAGTCCGCAAGCGGACTCTTTGTTCTGCACTAAGAATTTTTTTGAATTATTTATTGAATAAAGCATTCCGTGAGGATGTGCACCGGCTGGTATAAAGTAAAGTGTCATATTATAGCTGTTTGCACCATATCATACAGTAAAGGATATGGGAGAAGTCTGATAATGAACAGGTTTGGAAAAATAGTAGTGGGAATCTTGTTTGCAGTGCTTGTGCTGTGTGCAGTGCCCGTTTCACTTTTAAAAGCGCAGGTGACGGTCTCAGCGCCGTCGGTTATTCTGGTGGAAGCATCAACCGGTCAGGTCATTTATGAACAAAATGCCACAGAGAGGAGGACGCCTGCCAGCATTACTAAGATTATGACGTTGTTGCTTACGTTTGATCAATTGGAGGCGGGGAAACTTGCATTGACAGATGAAATTTCTGTGAGTGAGTATGCAAGTTCTATGGGAGGATCCCAGGTGTTTCTGGATATCGGAGAAATACAAACCCTTGAAACCATGATAAAATGTATTGCAGTATCCTCTGCAAATGATGCCAGTGTTGCGGTGGCTGAACATATTGCGGGAAGTGAAGAGGCGTTTGTGGGAATGATGAATGAGAGGGCGGCCGGACTAGGGATGTCTGATACCCATTTTGTGGATTGCTGCGGTTTGACAGATTCTGATGAGCACTATACTTCTGCAAAAGACGTGGCGATCATGTCTCGGGAATTGATCACGAAACATCCCAAGATATTTGATTATACTCAGATATGGATGGAGGATATAACTCATGTGACCAGGCAGGGGACGTCCAACTTTACATTGTCCAGTACCAATAAGTTGCTGAAACAGTATCAGTGGACCACAGGGCTGAAAACGGGATATACTTCTAAGGCGAAATACTGTATTTCAGCTACTGCAAGTAAGAACAACATAGATCTGATTGCGGTTGTTATGGCGGCAAGTGATTCTAAACTGAGAAATCAGGATGCACAAACTCTGTTGAATTATGGGTTCAGTATCTGTGATCTTTATACCGACGAAAACACAAATTTACTTCCAGATCTTTCAGTGGATGGAGGGGTGGAAAAAACTGTGCCGATTGTCTATGCGGGAGAATTTCGATATCTTGATACAACAGGTAATTCTCTATCTCAGATCGAGAAAAAGCTTGATCTTCCGGAAAGGGTATCGGCTCCCGTGTTTGCAGGAGAGGAAGCAGGATGCGCAAGATACTATCTGAACGGACAGGAGATCGGAAGCACACCTGTATTATTTGGCAAAGATATTGCGAAAGCCGGATACAGAGATTATTTAAAGAAAATATTTCTAGATTTTCTTTTATAAACAAAGAAAATATGTTATACTGTTTTAAGTGACTATCGGGAAGCCTCTTTAGGACATTGGCAAAGTATATTCATGTACGACAGGAGTTATAATGCTTGATATATTATTTACCATAGCAGGCATAGCGGCAATTATTTTGATATGGATCATGCTGTACGACAGCAATCGTTTTGTTGTGGTGCAGCATGCTTTTTGTGATGCTAGGATCCGCAAGCCATTCCGCTTTGTGGTTCTTGCCGACCTTCACGATAACCAATATGGCAGAGAAAACGGGAGATTGGCCGCTGCCATCAGGGAACAGAAACCGGATGCTGTTTTAGTTGCCGGTGATATGCTGACAGCGAAACCAGGTAAGAAGCATGACCGTGTAATAGCTTTGTTCAGGCAGTTGGCGGAAGAGTATCCTATCTATTATGCCAATGGTAATCATGAATACCGGCTTAAGATCTATCCTGACGTGTATGAGGATGATGCGGATAAGTTTGAAGATGCACTATCCAATATAGGTATTCACCGCTTGGTTAATGAACGTGTGATATTGCCGGAAGTCGGTATTTCTATATACGGATCGGAAATCGACCGATATTATTATCGCAGATTCCGTGTGGGAAATATGGACGGACAGTATTTGGAACAATTGCTTGGCCCTGCATGCGATCAGCAGTATAACATACTTCTGGCTCACAATCCCGATTATTTTTCACGTTATGCAGAGTGGGGAGCAGATCTGGTTTTGTCCGGACATATTCATGGCGGTATTGTCAGGATTCCGGGAGGGAAAGGTGTGCTGTCGCCTGCGATCAGGTTTTTTCCTAAATATGATGGCGGGATTTTCCGTGAAGGTGAGAGTACAATGCTGTTAAGCAGAGGATTGGGATTACATACCATACCCTTCAGGCTGTTTAATCCCGGAGAACTGTTGGTGGTTGACCTTAAACCGACAGAGTAAAAGCGGTCGCACGATCTGAAAACGAGCAAAAGGATGATTTATTATGGCAATATCCGTTAAACTTGAAGTGTTTGAAGGACCTCTGGACCTTCTGCTTCATTTGATTGACAAGAATAAAGTTGATATTTACGACATCCCCATTGTGGAGATTACAGAGCAGTATCTGGAGTATATCCGCCAAATGGAAGGTCAGGACATGAATATTATGAGTGAATTTCTGGTAATGGCCGCGACACTTCTGGATATTAAGTGCAGGATGCTTCTGCCGGCGGAAGTCAATGAGGATGGGGAGGAAGAAGACCCCAGAGCGGAATTGGTGCAGAAACTGCTGGAATATAAGATGTATAAATATATGTCTTTGGAATTGAAGGACAAGCAAGTGAGCGCTGCCAGAAATCTGTACAGGGAGCAGAAGCTGCCCAAAGAAGTAGCTGACTACCGGCCGCCGCTGAATTACGATGAATTGCTGCAGGATGTTAATTTGAGTAAATTGCACGAAGTGTTTAAAACGATGATCCGAAGGCAGGAGGATAAGATCGACCCGATCAGAAGCCGTTATGGCAATATCGAGAAGGAAGAGATCGATATGGACGCCAAGGTAATGTATGTGGAGGCTTATGCCAGAGAACATAAAGTATTCAGCTTTCGCAAGCTTTTGGAGAAGCAGTCCAGCAGAATGGAGATTATTGTTACCTTTCTGATCATATTGGAAATGATGAAGACGGGGACGGTCAGCATCTCGCAGGAGCATATTTTTGATGACATCCTGATTACGTCCAATGTTTTGTGATGTCAGATGCGGTGCCAAAGAATAAGGAAGAACATACAGGAGCGAATAAAGTGAGCAGAGATACAGAGCATTTGGAAATGGAACAGGTTAGTCCGGGGTTGAAAGAGAAGGAAGCAATCATAGAGGCGATTCTCTTTACCATGGGCGAAGCGGTGGAAGTGAGCAGACTGGCAGAAGTGGTTGAATTGGGCGTGAGGGATACAAAAAATTTACTCCGCAAAATGCAGGAACGCTATCAGGAAGAGGACAGAGGTATTATGCTGACCTGGCTGGAAGACAGTGTACAGCTTTGTACCAAATCTAATATGTATGAATATCTTATCAGGATTGCAAAGACACCCAGAAAGATGTCATTGACCGAAACGGTGCTTGAAACACTTTCCATTATTGCATATAAACAGCCGGTGACCAGAGCGGAGATAGAACGAATCAGAGGTGTCAGTTGTGATCATGCCATCAATAGATTGCTGGAGTATGATCTGATCTGCGAATTGGGCAGACTGGATGCACCGGGCAGACCGCTGTTATTTGGAACCACGGAGCAGTTCCTGCGATGCTTTGGTGTTTCCAGCCTTGAAGATTTACCTGAGTTCAATCCGGTTCAGATGGAAGAGTTTAAGCAGCAGGCAGAAGCTGAGATCCAGCTTCAGTTGGATTTGTAGGTTTGTGCCGGACATACTTCTTTTTGCATTTTCACATTCATATATTGCTATAACAGTGAATTGGACGGAAGCAATGTATGAGTCGTATGATTGGCAGACTGATTCGGTTTAATTTCAGTATGATTCTTTTGATGGCAGTACTGTCAGGTATGCCCGGAACTGAAATTGTTTGGGCATTTGAGGGCGGACAGAGGCCGGAATGGGAGGACACGGATGTGAAGGAGCCGCTGGAGGAACTGAACCTCTATGCGGCCTCTGCTGTACTTATGGATGCATCCTCGCAACGGGTATTGTATGAAAAGAATGGTTTTACGCCCATGGCGATGGCCAGCACAACAAAGATCCTGACTTGCATTGTGGCTCTGGAACAATGTGATCCCGACGAGGAAGTAATCGTATCGTCCTATGCGACAACAATGCCCAAGGTGAAACTGTATGTCAGAAAAGGGGAGAGGTACTGCCTCCGGGATCTTTTGTATTCCCTGATGCTTGAATCACATAATGACAGTGCTGTGGTGATTGCGGAACATATCGGCAAAAAGCACTTGCCTGCAGAGTTGAGAGAAAAAGAGACGGAAGCATATTCGGCGGAAGAGAGTAAACAGGCAGTAGCAGCCTTTGCGGAACTGATGAATCGTAAGGCTTCTTCCATCGGTTGTGTGAACAGTTGGTTTATTACTCCCAATGGGTTGGATGCCACGCAGACAGTTTACGACAAAGCGGGAGGGGAAGTGACAAAAGAACATTCTGCCACAGCTGCAGAAATGGCTGCCATTATGGCATATTGTGTCACTGATTCCCCAAAGAAAGATGATTTTTTGAAAATTACAGGGACATCGGCCTATCATTTTCAGGCAAACAGCCGCAGTTTCAGCCTGAGTAATCACAATGCATTTCTGTCCATGATGGAGGGCGCTTTCAGCGGTAAAACGGGTTTTACCAACAAAGCAGGATATTGTTATGTAGGTGCGCTGAAAAGAGGTGACAGAATATTTACAGTGGCACTTCTTGCCTGCGGATGGCCAAATCACAAAACCTATAAGTGGAGTGATACGAGAACTTTAATGGAATATGGACTGGAGCATTATACAAATCATCTTTACTCTGAACTGGATGCTGACCAATACCGATTTCCGTTTGTGTCGGTATCGGATGGAACCACACAAAAGCTGGGCGATACGGCATATACCGGAATTGGGTTTGCGAACGGCTGGACAGAGGACTCTCTTGGAACAGAAGGAATTTTGCTGAGGGAGGATGAAGCCTTAAGTCTGAGATATGTATTGCCGGATAAGCTGAAGGCTCCCGTGAGAGCAGGTACGCAGGTGGGCAGGATGGAGTACCTGTTGGAAGATATTGTGCTGAAAACCATCCCGATAGTTGCGAAAAACGATGTGGAACAGATCGATTTTTGGTGGTGCCTTGAACAAATTTGGAAAAGATATATATTTTTTGCAAAAAAAAGCAATTCGTGCTAGGCGAATTGCTTTTTTTATGTTATAATTGCACAGAATGATAATCATGGGGGCATTTGCGGATTCATTCAATTTTTTGAAAAAATCAGCCATCTGCCTCATATTAAATCGTTTTTTATATTTATTATAAATGGAGGACAAAACATGAGTACTACTTCAAAAGCGAGTCAAAGAATTCAGGCTTTGCTCGATGACAACAGTTTCGTTGAAATCGGCGCCCTTGTGACAGCAAGAGCTACTGATTTTAATATGAAACCCAGTGAACTTCCTTCAGACGGATGTATTACCGGCTATGGAGTGATCGATGGTAACCTTGTGTATGTGTACAGTCAGGATGCTTCTGTGATGAACGGAAGTGTGGGTGAGATGCATGCGAAGAAGATTTCCAACCTGTATCAACTGGCTATGAAGACGGGGGCACCTGTGATTGGTCTTTTGGATTCTGCCGGATTGAGACTGCAGGAAGCTACCGATGCGCTGAATGCTTTCGGTGAGATTTATATGAAACAGACGCTGGCATCCGGTGTGATCCCTCAGATTACTGCTATTTTCGGCAACTGTGGCGGTGGTCTGGCACTTTTCCCTACCATGACAGATTTTACCTTTATGGAGGAAAAGGATGCGAAGCTGTATGTAAACGCTCCCAATGCTCTGGATGGCAATCTGATCACCAATTGTGATACATCTGCTGCAGCATACCAGGCGAAGGAAAGCGGTATTGTTGATGTGGTTGCTGATGAGGCATCTGTTCTGGCACAGATCAGAGAACTGATCGGATTTTTGCCCGCCAATAACGAAGATGATACTTATTATGATGTTTGTGCAGATGACCTGAACAGAGTTAATGCTGAGATCGCGGGTTGTGTGGGAGATACCTCCATTGCGCTTTCCATCATTGCTGATGACAATCATTTCTTTGAAATTAAGAAGGATTATGCGCCTGAGATGGTAACCGGTTTTCTGAAACTGAACGGTGCGACCGTAGGTGCTGTTGCCAACCGTTGTGAGATCTGTGATGCAGAGGGCAAGGTTGAGACAAAATTTGACGCTGTATTGACTGCTAAGGGCTGCGAGAAGGCTGCAGACTTTGTAAACTTCTGTGATGCATTTGAAATTCCTATCCTGACACTTACCAATGTTAAGGGATATGAAGCTACCATGTGCTCCGAGAAGAAGATTGCCAAGGCTGTTGCAAAGCTTACATACGCATTTGCCAATGCCACCGTTCCCAAGGTTAACGTAGTGATCGGCAGTGCTTTCGGTACGGCTTATGTTGCCATGAACTCTAAGGCGATCGGCGCAGATATGGTTATGGCATGGCCTGACGCCCAGATCGGTACCATGGATGCTAAGCTGGCAGCCAAGATTATGTATGCTGGTCAGGGTGCTGACGTGATCAATGAGAAAGCAGCAGAATATGCAGCTCTTCAGAATAATGTAGTGAGCGCTGCAAAGAGAGGATATGTGGACGTTGTTGTGGAAGCTGCCGATACCAGAAAGTATGTGATCGGTGCTTTTGAAATGTTATTCACAAAGAGAGAAGACCGTCCTGACAAAAAACACGGAACAGTCTAGAAAGGGTGATTATAAGATGAAGAAATTATTAGCTTTAATAAGCATGATTGCCTGTATCTTTGGATTGACTGCCTGTGGTGAGGTGGAATACACCGCGTATGAACAGGAAAAGCTGCAGTACGCAGAGCAGTATGCCGCTGAGATGGTACTGCCTCTGATGCAGAATCTTATGACGGATGCCAATGAAGGTCTTTTTGATGAAATGACTTCCGAAGAAGTAGAGTACATGATTGGTTATTCCGCTCAGATGGAAGTTGACGGTTATGCTGTCACCACCGGTATCAAATCCTTCAAGTCCGCAACAGAGGAGATCGGCTCGATTCTGTTTGTGGGAGAGGCAGAAGCAGAGATCGATGATGATCAGATCATCGTGATCGTACAGGTGACCGGTGAAAAGAAAAGTGCCGAAGCAGAAGTGATCCTGAGTAACGATAGGTTTATGAAGCTGGAATCTGTTGCGCTGAATCCCATCTCTTCTATGGGGGATCTGATGACAAAGGCAGCGCTGAATACCCTGATTGGTATGGGTACCGTATTCGTTGTTTTGATCCTGATCAGTGCCATCATTTCGGCATTCGGAATTATTCCGAAGATCCAGTCAATATTTGCAAAAAGAGAAGAGAAGAGTGAGCCGGTATCAGTATCTGCCCCTTCCCCTGTTGTGGAAGTATCAGAGGATGTGACAGACGATACAGAGCTTGTTGCAGTGATTGCTGCGGCGATTGCTGCCTATGAGGGTGCTACATCTACCGATGGATTCGTAGTGAGAAGTATCCGCAAATTAAACAGAAGCAGACGTTAATAATACAGTATTTATGGAGGAATCAATCATGAAGAATTATACCATCACCGTAAACGGAAACGTATATAATGTAGTAGTTGAAGAAAACGCAGCAGGTGCAGCTCCCGTTGCAGCACCCGCTCCCGCAGCCCCTAAGGCAGCTCCTAAGGCAGCTCCCGTTGCAGCACCTGCTCCTGCAGCCCCTAAGGCAAGTGCAGCAGGCAATGTGAAGATTGAAGCAGGCGCAGCAGGTAAGGTATTCAAAGTAGAAGGAAAAGTAGGTCAGGCAGTAAAATCCGGTGATACCGTAATCATCCTGGAAGCAATGAAGATGGAGATTCCCATTGTTGCGCCTGAAGACGGAACCATTGCAAGCATTGATGTGGCAGTGGGCGATCTTGTTGAAGCAGGTGACGTGCTTGCAACATTGAACTAATCCGGGTTTTGACCCGGAACGGTATGACAGAACACAGGAGGTCAACAAATGGAATATATAGCTACAACGCTTGACAATCTGGTTCATCAGACAGCATTCTTTAACCTTACCGTAGGTAACTATGTGATGATCCTGGTTGCTTGTGTTTTCCTTTATCTGGCTATTGCCAAGGGGTTTGAACCGCTTCTTTTGACCCCAATCGCATTCGGTATGCTGTTGGTTAATATTTATCCTGACATTATGCTGAGTGCGCATGACTCCGCTAACGGAGTGGGCGGTTTGCTTTATTACTTTTATGTGTTAGATGAGTGGGCGATCCTGCCTTCCCTGATCTTTATGGGTGTAGGTGCCATGACCGACTTCGGTCCCCTGATCGCCAATCCTAAGAGTTTTCTCCTTGGAGCGGCTGCACAGTTTGGTATCTTTGCGGCTTACTTCGGCGCAATCTTCCTGGGCTTCAATGATAAGGCAGCAGCAGCGATCTCCATCATCGGAGGTGCTGACGGTCCGACTTCCATCTTCCTCGCAGGTAAGCTTGGACAGACTGCTATCCTGGGTCCCATTGCAGTGGCAGCATATTCCTATATGTCACTGGTGCCTATTATCCAGCCGCCTATTATGAAGCTCCTTACCACTGAGAAAGAGCGTAAAATCAAAATGGGTCAGCTTCGTCCTGTTTCCAAACTGGAGAAGATTCTGTTCCCCATCATTGTTACCATCGTAGTATGTCTGATTCTTCCTACCACAGCGCCTCTTGTAGGTATGCTGATGCTGGGTAACCTCTTCAGAGAGTCCGGAGTAGTGAGACAGCTGACAGACACGGCTTCCAATGCTTTGATGTACATAGTAGTTATCCTGCTGGGTACCTCTGTAGGTGCCACCACCAGTGCAGAGGCGTTCTTAAACTGGGATACCATCAAGATCGTAGTTCTCGGACTTGTTGCATTCATGTTCGGTACGGCAGCCGGTGTCCTGTTTGGTAAGCTCATGTGTATTGCTACCAAGGGCAAGGTGAATCCGTTAATCGGCTCTGCCGGTGTATCCGCTGTACCTATGGCTGCACGTGTTTCACAGAAGGTGGGGGCTGAAGCAGATCCTACAAACTTCCTGCTGATGCATGCTATGGGACCTAACGTGGCAGGTGTTATTGGAACTGCCGTTGCTGCAGGTACCTTTATGGCAATCTTCGGAGTGTTCTAAGATTCAAGCAGTTTGATGGGACTGGGTTAGGTGCCGCTTCGGGTGATGGGTGTACTAACGCAGCCCATGAACAGTTGAATCTTATAAAACATTTAATAGATAATAGCCGCGTGTAGATGCGCATTAGTCTGATACTAATTGATATAACTGCTACAAGCGAGGCTATATATCGCAAGATTAATTTGATTTAGCTTTTTTAAATAATTAAAAGGATTTATTCCCTGACGATGCGGGAATAGAGAGGGAGTCGTGGTGGCGCTTGGATTTATGTTCCTCTGTGCTACGGGCTCGACATAGCGTTTAGCGCAGCGGAACACAACCACAGGCACTGCCACGACTCCCCCGACTACTCCCTGCATCCTCGGGCAAAAAAACAGGAGGAAAATATGTCAGAACAAGTTAAAAAGCCGATTAAAATTACGGAAACTATATTGCGTGACGCTCATCAGTCTTTGATTGCAACCAGAATGCCTACCAGTCTCATGCTTCCTATCCTTGAGAAGATGGATCAGGTTGGTTATCATTCCGTAGAGTGCTGGGGTGGAGCTACTTTTGATGCCTCCCTTCGTTTCTTGAAGGAAGATCCCTGGGACAGATTGAGAAAGATCCGTGATGGTTTCAAGAATACCAAGCTGCAGATGCTGTTCCGTGGACAGAATATTCTTGGATACAGACCTTATGCAGACGACGTTGTTGAGTATTTCGTGCAGAAGTCTATTTCCAACGGTATCGATATCATCCGTATTTTTGACTGTCTGAATGACCTGCGCAATCTGCAGGCCGCAGTTAACGCTACCAATAAATTCAAAGTTCAGGAAGGAAGAGGACATGCACAGGTTGCTTTGTCCTATACTCTTGGTGATGCATACACACTTGACTATTGGATGAATACTGCCAAGAAGATCGAAGAGATGGGTGCAGACTCTATCTGCATCAAGGATATGGCAGGGCTCCTTGTTCCTTATAAGGCAACTGAGTTGATCTCCGCCATGAAGAGTGCCACCAAGCTTCCTATCCAGCTGCACACCCATTATACTTCCGGTGTGGCAAGTATGACTTACCTGAAAGCTGTTGAGGCCGGCGTTGATGTGATCGACACTGCTATGAGCCCTTTTGCGCTTGGTACTTCCCAGCCTGCAACAGAAGTTATGGTTGAGACCTTTAAGGACACTCCTTATGACACCGGATTTGATCAGAATCTTCTTGCAGAGATCGCTGATTTCTTCAGACCTTACAGAGACGAATGTCTCCAGAGCGGTCTGTTGAATCCTAAGGTAATGGGCGTTGATATCAAGACCTTACTTTATCAGGTGCCCGGTGGTATGCTTTCCAACATGGTAAGCCAGTTGAAGGAGCAGAATGCAGAAGATAAGTACTATGAGGTACTTCAGGAGATTCCCAGAGTGCGTAAGGATCTGGGCGAACCCCCTCTTGTAACTCCTTCCTCTCAGATTGTGGGTACGCAGGCTGTATTTAATGTTCTTATGGGTGAACGCTACAAAATGGCTACCAAGGAGACTAAGGCTGTTCTTCGCGGTGAGTACGGTCAGACTGTTAAGCCGATGAATCAGGAAGTGATCGATAAGGTTATCCCCGGTGAGGAGAGAATCACCTGCCGTTATGCAGACCTGATCGAGAACGAGCTGGATAAGCTGGAGAACGAGATGAAAGAATGGAAGCAGCAGGATGAGGACGTACTCAGCTATGCTCTGTTCCCTCAGGTTGCAATGGACTTCTTTAAATACCGTCAGGCTCAGCAGGAGAAGGTTGACATGACCCATGCTGATACCGAAAACGGTGCATATCCTGTATAATTTCTAAATAATAGGAGGATCAGAATGTAAAACTTGCATTCTGATTCTCTTTTTTAGTATAATTTTTGGATGATTTTTCTAAATTAACATATTTGGATTGAATTAATAAAAGGTTTTATGTTATTATATTAACGATGTATTTTGGTGAATTGTGCGCCAATACATGAATTTGTCTTTTGAGATGAGAAGGAGACGTTGTTTTATGAAACCGGGTAATGATGTTTTGTCCAGAATAGGCGAACGATATCAGAAGATGAGTAAGAATCATAAAAAAATTGCCGAATATATTCAGGGGAACATTGATCAGGCAGTATTTATGACCGCCGCTAAGCTGGGAGCCGAACTGGGAATCAGTGAATCCACTGTAGTTCGTTTTGCTGCCGGTCTTGGTTATGATGGTTATCCGGGATTTCAGAAAGCTTTGGAAGAGTGTGTTCGCGGAAAATTAAGCAATGTGCCCAAAGTGAATATTAACTTTAAAAGTAACTCCCAGTCAGAATTAATCACCTCAGTATTGGCATCAGACATGGACAGGATCCGTACCACCCTTGAAAGTCTGGATACCAATGCCTTTGAAACTGCGGTTGATGTGATTTTGAAAGCAGATACGGTATATATCATGGGACTGCGCAGCAATGAGCCTCTCGCTGAATTTTTATATTTTTACCTGAATATGATTCGTGGCAATGTGATTCTTTTGAAAAGTACCAGTATCAGCGAAACATTTGAACAGATGATAAGAATTGGTCAGAAGGATTGTTTTGTGGGTATCAGCTTTCCAAGATATTCCATGCGCACCTTGAAAGCCATGGAGCTTGCCAGCGACCGAAGTGCCCATGTGATAGCAGTGACAGACAATGAACATTCCCCTATGAATCTGTATTCTTCCTGTCATTTGCTGGCTGCCAGTGATACCGTTTCAATCGTTGATTCATTGGTTGCTCCTATGAGCGTGATCAATGCGCTGATTGCCGCACTTTGTATGAAGTGTCCTCAGAAAGTAAAGAAAAATCTTGAACTTTTAGAGAATGCCTGGAGCAATTACCAGGTATATATGAATGATGAAATGGAATATATAGATGAAGAATCCTTGCTTAGTGGAATGGCCACAAGAAAGGCATGATATATGAACAATGTGATTATGATCGGCGGCGGCGCGGCAGGCATGATGGCTGCTTTAGCATCTGCAGACGCAGGCGCAAAAGTCTGTCTGATAGAGAAAAACGAGAAGCTGGGAAAGAAGATTTTTATCACCGGCAAAGGTCGTTGTAATGTGACCAACGCTTGCGAACCGGAAGTTTTCTTTGCTAATTGCGTGAGCAACCCTAAGTTTCTTTACAGTTCCTTTTATAGGTTTGACAATCAGAGCATGATGGATTTTCTGGAAAAAGCGGGTTGTCCGCTAAAAACGGAGCGCGGAGATCGTGTGTTTCCTGTTTCAGATCATTCGTCTGATGTTATCGCTGCATTGACAAGAGAATTAAAAAAGCGAAATGTGGAAATCCTGCTGAATACCAAAGTGGTAAGTCTTTTGACAGAAGGAAAGATGCAGGAGGAGAACGGTCCGGAGTCTGTGAAAGGTGTGCTTCTTGAGGGTGGCCGTAAGCTTATGGCAGACCGGGTGATCATAGCAACGGGAGGTCTTTCTTATCCTACCACCGGATCCACCGGTGACGGTTACCGCTTTGCTAAAGAAACCGGACATGGTTTTGTAGAAACAGCACCCTCATTGGTGCCTTTTCTTGTGAAAGAGGATTGGTGCAGAGATCTTATGGGACTGTCACTGAAAAACGTTTCGGTAAAACTGGTGCAAGGCAAAAAGCAGCTGTATGAGGGCTTTGGTGAGATGCTGTTTACCCATTTCGGCGTCAGCGGTCCTCTGATTCTGAGTGCCAGCAGTTATTATGTCAGCAACCTTTTAAAGAACAATAAAAAGAAAAAGTCGGATGAACCGGAACCGGTTTCCTTAATGATTGATTTAAAGCCTGCCCTTGACATGGAGCAGCTTGACAGGCGTCTTCTTCGTGATTTTGAAGAAAATAAGAATAAGCAGTTTCGCAATGCGCTGGGTGGTCTGTTTCCCATGAAACTGATACCTGTGATGATCTCTTTATCTGGAATCAACCCGGATAAAAAAGTGAATGAAGTCTCAAGAGAAGAGAGAAGAGCGTTTGTTGAATTAATGAAGAAGTTACCATTGACCGTAATCGGCGTCAGGGATTATAATGAAGCTATTATTACAAAAGGCGGCGTTTCGGTGAAGGATGTGAATCCTTCCACTATGGAATCCAAAAAGGTGAGCGGACTGTATTTTGCAGGGGAAGTATTGGATCTGGATGCCCTTACAGGGGGATTCAACCTTCAGATCGCCTGGTCTACAGGATTTCTTGCGGGAGAAAGCGCTGCCACTTGGGAGGTCGAAGAGTGAGTTTTAATATAGCGATAGACGGTCCGGCAGGTGCCGGCAAAAGCACCATTGCCAAAGCACTGGCAGGGAAAATGGGTCTGATTTATGTGGATACCGGAGCCATGTACAGAGCGATGGCGCTCTATCTGATCAGACAAAACGTAAATCCCGATGATGCGGATGCTGTCAGCAAACAGTGTGAACTGGCTGATATTACCATCCGTTATGAGGGTGGAGTTCAGGTAGTATATCTGAATGGTGAAAATGTGAATGCATATCTCAGAACCGAGGAAGTGGGCAATATGGCTTCCCGCACCAGTGCACAGGCTGCAGTTAGAAGAAAGCTTGTTGAACTTCAGCAGAAGCTGGCGGCAGGGTGTGACTGCGTGATGGACGGCCGGGATATCGGCACAGTAGTGTTGCCGGAAGCGGACGTGAAGATTTATATGACGGCAAGCAGCATGGTGCGAGCCAAGAGAAGATTCCATGAACTTACAGCGAAAGGGCAGGAATGTGATCTTGATCAGATCAGGGCTGATATTGAAGAGAGAGACTACCGCGACATGCACAGAGAGCATTCTCCGCTCAGGCAGGCGGCAGATGCGGTTCTTTTAGACACTTCGGATATGACAATTGAGGAAGTGGTTGAGGCGATGATCCGTATCTGTGAAGAAAAGAAAACTCTCAGGGAGGCACATTGATCCATGGAAATCAGACTGGCTGAAAGTGCAGGATTTTGCTTTGGAGTAAAACGAGCCATCGATAAGGTGTATGAACAGATAGAAAGCGGGAAGACTATTTATACCTATGGTCCCATCATCCATAATGAACAGGTTGTGAAAGACCTGACCGAAAAGGGTGTCAGGGTGATCGAAACCAAGGAGGAACTGAACGAACTTACGGAGGGCACCGTAGTGATCCGTTCCCACGGAGTGGCAAAGGAAATTTATGAACTTTTGGAAAGCCGTGGACTGGAATGTATTGATGCCACCTGCCCTTTTGTGAAGCGAATCCATAAGATTGTTGAGAAAGAGAGTCTTGCAGGTAAACACATTATTGTGGTTGGGAATCCGGCGCACCCGGAGGTAGAAGGCATCGTGGGATGGTGCGTGGGGCCTGTTACGGTGTTGGAAAACGAGAAAGAGGCACTTGAATACGTACCCGAGGCTGGTAAAGACCTCTGTATCGTGGCACAGACGACATATAATTACAAGAAATTTCAATATATAGTTGAAATTTTTGAAAAAAGAGGTTACAATGATAGTGTTGTGAATACTATCTGTAATGCAACAGAAGTAAGGCAGACGCAATCCAGATCCCTTGCGCGGGAAGCGGATGTTATGATCGTAATAGGAGGTAAGCACAGCTCCAACACAAGAAAGTTGTATGAGATCTGCAGCAAGGAGTGTGACAACACCTATTTTATACAGACACTGGATGACTTGCATTTAGAACTACCTAAATCTGTTCGACTGGTGGGTATTACTGCTGGGGCTTCCACCCCAAATAAATTAATTGAGGAGGTTCAAAATTATGTCAGAATTAACTTTTGAACAAATGCTGGAAGAATCATTAAAGACAATACATGCAGGAGAGGTAGTCGAAGGCACAGTTATCGATGTGAAACCCGATGAGATGGTTTTGAATATCGGTTACAAGTCAGACGGTATTCTTACCAAGAGTGAATATACCAATGACAATAGTGTGGATCTTACAACTGTTGTTAAGATCGGCGATACCATGGAAGTTAAGGTATTGAAAGTTAATGATGGTGAAGGTCAGGTTGCATTGACCTACAAGAGACTTGCTGCTGACAGAGGCAACAAGAGAATCGAAGAAGCTTATAACAACAAGGAAGTGCTTAAAGCCAATGTTGCTCAGGTACTTGACGGTGGTTTGAGCGTAGTAGTTGAAGAGGTAAGAATCTTCATCCCTGCAAGTCTTGTATCCGATACTTATGAGAAGGATCTGAGCAAGTATGCAGGACAGGAGATTGAATTCGTAATCAGCGAGTACAATCCCAAGAGAAGAAGATACATTGGTGACCGCAAGCAGCTGATCGTAGCTAAGAAGGCTGAGCTTCAGAAAGAGCTGTTTGAGAAGATCAAAGAAGGCGATGTAGTAGAAGGCGTTGTTAAGAACGTTACCGATTTCGGTGCTTTTATCGATCTGGGCGGTGCAGATGGTCTGCTTCATATCTCCGAGATGTCCTGGGGCAGAGTAGAGCATCCCAAGAAAGTATTTAAGGTAGGGGACAAGCTGAATGTTCTGATTAAAGAGCTGAATGGCAATAAGATCGCACTTTCCCTGAAATTTGCTGATGCAAATCCTTGGAAGGATGCAGCTGAGAAGTATGCGGTTGGAAATGTTGTTACCGGTAAGGTTGCAAGAATGACTGACTTCGGTGCTTTCGTAGAGTTAGAGCCCGGCGTAGATGCATTGCTTCACGTTTCACAGATCGCCAAGGAGCACATCGAGAAGCCCGCTGACGTACTGAGCGTTGGTGCTGAAGTGACTGCTAAGGTTGTTGATTTCAACGAGGCTGACAAGAAGATTTCCCTGAGCATCAAGGCTCTGACCGCTCCTGCTCAGGAAGAAAAGGCAGAGGATGCTGACGTGGTTTCTGTTGATATTGATGCAGTGGCTGCTTCTATCGAAGAGTAATTATAATAAAATCAAAATCTATTAAGTAAGATTTCAAAAACGACCTTGATCTGTATGGATGGGAATCCAATAGATTGAGGTCGTTTTGATTGATCACTATAGAAAATAAAAATGCTTAGTAGATCGTTGCAATCATGGCAAGTACGTGGTTGGCATAAGCGCTGAATGCTTCCTTGTCTCTCTTAAGTGCAGGTGTCAGTTCAAAGAACAATTCTTTACTCTTATATTCTCTCTTAAAAAACGGTTCCCGGAACAGGCCCCACTGAGGAAGATATTGAGATTGTTTTCTGGTATAACAGGTGGCCGCGGTTGCAGGTACGCGGTGTTCATTGTCCACAAAGGTAGCAACGGATCTGTGTAAAGCCACGTCCTCTTCAGGGAGATAATAATAGTCTCTGTAGTTAGAGTAGAAATACTTCAGTTCTTCCTCATAAACAGGAACTTTAATAATTCCGGAAAGTCCTTCTGCAGAAAAATAGCAATTGTTTGCTCCGGCTGAGACGGGCTTAGGGAGAGCATAGGGGAGAGTGACTGACATCAAAAGCTCCATGCGTGTATTTCCGAAAAGGTCACGGTAGTAGTTTGCCTGGACCTTCTGTGCCTTGATATCTTTGGCGAACATATCGTAATATGCTAAAGCAGGGAGAAGCTGAAGCATACCTTTCAGGTCCTCTCTGTTGTGCAGCAAGATGGCATCCTCAGCAAAGGGAGATGGTGTTTTGACATAACCATGATAAAAACTGATCAGATCACCGCCGCTGTAGGTATCTTTTCGTGTAATCCCCAGAAATTGTTCTAACGTTTTCTGCTTGCAGTTAGGCAGCTTCAGGAGAAACTTGCAGGGAGAGATACGTTTGAAAATATCTATATTCTTCATGTCACCAAAAGGATCCGGAAGTTCGTACTGAGTACATTTATATCGGATGAACGGAATATCGAAGGTGTTGCCGTTAAAGTGCATCAGGCACCCGAAGTGTCTGGCGAAACGGGAGAAGGCCTTGACGATGTGATGTTCTTCGTTATAATTCTCTGCAAACCACTGGGCAGTATGCCAGGTGCCGCCACTGAAATAGACACAGCCGATCAGATAAATGTAAGATGCTTTGGGGCTGAATCCGGTGGTTTCTATGTCAACAAATAAAATATCCTGAAGCGGTGAAATGTGCTCTAAGGGATATTGCAGTCTGAAAGAGTCAAGGGTGCCTTTCACGGTTTTCATATCGCTGACCTCCTAAAATAATAGAACCGTTTTTGTCCATAGAGTCTGATGAATCTTCTATTTTATAATAACATAAATTTGCAATTTGCAGTAGTATTTTTCGAAAAAACATAGTATATTTATTATTGAGTGAATAAATCGTTAAGATTTGACAGGATTCGTGCTCTTAAATAAGGTTTTTTAGGGCTTTGTTGCATTATCTCAGATAGTTTTTAGCGGGATAAGGAGCCGAACATAAGAAAGGAAATGAAACATGGCAAAGTTAACATTTGTGGGAGGCATTCATCCATATGATGGAAAAGATCTCTCAAAAGACAAACCGACTGTGAATATTCTGCCACAGGGTGAATTGGTGTACCCTTTATCACAGCATATCGGAGCTCCGGCAAAACCTGTTGTGAAAAAGGGCGACAGAGTTTTGGCGGGACAGGTGATCGCAGAAAGCGGTGGCTTTGTGTCTGCACCCATACATGCGTCGGTATCCGGTATTGTAAAGGCGATTGAGCCAAGACGCGTGGTGACCGGCGATCTGATCAACAGTATCATTGTGGAAAATGATGGATTATATGAGGATGTGGGATTCTATCCCGTGGCACCGGTAGAAAAGCTTGGAAAGCAGGATATCATTGACATTATCAGAGATGCAGGTATTGTCGGAATGGGTGGCGCCGGTTTTCCTACCTATGTGAAATTATCACCGCCGCAGCCTGACAAAATAGAATATGTGATTGCCAATTGCGCAGAGTGTGAACCTTATCTGACTTCAGATTACCGTAAAATGCTGGAGGAGCCGGAGAAACTGATTGAAGGGCTTAAGATAGTCTTAAAACTGTTTGACCGTGCAACGGGCATTATCGCTGTGGAGGACAATAAACCTGATTGTATCAGAGTATTAAAGGCATTGACCAAGAATGAGAAACGCATTGCGGTTAAGGCGTTAAAGACCAAATATCCCCAGGGGGGTGAACGTGCGCTTATCTATGCTGTCACAGGGCGACAGGTAAATTCTTCTATGTTGCCGGCTGATGTGGGCTGTATTGTAAATAACGTGGATACGATCTGCAGTATTTACCGTGCTGTAGTAGAAGGAAAGCCCTTGATTGAACGAATTGTGACTGTTACGGGTGATGCAGTGGCCAATCCCCGCAATTTCAGAGTACGGATCGGCACCAATTACAGTCAGTTGATCGAAGAGGCAGGAGGATTTGTCAAAGAACCGGAAAAAATCGTTTGCGGCGGACCTATGATGGGTTTTGGTATGTTTGACATGAACGTACCCACAACCAAGACCTCTACGGCACTTCTTGCATTTACCAAGGATGAGGTTTCCATGATGGAACCCGGTCCCTGCATCAACTGTGGAAGATGTGTGGAGGTATGTCCCGGCAGAGTAGTACCCAGCAGGATTGCTGATGATGCAGAACGTTTCGATGAAGCCTCATTTTTGAAGCATGACGGCATGGAATGCTGTGAGTGTGGCTGCTGCAGTTTTATCTGCCCGGCAAAGAGACCTCTTACACAGGAGATAAAGTCTATGCGTAAGATACTTCTTGCCAAGAAAAAGAAGTAGGAGGAGAAAGACGTGAGTGGTTTACTGAAAGTATCATCCAATCCTCATATCAGGTCAAAGGTGACAACAAGCGGGATCATGATGGCGGTTGTGATTGCCCTGCTACCTGCTGCGGGATTTGGAATCTATCATTTCGGCACCAGGGCGCTTATGATCATTTTACTGTCCGTTGCGTCCTGCGTGTTGACAGAGTTTTTGTTTGGATTATATCGGAAAAAGACAACAATAACGGATCTGTCTGCAGTTGTGACCGGACTATTACTGGGATTAAATCTGCCGGTTAGTGTGCCTTATTGGATGCCTGTAATGGGCGGCGTATTTGCCATCCTTGTTGTAAAAATGCTCTTTGGCGGCCTTGGTCAGAACTTTATGAATCCTGCACTGGCAGCCAGATGCTTTTTGCTGATCTCTTTTCCGGCGCAGATGACGAATTTTGCCTATGATACCTTTACCGGAGCTACGCCTTTGGCTACCCTGAAAGCAGGTGAGACGGTTGATGTGATGAGCATGCTCATCGGTAAGACCGCAGGTACCATTGGAGAAACTTCGGTCATCGCCATTTTGGTTGGTGCCTGCATGCTAATCCTATTCGGAATCATTGATCTTAAGATTCCGGGAAGCTATCTGGTCTCTTTTGTGATATTTATCGGGCTTTTTGGCGGTCATGGTTTTGATCTGACCTATCTGTCCGCACAGCTTGCCGGCGGAGGCCTTATGCTGGGTGCTTTTTTCATGGCAACAGATTATGTGACCAGACCCATTACCATAAAAGGACAGTATCTGTACGGAATCTTCCTTGGCGTGATGACAGGTATCTTCCGCGTGTTCGGTGCATCGGCTGAGGGCGTTTCCTATGCTATCATTCTCGGCAACCTTCTTGTGCCGTTAATCGAAAAGATTACCTGGCCTACAGCCTTTGGAAAAGGAGGAAAGCGCGGTGGAAACTAAAAAAGATATCCGTAATATGCTGAAAGATGCAGCAATCCTTTTTGCCATTACACTGATCGCCGGACTGGTACTTGGATTTATCTATGAATTAACGAAAGAACCTATCCGATTACAGGAAGAGAAAGCCATTCAGAAGGCTTGCAAAGCAGTGTTTGAGCAGGCGGATAGTTTTGTGGCACTTGATTATGCTCCCGGTGAAGAACTGGCTAAGGAGCTTTCCGGGATGGGCGTCACTGTGGGCACGGCCTATCAGGCATTTGATGCAGCCGGAAATTGTATCGGACATGTGGTACAGTCCACTTCAACGGAAGGATATGGCGGAAATATTACTATATATGTGGGAGTGACGCTTGACGGTATCTTGAACGGCATATCCATTTTGGAAATTAAGGAGACACCCGGATTGGGTATGAATGCCGATAAGGTCCTGAAGCCGCAATTTGCACAGAAAAATGTAACGGAGTTTACTTACACCAAGGGAGAAAGTCAGTCGGAGAGCGAAATTGACGCCATCAGTGGTGCGACTGTGACTACAAAAGCAATCGTTAATGCAGTCAACGGAGGACTCATGGTGATAGACCGGGAGTTGTCTGTAATGGAATTTACAGGAGATGTAACTGTAGCTGAAGGGGAAGGAGGAAACGACAATGAATAAAGCGTTTGAAAGACTGTACAACGGTCTGATCAAAGAAAATCCTACCTTCGTTTTGATGCTTGGCATGTGTCCCACACTTGCGGTAACTACCTCTGCCGTGAACGGATTGGGTATGGGACTGACTACGGCTGCCGTGCTTGCCATGAGTAACCTGATCATTTCCCTGCTCCGAAAGATCATTCCGGCGAAAGTCCGCATTCCTGCTTTTATCGTGATTATTGCATCCTTTGTTACAGTGCTGGAACTTCTTTTGAAAGCTTATCTGCCTTCGCTGAATACGGCTTTGGGTGTGTACATACCGCTGATTGTGGTAAACTGTATCATTCTCGGACGCGCAGAGAGTTACGCCTACACCAATCCGCCGCTTCCCTCTTTATTTGACGGAATTGGCATGGGACTTGGATTTACCTTTGCTCTTACCTGTATCGGTGCTGTGCGCGAACTTCTGGGAACCGGTGAGGTATTCGGATATCGCGTGATGCCGGATTCCTTTACTCCCATCGGAATTTTCGTGCTTGCCCCCGGCGCGTTCTTTGTGCTGGCAGTGTTGACAGCCTTCCAGAATTATCTGAAGATCAGAGGTGCCAGAAAAGGAAAGGATGTAAGCAAGATCCAGTCCGGCTGCAGTGAAGACTGTATGAACTGCGGGGAAAAAGGCTGTGCCAGACGTTTTTATGACAGCGATGCCAATACAGTGACTGCTGCAAAGGATGAAAAGAATCCGGAAGCAAAAGAACTTGAGATCATAGATCTGGAAGAGGAGGAGAAATAGTATGGAATCTGTAAAAGAACTACTTATCATATTGATCAGCTCCTCACTGGTAAGTAACGTTGTGTTAAGCCAGTTTCTGGGACTGTGCCCTTTCCTTGGGGTTTCTAAAAAGACGAATACGGCGGCAGGAATGGGAGCGGCGGTTATCTTCGTGATCACGCTTGCCAGCGCGGTTTCCGGTGTGATCTACAAATATATTCTGCAGAAATTTCATGTGGAATATTTGCAGACCATAGTATTTATTCTTGTGATCGCTGCGCTGGTACAGTTTGTCGAGATGTTTTTAAAAAAGGTTATGCCGGCCCTGTATGAGGCGCTTGGAGTCTATTTGCCGCTGATCACCACGAACTGCGCGGTTCTTGGCGTAGCACTGACCAATGTGCAGAAAAACTACGGGATCGTTGCGGGTATTGTGAACGGATTTGCAACTGCAGTGGGTTTTACCGTAGCAATCGTTATTCTGGCCGGTCTTCGTGAAAAAATGGAACACAATGATTTCCCGGAATCCTTCAAGGGAATGCCGTCCGTTCTTTTGACGGCAGGTCTGATGGCCATTGCCTTCTGTGGATTCTCTGGTCTGTTGTAAGAGGAGGATTACTATGGTAAACGGAATCATAGCGGCAGCACTTGTAGTGGGTATTGTTGGAATTTTCATGGGCTTATTCCTTGGAGTTGCCGGTATTATATTTAAAGTGGAAATAGATGAAAGAGAAGAAGCGGTCCAGAATGCCCTTCCCGGTAATAACTGCGGTGGCTGCGGATATGCAGGCTGTTCAGGTCTGGCCGCGGCGATTGTAAAGGGCGAAGCGCCTGTAAATGGCTGTCCTGTCGGCGGTGACACAGTGGCACAGAAGATTGCTGCCATAATGGGTGTGGAAGCGCAGGAGAGTAACAGAAAGGTTGCTTTCGTACATTGTAAGGGCGATTGTGAGAAGACCCGGGTGGATTATGAGTATAACGGAATTGAAGACTGCAGAATGATGAGCTTTGTGCCGGGCGGCGGGCCCAAGTCCTGTAACAGCGGATGTCTTGGCTTTGGCACCTGTGCGAAGGTATGTCCCTTTGATGCCATTCATGTGGTGAATGGTATTGCAGTAGTTGACAAGGAAAAGTGTAAGGCATGCAGTAAATGTATTGATGTCTGCCCCAAACATCTGATCTCCCTGATCCCCTACGATGCAAAACAGGTGGTAGCCTGCAGTTCAACGGATAAAGGTCCTGTCACTATGAAGGCCTGTCAGGTAGGTTGTATCGGCTGCGGAATCTGCGTCAAAAATTGCCCTTCCGGAGCCATAAGGGTGGAGAATTTCCATGCGATTATTGACCATGATAAGTGTATCGGATGCGGAATCTGTCAGGAAAAATGTCCGAAAAAGTCAATCGTTGTAAATGAATAAATCATGTGCTTTTCGTACAAGTGTCATAACAATCAGACTTGTTGTATAGAATAATTAAGAGTCAGACTGCTGAAAGGATTGTTGTGAACATGTATCAGAAGGCGATCGTTGGGCTTCTGTCAGCAAATCTGTTACTGCTGACAGGAGCTTTTTGTGTAAAAGGAATAGAGTTTAATCAATTAATGGCCAAGCCTGCAGTGCAGATGGAAGTAAGTCCATGCGAAGATTTTGGGGATACCAGAAAGACCATGGGAATGGTTTATCGGACTGCATCTGAGGAAAGGGTGATCGGCATAGGTTTGCTTGAGTTGCCGTTATCCGAAGTACAGGAAGAAATCGACGGACAGGCTGGTATTGGTTTTGATGACATTTCGTGCGACATCAGCCACGAAGATTATGAAATACTTCTCCGCATTGTGGAGGCTGAAGCGGGGGGCGAGGATGAGGACGGTAAATTACTGGTTGCCAACGTGGTGTTAAACCGTGTGGCGAGTGAAGAGTTCCCTGACTCGATATCTGAGGTGGTACTGCAGTCATCCGAAGGAGTGACACAGTTTTCACCGGTATCCTCGGGAAGAATCTGGAAGGTGACTGTGAGCAGTGAGACTGTAAGTGCGGTAGATCGTGCACTTGCCGGTGAGGATATTTCTCAGGGGGCGCTGTATTTTGCAGCCAGAAAATACGCCAACGCTGAGAATATGAAATGGTTTGATGAGAATCTGACGTTTTTGTTTAAACATGGCGGTCATGAGTTTTATTTGTGATTGAAAGAAATAGAAATGTAATAAACATACAATAAAATGTAATTATTAGAAATAGACAGACAATACTGCCTTAAGAGCAAAAAAAGCTGACAGATATAAAGAATTGTGCTAAAATTTAAATACAAACATATGACAGTCAAGGTTGGAAAGGGGAAGAGTATATGAAGAAATACGGCAGAATTTTAATTATTGTGGTAATCATTGCAGTACTTGGTTTGATCGGATATTTTTTGTTGAGAGATAAGGGGAATCCGGAGTTATCTCTGGATCAGCTGAAAAGAGATGGTTCTTATCAGTACGGCGAAGTGAAGTGGGGGATGTCGCGCAAAGAGACTGAGGATGTGTTGGATTATAAATTAATTCTTGATGAGGCAAGGAAAACTGAAGATTCTGACAAGGATTACTACATATCTAAGAAAAAGGTAGTTCTGGACAAATATCCTGCCAGGGTTTCTTTTGATTATGAGGATGACGCTCTGAATACTGTGAAATTTCAGTTTAGGTTGGGGGATGATTTTGTAGCGTGGTTTGAAGATAAAGCAGAGCAATTAAGGGAACTTTATGGCGAACCAAATGATTCTTTAAACAACACAAATGATATTTTTGGAAAGGATGTCAGCATACGGGGATATAAGTGGGATACAGAAGAAACGACTCTACAGATCTTGTTGATTTCCGGGGAGGCAACGCCTACCGTTGTGATTGGTGTTGGAGTCAGATGACAGTATTAAGATAAGGAGTACAAGCGTATGAAGAAACGAAGTGTTATTGTGCTTATCATTTTTGCGCTTTTATTAGTCCTGATACTTTTGATAAAATACATAACTCCCGGCAGGGAGAATATGGAGGATTACGCTCTTTCCATTGAACAGTTTAAGACGGAAGGAGAATACCGGTATTGTGGGGCACCGTGGTTGATTTCCGTGAAAGAATTTAAGAAGTATGTTCCGTACACCATTGTAAAAGATGAGGGAAAAGTAACGTCCAGTACGGGCAGGGTATTTTATCGGTCTAACTATCCGGTTGTTCTGAACGGTTACAGTACAAAGGCATGCTTTGAATTCCTGTCGGATCATCTGAATACGGTTCAGTTTCATTTTCATCTTGATGATGACTATGAACAGTGGTTTGAAAAGCGTGTGGGAGAACTTAAGACCCTGTACGGCAAAGAGACGGACACTTTGGACAGCGCATCGGAAGATTATGTCTTTAAGGGTTACAAATGGGATACAGAGAACACAACATTGCAGATTATTCTTGTGACCGGGGACAGTGTGAAGCCCACAGTGATGATCGGAGTGGGTGACAGATAATAAATGTCGAATACAGAAGGAGAGTGTAGAGTATGTCTGAGAAAAAGCCTATAATAGCCTGGATACTGATTCTCGCTTTGACGCTTGTGTTTGCGCTTCCGGTATACGCACAGGACGACAGCATGGAAGATTTCCTGGAGTGGTATGCGCCGTATAAAGAGGAGGTTGAGAGGCGACGTGAAGAAATCATGAATTCTCCTGAGTCATTCAAATACATTGGAGTGTATGAGGAGAATCTCCCTCTTGGAATAGCCCCGCCGCAGGGTTGCAGATGTTATGATTGTGATTGGATGGCAGTTACTGTGTGTGAGAAGGAACCGGAGCTTGTGAGCGAAGGCTATCATAAATCAGGATTGTTTTCCAAAGCAGACTGTTATGCATATGAATATGTGACGAAAGGGGAAGAAATCTGCGCAAACTGCTACAAGATTCACTTCACCTTCGATGAGTACCAGCGCACAGAGGTTCATAGCAAGTGCGACAAGGCAGACTAACAGCAACCTTACAATCGGCAGAGTAAAATCTGCCGATTTGTGTATTGCACAGGTTTCCCGAATATGGTAAAATAACTTGAAAATACTGCACGTAAAAAGTGCAGTGTTTGCTGTGAGTTTATTTATAATATACAGATGTAGCGGTTTTCGCTGCATGAAGGGAGAACATATGGAAGTTTTGTATAGCAGTACAAGAAGTAAGGGAAGTCAGGTGAAGGCTTCTGAGGCGATTCTGAAGGGCCTGGCTGATGACGGCGGGCTTTTTGTGCCGGATCATATTCCTGCTTTGGATAAATCATTAAAAGAGCTCTCCGCCATGTCCTACAGAGAAGTGGCTTATGAAGTAATGAAGCTGTTTTTGACCGATTTTACAGAAGAAGAGCTGAAGAATTGTATTGAGAGAGCCTATGATGAGAAGTTTGATACAGATGTGATCGCACCTTTGGTTGAGACGAAGGATGCTTATTATCTGGAGCTGTTCCACGGAGCAACCATCGCCTTTAAGGATATGGCACTTTCTATTTTGCCTCATTTGATGATAACATCCGCAAGGAAGAATCAGATCCGCAATGAGATCGTGATTCTGACTGCAACCTCCGGTGATACGGGTAAGGCTGCACTGGCAGGTTTTGCAGGTGTGGAAGGAACTAAAATTATTGTATTTTATCCCAAGAATGGTGTCAGCCCCATCCAGGAGAAGCAGATGGTGACACAGAAGGGTGACAATACCTTTGTAGTGGGTATTCACGGCAATTTCGACGATGCCCAGACTGGTGTAAAGAAGATCTTTTCTGACAAAGAACTGGCAAAAGAGATGGAGGACAATGGATTCCAGTTTTCTTCAGCCAATTCCATTAATATCGGACGTCTGGTGCCTCAGATCGTTTACTATGTATATGCGTATGTGAAGCTT
>JAZNMF010000024.1:0-13891 GCA_045579545.1 Acetatifactor sp. | reverse complement strand
CTTGAAAAACGTCGGCACTTAGCGAAAGGTAACCGCAGGTTAACCTTGAGCTTAGTACCGTTACGATTTTTCACGGAGCGAGAGCGTGCCGCTATACACAAATGTTCCGGCAGGGCCGGTTTTTACGGGAATTGGGAAAATGTAAGCCTTCATTGGCTTGCGGGTAGCCTGATTATACTATTCAATCAGGATGCCCTTTTCCCGGAGATCGTTTTTGATCAGGGAGATCACCTTCTCAGAAGGAGCACAGATGGTGTGATAATGGCAGGAGCCGGTCAGCTCCTTTAAAGGGCGTGAGGTGCTCCGGGTCATCTTGCGGCAGAATTCTTCTGCGTCGTCCATATCATTGATCACCAGATCGGCACGAATCTGCCCGTACAGATCGTGGTCTACGAAAACATCCAGCATTCTCCCGCCGTATTCCACAATGGAACGCATTTCCTCAATGGTCTGCTCAGCGCTGTGCTGTACCAGAATCACTGCGGTGCGATTCCCCCGCATATTGACAGGCTGGTATAAAAGATATCCTTTGTTGGTAGACAAAATCTCGCAGTTTTCAGCCCGGAGCAAAGCCACATCCTGCACGATTACCTGACGGCTGACGCCGAACCTGCGCGCAAGCTCTGTGCCATTTACAGGTTCTGTGCGGGTGCTTAAATAGGCAATAATTTCTTTTCTTCTGCTGGTTCCGTCTGTTATCATAATATACCTCCGTATGATGATTCGGGAAATATAGGTTTCCTTTTGGAAAGGGAGCTGTTTTTATATTACCATATCTGCCCCAAAATGGCAAAGCAATCCCCAAAACTTATTACTTTTTAAAAAATGTAGTGGAAAAACAAAGCGTTTCGCGTTATTATGAAAAGAGAAGAGGTTCAAGTAATTATTATGGAATGGAAACGAGGAACGTTATGGAGAATTATAAAGAATTATATCTTGCCGGTGAGATTGAGTTCGAAGCGATAGATGATTACAGCTATGAGTGGGGGATGAGCGACGATGAGAGGACATTGGCGCAGTATCTTGGGCTCAACGCAGAAGAAGAGGATGCCTGGGTAAGTGTGGGCGAGGATGCATTGCGGGAGTTACTGGATCAGCAGCGCAGATAAGGGGATATAACAAATTTATGAGGATTGAGAGAATAGACGATAAGACGGTAAAGTGCTTTCTGAGCAAAGAAGAGCTGGAGGAGTACGATATCAGTTATAAAGATTTTGTCCTGCGAAATGAAAAATCCAGGGAAGTGATGGAGGAGATTATGGCGCAGGCAGCAGAGGAAGTGGGCTTCCAACCTCCGCAGTTTGCCATGGAGCTGCAGATCATGCAGTTGCCGGAAGACGGGATGATATTGACCTTTTCCGAGAAGGCACCGGAAGATATTCAGGTGATGAAGGATATGAAAGAATGCCTTCTGAAGATCAAGGATGCACTGGGTTTAAAGGACGGAGAACTTTCCAGGGCCATTGAAAAGGTTCGGGCACAGGAGGAACAGGCAGCCGGGGAAGGACAGGAAGAAAAGCTGGAGTCGCACAATCTCGCGCAGGAGCAGATGCCTGTAGCACCGGTGACTTTTGCGGTGTTTGTTTTTGACGGATTGAGGGCGGTTTGTGAATATGCAAGAGTGCTTCCTGCCAATCTCAGGATTCGGAGTGCTCTGTATGAGATGAATGGCAAATATTATCTGCATGTGGATAAAGGTGCCGCTTCCTATGAGCGATACAGCAGGGCTTGCATCCGGGCTATGGAATTTGGCGAACTGTATACGGCAGAGGACAGCAGATTGGAGTATCTCATGGAACATGGAACATGTCTGATCAGTGACCATGCTGTTCAAAAAATGAAATTGTAAGAGTAAGATTCGGCCGGTCCGGTTAGCATGCTGTTTTGGATAACCGCTCCGGCCGAAATTTGGAAAGGAACAAAATGATTTACACAGTAACCTTTAATCCCTCTTTAGACTATTATGTGACGGTAGACGATTTTCGTTTGGGAAAGACCAATCGCACGCTTACGGAAGAAATGATTCCCGGGGGAAAGGGGGTCAACGTATCCACCGTGCTCCACAATCTGGGAATGGAAACCACTGCATTGGGGTTCGTTGCCGGATTTACCGGTGACGAGATTGTAAGAAAAAGCAGAGAAATGGGATTTCAATGTGAGTTTATCACTGTAAAACATGGTTATTCCAGAATTAATGTAAAGCTGAAAGATTTTGACGGTACGGAGATCAATGGTAAAGGGCCTGATATTGCGGACCAGGAGCTTGCGCAGCTCTTATGCAGATTAGAGAAGCTTGCAGAAGGCGATGTGCTGGTTTTGGCGGGCAGTATCCCCGGAAGTATTCCCCAAACAGTTTACAGGGATATTTCAGAGCGCCTGTCAGGAAAAGGAGTTTTAACAGTGGTGGATGCCACAGGCGAACTTCTGCTGAATGTTTTGGAGTACCGGCCTTTTTTGATAAAGCCCAACCACCACGAGCTGGGAGAGCTGTTTGGTACGGAGATCCGGACCGTGGAGGATGCGGTGTTCTATGCAGGAACGCTCCGGGACAAAGGGGCGCGCAATGTTTTGGTATCCATGTCCGGAGAGGGAGCGGTGTTATTAAGCGAGGATGAGCAGGTGTACCATTTGCCTGCACCTAAAGGAGAATTGGTTAGCACAGTGGGATCCGGGGACTCTATGGTAGCAGGTTTTCTTGCCGGGTGGATGGTGAAGCGGGATTATCAGCATGCCCTGAAAATGGGTGTTGCTGCGGGAAGTGCTACTGCTTTTTCGCGTTTTTTAGCTTCCGGTGAAACTATTTTGAAGGTTTATGATTCCATGTGAGGCTGAGTGTATGATGCAGATCTATCAAGGCAAGAGTGTATTTGAAGGCATTGCCATCGGAAAGATACAGGTATATCAGAGAAGAGAACAACAGATCAGGCGTTATTATGTGGAAGACCCCGAAAAACAGCTGAAACGCCTGGAGCAGGCAAAGGAAGAGGCGGAAAGGCAGCTTCGCACACTTCGGCAAAAGACCGTCTCCGAGGCGGGAGCCTCATCGGCAGCTATATTTGAGGCCCATATCCTTTTGTTGACGGATGCCAGCTACCAAGAGTATATCGGGAACGTGATCAGGAACCAGATGGTTAACGCAGAATACGGTGTCTGCGCTGCCCGGGAATATTTCTCCCAGAGATTTTCCTCTATGGATGACGTATATATGCGGGAAAGAGCGGAAGATGTCAAAGATGTATCGGATCGCCTGCTCGGTATTCTCACGGGCAGGAGCAGATATGCGCGCACAAGTGAAAACGAAATGGTAACGGGATATGAGCCGGTCATTATGGTGGCGGATGATTTTGCTCCCAGTGAAACCGTGCAGTTTGACAAGTCTAAAATATTGGCGCTGGTGACCGTTCGCGGTTCTGTGAATTCTCATACAGCCATTCTGGCGAGAACTATGAATATTCCCTCCGTTGTCAGCGTACCGGTGCCTTTGCAGGAAGCAGACGGTCATATGGCTGTGGTGGACGGCTACAGCGGCTGTGTATACGTAGATCCGGACGAGGATACTTTGGGGCTGATGGAGGAAAAGCGTGCGGCGCATATTAGCCGGCGAGAACAGCTTTTTCAGCTGAAAGGCCGGGAAAGCATTACAAAAAGCGGACGGAAAGTCCGCGTCTGCGCCAACATTGGCAATCTGGAAGATTTGAAATCGGTAATGGAAAATGATGCAGAAGGGATCGGGCTTTTTCGCAGTGAGTGTCTGTATCTGGGAAAAGATACTTACCCCACGGAGGAGGAGCAGTTTCAGGTATACAAGGCGGTTGCTGAGGTCATGGCAGGTAAAGAGGTGGTGATCCGCACTTTGGATATCGGTGCAGATAAGCAGGCAGAGTATTTCGGATTTGAGAAGGAAGAGAATCCGGCCATGGGCTGCCGGGCCATCAGGATATGTTTGAAAAGGCCGGAAGTATTCAAGACGCAGCTTCGGGCCATCTTCCGGGCAGGTGCGCACGGAAACGTATCTGTTTTGTATCCTATGATCACTTCTCTTAGGGAAGTGCGCCGGATCAGGGCGCTGGCAGAAGAGGTGAAACAGGAGCTTACCGCAGAAGGTGCTGTCTATGGAGAAGTGAAACAGGGAATTATGATCGAAACGCCAGCGGCAGCTGTGATCAGTGATCTTTTGGCGAAGGAAGTAGATTTTTTCAGTATCGGTACCAATGACCTGACTCAGTATTTGCTGGCGGTGGACAGGCAAAACGGTGGGCTGGATGATTTTTATGACGCCCACCACGAGGCGGTACTGCGCATGATACGGTTGACGGTTGAAAATGCAGGCAAGGCCGGGATTCCCTGCGGTATCTGCGGTGAGCTTGCTGCGGATGAGGAGATCACTGAAGAGTTGCTTCGTATGGGAATCGGAGAATTGTCGGTTTCACCGGGAAGGATTCTGAGCCTTCGAAAGAGAATACGAGAGATGGAAGTGTAAAGTGAAATGTTCAAAAAGGCTTTTCCACCACGGTGTGCAGGATGTGCATGCGTGAGGAAAAGCCTTCTTTGTTGATTTTATATCAGTATATCAGCTACTTTACTGTTATTTCTGATACACTACTTTGCCGCCAACAATGGTGCAGCTGACATTGATGTCCTCATCAAAGAGGATAACGTCTGCATCGTAGCCGGCTTCCAGCTTACCCTTGCTGTCAAAGCCCATGATCTCAGCCGGAGTGAGGGATGCCATGGTTACTGCGTCGCAGAGACTTACCTCTGCCATATTGACCATGTTTCTCACCAGTCTGTCACAGAATGCCACGCTGCCGGCAAAAGCGGTGCGGTCAGGCAGTTTTGCCACCCCGTCCTCAATGATAACAGGAAGGCCTGTATCCAGACCGCCTATGATACTGGGGCCGTCCGGCATACCCGCACCGCGCATGGAGTCGGTGATCAGGGCAGTGCTCTTAGGACCTTTAATCTTGTAGATGAGCTTCAGAAGATCTGCGGGCAAATGGATACCGTCAGCGATGATTTCTACGGTCATGTCGTCCGCAAGATAGGCTGCCTCCACGACACCTGCGTAGCGGAAAGCGTTGCGGCGATGTACGATACTGCAGCCGGAGTAAAGGTGGGTCACGTGGCTGAAGCCGTCTTTCAAAGCGTTCAGGGCACAGGTACTGTCTGCATCACTGTGGCCGATGCAGGGAAGTACCCCTTTGGAGGTCAGATACTGTGCAAATTCCTGAGCCCCCTCAAGCTCCGGGGCAGCAGTCCAGCGAAGGACGCAGTCGGTGTTTTCCAGAATGCCTTCATACTCTGCCTTATCAAATGCTTTGATATATTTGGGATCCTGAGCGCCCTTCTGTGCCATGGAGAAATAAGGTCCCTCAAAATGCAGACCCGCCAGGTTGGCTCCTTTGCTGCAGTCTTTTACGGCTTCAAAGATTTTGATGGCGTCGTTCATGAGCTCCGGTGTGCTGGAGGTGATTGTGGGCACCAGAGTGGTGGCGCCGTGCTCTGCACAGACAGAGGCAATGGTCTGAAAGGCTTCTTCAGTATTGTCAAGGAAATCATATCCGCCGGCACCGTGGATGTGGATATCGATAAATCCGGGAGCCACATAGGCTCCTTTTGCGTCGATCTCGGAATCGCAGGGAAGCTTTTCTTCTGTAACGGCAAGGATCTTGCCGTCCTCCAGATAAACGGACAGTTTGTCTGAAATGGTGTTTTCCAGAATGACTTTACCATTGTGAATTGCTGTGATCATAGTTTAGTCCTCCGTTATTTGTCAAGTAAAGCGCTGCTGTCAGCATCACAGTACATGATGGCATTATCTTTGTTGCGAAGGATGGTGGCAGGGCAGGCTTCTGAGATGAGACCTTCAATGGTATTCTTAACTGCAACTGCCTTGGTGGGAGCGGGAACTACACAGAAATTGTATCCGGCACTCATCAGGGTGGGGATGGTCAGTGTCAGAGCCCACTTGGGCACTTCGTCAATGTGTGCGAAGCAGCCGTCGTTGACCTGCTGCATACGGCAGACATCGTCGAGACTTACAGGCTTTACCATCTGGGGGTCGTTAAAGTCTGCAACATGAGGATCGTTGAAGGCGATGTGGCCGTTCTCGCCGATGCCCATGCAAACGATATCTACGGGGTGCTCTGCCAACAGTGCGCTGTAACGGTCACACTCTGCCTGAGGATCGGTGGCAGCAGCGTTGATCAGATTCACGCTCTTAAAGGGCTTTAAGTCAAACAGTCTGTCTTTCAGGAAATTGCTGAAGCACTGGGGAGCATTGGGATTGAGACCCACATACTCGTCCATGTGAAAACCGTTGATTCTTTCCCACTCGATGTCATCTCTTGCGCAAAGAGCAGCAAGCATGTCGTTCTGGGAGGGGGCTGCGGCAAAGATCATATTGATCTCGCTCTTTTCTGCAAGGCATTTCTTGATGCATTCTGCGATGTCATCGGCTGCGCCCTGTCCCATAAGGGTTCTGTTTTCATAAATTTTTACTTCTAACTTATCTTTTTTGAATTCCATGATTTTTCACCTTTAACCTTTCATTGAAATCAGTTTTTCGGCCATGATGTATCCGGCTTCCCTGTCAAGGGTATTGGTTCCGGGCCTTGATTCGTAAATGGTATCGTAGAACATATCCCGTGTGGGAACATAGCCAAAACCGGCATTGCACAGGGTTGCCACCATGCAGGTGTCTGTTCCGTCTCCGGCTTTTACTATTTTGCCAAACTCGCAGAAAATCTCGGAGGGGAAGGCGTAGAGAGTGAATTCCCCGATCTGGATCACTTGAACCGGAACTTCAAAGAATTCGGGTGTTGTCCTGAGGAAATTCATTAATCTCTTTGACATGGCCAGATTGTACTGGTCGGGATCGGTACCGTCTGCGGCAAGCTTGACACCTTTTAATTCCACTATCGTGTCAATGTAATGATTGGCTTCTGCAATCTTCTCGTCGCTGATATGTACTCTCGGAATAGTAATGGTCTCAAAGGCCGTTTTCACGCCGGTGCCCTTCAGTTCATCTGCAAAGGCAATGACCTTTTGCGCTTCTCCGGCCACTTTGCGTCCCATTTTCCGGTAGTGGTCGTCGGGATCGGATAAGCGGGATACATCAAAGTGATTGATGTTGCCGCATGCGCCCAGAAGGAATACGGTGACGAAATCAGCGCCGAAGGTCTTTTTCATCTCTCTGGAAAGCTCATAAATATAGTCTCCGGAGTATTTTTCACCGCTGACACAGTCCGGATGACAGGCAAAACCGAGGATTGCACCGAGGGGCGCGCCGTTCTTGTCTTTGACGAAAAGCACAGGCAGATCGTTGTCGGTCTCCGCAACCGGTCCGATGATCTCGGGGCTGGTGCGGGGAGGATTGGTCTGGGGTGTGCCGTTTTTCATAAAGAAGTCACGGCAGAAGGAGATACCTTTCACTTCTCCTTTGCCAAATACGGGTGTTGCCTCCTGTAGGCGCATATATGCGAGGATCGCGCAGTCTGCCACCAGATTGATCAGAACGGAGTGATAACCGTCTAAGCTGTTTAAGATTTCACGGTCGTCTCCCTCATAGTCATACCCGGGGATTCCGGTATGTGTATGGGTATAACCGATCAGTATATTGGAGCGGGGAATACCGGTGTATTCTTTGATACGTGCGGCAACCCCTTCAACGATAGCACTGTCGGGAATACATGCATCTATGGAGATAATGGCTGCGCAGGTTTCGCCGTCGCGCACTACTGCGGCTCTGGCATAAAGCCGGTCCTGTACATCGCTTGCCTTTCTGAGATTGAAGTATCCCGGAATGGGGCAGCTAAGAGGCGGTGTGATCTCTTTTTCGTAAAAAGCAAATTCTAACATAGTCATCTTCCTTTCTGTGGAATGAGTAGAAAATAGCACTTCTTACCAATATGCGTCGAGACCTTTGCTCAGGCGGGCCAGCGCTTCCATGTAATAGTAGCAGCCCCATAGGTTGCACTCATCTACACCGCGGTTGGCGTTATGGTTATAGACAGCATGAAGCAACAGACCGTTGGACTCCGGCGTGTCCTTGGTGCTGTAATTCTGAGATAAGGAGTACATGATCTTGTCTACTGCATTTGCATACAGTTCCTTTAAAGGATTGTCATCAGACATCCGGGGCAGCATCTGCAAGAGTCCGCAGGCAGCGATGGCGCCGGCTGAGGAATCGCGCTCCTGATCGTCTCCGTCTGTGTAGATCATATCCCAGAAAGGCACATAGTCTTGGGGAAGAAGATTCAGGAAGCAATTTGCAACTTTCTCAAAGTAGGGAATAAATGCCTCATCTTTTAAGTATTTGTAGGTAAGAGGGATGCCGCTGATCAGCCATGCCTGTCCTCTTGCCCAGGTGGAATCATCCGCTGCACCCTGACAGGTTTCTCCCCTTAAGGGATTGCCTTCCTTGTCAAAGTGGAAGGTGTGGAAGGTACTTCCGTCTTCACGGATCGTATACTTCATGGTGTTCCAGGCGTGTGTCTTGGCCGCTTCCCAATATTTCATATCTCCGGTCTCTTCGGTTGCCCAGTATAAAAGAGGAATATTGTTCATACAGTCAACGATCAGACGCTGGTTGTCGCCTACATTTCCCCAAGCCTGAATCACGCCGGCATTGTATCTGCCCATCAGATGGTCGGCTGCCATAAGAGCGGCTTCTTTTGCTTTTTCATTGCCGGTCAGCTTGTAAGCGGCGACGCAGGAGGGCATGTATAAAAAGCCCATATCATGATGATTGACACCTAATTTTTCTTTGATTCTCACATAGAAAGAGTCGATCAGAGACTCAGCTTTCTTCTTATACTTTTCATCGCCGGTCATTTCATAAGCCAGCCATAACATGCCGGCGTAGAAACCTCCCTGCCAGCCCCAATCATTTTTGACAGCGGGGTAAACGTTATTGACACTGCTTTCGCCGGGAAGATCATCGCCCATCTCGTCCATGAGCTGATCGATTTTTTTGAGCGCTTCCTTCACAGCGTTTTCCAGGACTTCTCCTGTCATTTTGTGTTCGCCCTGAAAGCGTTCCGGCTTTAAAATAGTAACTTTTTGCATTTCATTACCTCCGATTTGTGATTATATGAACGGTCTGCGGTCCAGTACCAGCCGAAGGGGCTTGTCTGTCAGGATCTGTCCGGGCAGGAAACGCTGAAGGTCTGCCACACAACACATGGCGCCGAACAGAGAGTGCAAATCGTCTACCAAAGGATGGGTATCAAAATCCAGGGACATGAACCAATCCAGATATCCGTCGGCAAATTTGGAAACGGTCTCCATACACTCATCAAAACGGTGTGTGGTCTGACGCAGCGCTCTGGAAATATAATATACCCAGTCAGCCTCTACGAACTGTACCCTTCTGCCGAACTTTTCCTTGGTGATGGCATGATCCATCATTTCGTTATAGTACAGCTTCAGACAGCTGTCAATGACCTTATCGGGATAGCGCATGGGCATCCTTAGATGTTCTACATTGAACAGATAATGGAAACTGCTTCCCATGCTGTGATACAAGTACTCCTCCGCAAAGCCTTTGCGCCAGAAGCCTGTTATGGGATCTGCTTCCTCCCAGAGCCAGTCCAGATACCAGTTGTTCCACTCAGAGGTTGCTTCTCCGGAAAGGTTCATAGCGGAAAACAGTCCTGCGCCCTTGTGGGCAGAACCCCATGCACCGTTACCCCAATCCAGCTCTTCCAAAAACTTGTACAAGCCTTCTTTGGTTCTGTAATCGTCGCAGGCGGTTAGTCTGTGCAGAGCTCCTGCATCAAAAAGCTCCAGAGCTGCCAGACAGTGGGCAGTACAGTGGAGATGCGCATGAGAACCTTCCATGAACAGACCGGTCTCAGAATCCTGCATGTTCTGCAGGGTACTGATAAAGCCCTGTCTTTCTTCCATATCTCTGGGAAATTCGTTGATGGTGTAGAGGAGGTTGGCGGCATCCGCGCAGCCATACTCGTTTACACCCATATTTCTTTCGGTTCCGTTGTCAAGTGTCCACCTTGCGTAGGCCCCGGGAGCCAGTTTGTGGCGGTCAACTACTTTCTTTACATTTTGGATCAAGGGGTTGATATCTTTTTTCATATCAGAAACTCCTTTTACAGTAAGTTTTTTTAAAACTGTAAAACTATAATTGTTCCAGCCAGGTGTGGGCCAGACTGATCCAGGAGGCACATTCTTCCTGAACACAGAGGCCGCCTTTCTTGGCGGTCAGTCGGTTGGCAAGAGCCAGTCCGTGCACTCCTTTGGGGTACAGGTGAAATTCAACAGAGACACCGGCTTTTCGCAGTGCGCTGACCATAAGAAGAGAGTTCTCCATGGGAACGCCGGTATCCTCCAGCGTATGCCAGAGAAATGCTTTTGGTGTCTTCTCTGAAACCTGTTTTTCCAAGGACATTTTATCAAGGAGCGTTTCATTACCGCCGATCAGGTTGCGGATGGAACCCTCATGACAGTATTCTCCGGTGGTGATCACCGGATAGCACAGTATCATTCCGTTGGGACGCAGCGGTTCACTGTCCGTCAGTCCGAGGGCATCCGCCAGAAACGGTTCGTGCCAGAACACGCCCAGACTTGCTGCCAGATGTCCGCCGGCAGAACAACCCTGAACGATGATCTTGTCTGCATCAATATGCCACTCTCCGGCCTGCTCTCTCAGCAGTTTCATGGAAAAAGCCAGTTCCGTCAGTGCTATCGGAAAATGTGCGGGTGCAGTGGAGTATCGAAGGACTGCCGCATGATACCCCATGGCCAGAAACTGCAGTGCCATACTTTCGGCTTCTCTGTCAGAAGTGTCAAAGTAAGCTCCGCCCGGGCAGAGCAGGATCAACGGACGTTTCTCAATGTCTATCTGCTCGGTATATTCCTGTATGTAGGTTACCAGTCTGGCTCCCGGAAGAGAGCCGGGCATATGGATCGGGATTGTCTGGTGTATCATGCGTTATCCTCTTTCATTTTTGATGATTGCTTACGGCTTGAGGGGATTCTGTGCATGGATCAGGTCGATGACCTTCAGCTGCAGAAGAAGCTGCTCTTCAGGCTTGATCTCCATCTCTTTGCCCTCGGTGAGGTAATCATAGATCATCTTGTAGTAGCTTGCGGTACCCACGTTGAAGGCATCACCCACAAGGTCGAAGCTTTCCTCTGTCCAGTGCAGGGTTTCGGTGCAGTACATGGGCAGCCCGTTCTCGTCTTCCAGAGATTCGGAGATTGCTACTCTCTCAGGCTCATTGGCAGGATCAAAGTACTTGATGTCAATGTGAGATGCGGTTGCTTTGAGGGCACCCTTGCTGCCGTGGATGTTATACATGGGAGGAACATAGCCGTTACAGCTGGAAATCTCCACATCTAATAAAGGAGCACCCGGCGCAGTCAGGATGATCTTTGCATAATCCTCAGCGTTACCGAAAGAGTTTGCAAGATCCAGTTTGGAAAATACAGTAATATTCTCGGGATAGTTCATCAGATCCAGAGCCTGATCTAAGGGGTGAGGGCCGGTGTTTCTCACTTCACCGCCGGCAAAACTCTGCAGGGTCTGCCAGTCCCAACGTCTTGCGAATTTGGAAAAGTTGATGGAGATCTGCTTGATATCGCCCAGCTTTCCGCTTGCCAGAATTTCCTTAATCTTTACAAAATAAGGAGCAAAACGGGACTGCTGGAAGATGTTGAGCATTACGCCGTTCTTCTTGGCAGCTTCCACCATAGCACAGCCGTCTTCATATGTTTTTGCAAAGGGCTTTTCGCTTACTACGTTGAAGCCGTGGTTCAAAAGGTCGATGGCAACGGGAGCGTGCATGTAAGAGTAGGTGGCGTTGACTACCAGATCAATGTCCTTGCGGCCGAACAGTTCGGTATAGGACTCGTATACGTCACAGCCGTATTCCTCGGCAGCGCGTTTTCTCCTGTGCTCCAGGGCATCAACAACAGCAACTACGTTAAAGAGAGTGTTGTCTTCACTTTTGAAGAACTTGCCGTGGATATCGCGGCCGCTTCTTCCTTGTCCGATGATTGCTACGTTCAATTTTTTCATGTAGGGTTTCCTCCTATATTAATAATATTATTAAGGCTTGTGACAGGTTTGCCTTGATAAATAAGGGTTACTGCATCATCCTTTGTTACTGATAATCTGATTCCGGTGCCTTCTCTGTGCCAGGAAACGCAGATGTCTCCCTTTATAGTGTGGTAGGTTAAGTCCACGGAATCCAGTTCACTGACAAAGTCCGGATTGAGTACAAACTCAAGAGCACCGGGTTTGTCTTCGTTAATGCTGATGCCGGCCAGGGTCTTGATGAACCAGGACATGAAATCAGAGTACATGTGGTGATTCTTGGAATCGGATATGGTGTGAATGTCCCATTTTTCCCAAAGGGTGGTGGCATCACCGTCCATCCATACCTTATACCCCGGATAGCCTTCTGCCTTCAGCAGTTTGCAGGCATAGTCAGACAGTCCGCATTTGGTGAGAGCGTGGAGTAGTCTCCTCATGCCCACCATACCGCATTTCAAATGGAAATCGGTTCCTTCCAAAAGGGCAGCCAGCTGTTCCTTCAAAGGCTGAAGTTCTTCGTAAATATCGTAATAGATCAGCATGGCTACGCTGCACTGCTCATTGATGGTACAGCGGCCATGGGGATCAATGTATTGTTTCATTATGAAGTCTTTCAGTTCCCGGGCTTCTGTAAGATAGCGGTCTGCATCTTTCTTGCCGGCCAAAGTGGCGGCAAGATGTGTGATTTTCAGGAAATAGAAGATCAGCACTGCATTGATAAAACCTGTTTCCACAATGTGAATATTGCCGGGTGCTGCCCAGTCATCCAGACCGAACTCTACCAGACCCCGATCGGTTTTCTGGCTGTCCAGATATCTGAGGTATCTGTCAAAATGCTCCAGGCTTTCCACAAGCGGCCGGCTGTCTCCGGTATGCAGATATACTCTGTAAGGAATCTCGAAGAGAAGTCCGTCGGACACCGGTCCGTTGCCCCAGTGATATCCCCAGCCTGCGGTGGGAATGATGCCGGGAAGACAACCGTCGGGGCGCATGGCGTCCCTTACATCCTGCAGCCACTTGGTGAGTAGTGATTCTGTCTCAAAATTAGTGAGCATCTGCTCCGTGGAGCTTTGGGCATCGTTGGCCCAGCCGAATTTTTCTCTGGTGGGACAGTCGGTAAGCATGTAAAACATGTTGGACCAGCTGGACATGACACCGCAATTGAAAAGCTTGTTAAAGTACGGGTCGGAACAGGAAAACTCAGTGCGTCTTTGGACTGCCTGATGAACAAAAACTGCAGAGACCTCCAGCTCCATGGTATCCAGAATGCCTGTTATCTCTATGTAGCGGAAGCCATGGTAGGCAAATTTGGGAGACCAGGTGATTCTTTGATCGGAGCAGATAAATTTATCTGTCTGGAAACCGCCGTTCTTGCAGTAGTAGCTGTCCATACCGTAGTAGGCAAGCTGCATTTTATCGTCGATACACTCCGCATACCGGATGGTAAGTTCGTCGCCGGCATTTCCTTTTATGGTAAGACGCACATAGCCTGACATATTCTGTCCCATATCGAACAGATAGCGGTGGTCACCGTTCTGGACGATTCGCACAGGCTTATATACCTTGTGCTCACGGATGGGCTCACAGGTGCACTCCCGGAAAACACCCTGCGGAGGTGTGGTATCTTTCTGCGCCCATTGCCAGCTGCTGTCGTCATAATCGGGCAGGATCCAGTCTTCGCTGCACAAATTCGCGTTGTAGTATTCGCCCATTCTCAGCTGGTTAAAGTAGATGGCGCCCTGAGGAAGACACTTCCAGGTATCGTCAGTTGCAAGGATTGTCTCGCCGTCTGCTTCCAGGCGGGCAATCAGCTTGGGATTGTCCCTCCATTCA
>JAZNMF010000023.1:0-9364 GCA_045579545.1 Acetatifactor sp. | reverse complement strand
ATCAATGTCAAAATCTTTCACGCTGGACCATGCCAGATATACCTTGACACGGGGATTGACCATCTTGGCACCCAGAGCAAAGGCGTTGATGCTGGCGGCAACACCATAAAGCGGGTAATCCGCTACATAGCCGATACGGTCGTTGGTGCACATGGCGCCGGCGATCATACCGGTCAGGAATTTGGCCTCGTACATTCTGGTGTAATACGTTCTTACCGTGTTGTAGGAAGAATTGAGGGCACAGTTCAGAATAATTACATCCGGGTGATCGATAGCGGCCTTTAAGCACGCTTTGATCAGCTTGGGGGTTGCCGTAAAAATAATGTCACAGCCGTCCTTGCAGATGGCGTCCAGCCTTTCTTCCGGATCATCCTGATTCAGGTCTACAATGTAAGTTCTGGTTTCCAACGAATCCCCGAACACATCTGTCAGATGGAGCCGTCCCAGCTCGTGTCCATAGATCCAGTCGGAGGAACCGGGCTCTTTGTCATAGACGAAGGCGACACGTTTCTTTTTGGGAGGAATGAACATGTTGATCACGGTGCTCACCGTAGTCTTCTCCTGGGTGGGATTCATCATAAGCTCTACGGATTCCTCCTCTCCCGCAAGAAGGATCTCGGGCCATATTTTCTCCATGTTGGTCTTCAGCCTGGCCTCCGTGGCTTCCAGAGATTCCTTGTAAGGATAGAAGGTCAGGTAAACTAACAGGGCATCCGCAGGTGTTACATTCTGCAGTTTATTGCCGCCTTTTTCACGGAATACATTGAAAAAACCGGTATAGAAGCTGGAAAAGTCCAGACGATCATCCTCGGACCAGACATCAGTTGCACCTTTGCCTGTGGCGGTTAGTAGCTTGGCGAAGCGGCCGGGTCTGGAAAAACGCAGGTAGTTGATTTTGGTAAGCTCATAAAAACCCATGTATTCATAGTAGATCCGGTTCTCGGGCTCGTCACTGGGCTTCGGCACCTTTCGGGTGACATCCGCAAGAATGGTATGGGCATTAAAATACTTCAGAACGCTGACCCGTTTATTGCCCTCCACTACATAATACTTGTTCATATATTCATAGACCTTGACGGCATCCCGTATGCCCTCGTTCATCTGTGCATCACACAGCTTGGACCACTTGGCGGAAAACTCGCTGCCCTCTGCCAGAAGTGGCATAAAGTTAGAGGCAAAGGCCTGAGTCCGGCCGAGTGTGCTGGTTCCCACCACCTGACTCAGGGGGATGTCGCTGACACCCAGATGCACTTCGTAATCAATCTGTGCGTGGGAGAGTATTTCATCCAGAACGGGCAGATAGGGGTATTTTCCCATGGAAAGGGAAGATCTGTAGGCTTTCTGTCCCAGTTTTTGTGCTTTGGAATAATCTTCATGTGACATATTTCGTTGTCCTTTCCTGGTGCATCGGCTGAATACTGTTTCCAGCCCGATCACTTGATTGGTATCTCCAGTATAACACGGTGTTCTGTGGCTTGCAAGAAGGGCATAGAATAAAATGAGACCAATCCGGTGGTTATGTTATGTTGAATTATCTTTGGGCAGGAATGATTCTGGTAGGTGTGATCTATGGGGCATGTACCGGAAATATGAGTGCAGTGACCGACGCGGCGCTGGACAGTGCGGGGGAAGCAATTTCTTTGTGTATCACGATGGCCGGTGTGATGGCGCTGTGGATGGGCCTGATGGAAATTGGAAATCAGTCCGGGCTGATCCGTCGGTTGACCCGCCTGATCGGTCCTTTTTTAAACTTTATATTTCCTAAAGTGCCGAAAGAGCATCCGGCCAGAGAATATATTGCGACCAATGTGGTAGCCAATGTGCTGGGGCTGGGCTGGGCATGCACCCCTGCGGGGCTGAAGGCCATGGAAGCTCTGGCAGAATTGGAAAAGGAGAGAGGGAATCCACAGTATCTGGAGGAAGGCGGGGCGCGAAGTGCGAGCAATGAAATGTGCACGTTTCTGATCTTGAATATTTCTTCCCTGCAGCTGATACCGGTGAATATGATCGCATATCGCAGTCAATACGGAAGTGCTGATCCGGCGCTGATCGTTGCCCCCTCCATTGTTGCCACGGCGGTGAGCACGCTGGCGGCGGTGATCTTTTGCCGGTTAAAGGACAAAAAGAGCGGCAGGGTGCCATCGGTGAGGTGTCGAAGCGGTAGGGAGGTGAGGTCATGAGTTTTCTGGCTCATATTTCGGATATTATCATTCCGGCACTGATCTTTTATATAGTGGCCCACGGGATGATGTCAAAGGTCAAGGTCTATGAAAGCTTTCTGCAAGGGGCAAAGGACGGGCTAAAGGTGGTGGTGGGTATCGTGCCTACTTTAGTAGGTCTGATGGTGGCGGTGGGCATACTTCGTGCCTCGGGGTTTCTGACTTTTCTGGGAAGTCTGTTTTCACCTCTTACCCGGGCGGTGGGGCTTCCCGGAGAACTGATGCCGCTTCTGACCATAAAGCTGTTTTCCTCCTCTGCAGCCACCGGCCTGGTACTTGATATTTTTAAAACGGCAGGGCCGGATTCTTATTTGGGGATTTTAACCTCCATTCTCATGAGTTGTACGGAAACTTTGTTTTATACCATGAGTGTATATTTTCTGGCAGCAAAGGTGACAAAAACCAGATATACTGTGGCAGGAGCGCTTTGGTCTGCATTCATCAGTATGGTGATGAGCGTGATACTTGCACTGGGAATGGTTTCGTGATATAATGAGAACAAATGTTCTGCATTAATTGCGAAGAAGGATGTTGTCCGGTGGGAGGATTTGAGATGGAATACTATATCCCTTTGATCGTTATAGCGGTGGTTGCTGCCGCGTGCTTCGGGGCGGGGATGCTTTTGCGCACATTGCGGCGCAGGAAGCCCGGACCGGTTGATCTGATGGATGGTCATGAATTTGAGCGCTACTGCGCGGAGCTTTTGCGGGATCATGGGTTTCTTGAGGTGGAAGTGACCAGAGGGAGCAGGGATTACGGGGTAGATATTCTTGCCCAAAGAGAAGGGGTAAGCTATGCCATCCAGTGTAAGCGATATGACGGGCCGGTGGGTGTACATGCCATTCAGGAGGCGTACGCAGGCCGGGATTATTATGACTGTATGGTGGGTGTTGTTATGACCAATCAGTATTTTACGGCACCTGCAGTGGAGGTGGCTTCGAAACTGAAGGTTCTGATGTGGGACAGAGATTACCTGGAAGCCCTTGATTCCGAGTAATCTCTGCCGGAAAGTTATTTAGTCGGCGAACTTTGGAGAAGGCCGGTTTTTCAGTGCTTCCCTGAGGGTTGTAAAGTCCGCGGGGCCGGACTGCAGCATAAATGTGTGGAAATCGTAATCGGTGTAGGTATCTCCCCAGAGATGCATGGCCTGCTCTTTCAGAGAAAGGATTTCTAAGTAGCCCAGATAATATTTCAGATAATTGGTCGGCTCTTCCACGATGTATTCATAGATGGAGGAGACGGCCGATGTGTCTGTTATGCCGAAATTTGCCAGCAGGGAGGATACCTGTGTAAGGTCACAGTTTTCATGGTGGATCATGATATCCAGCAGAGAGTAGAGGCCAAGGAGGAGGCTGCGATTGTATTTTGTGAGCTGAACGGCCTCTGCCAGTTGTTTCTGATTTTGCTCCGCAAATAGTTCTGAGGCGTAATCGTAGGATAAAAATTCTACATACAAAGCCCAGCCTTCCAGATACCCTCCGTACCACAGAAGTTCCCGCACGTTGGTGACCGGGTCCGGCTTTTTCTGCATCACGGCCAGATTGTGGTAGACGGATTGGTACATGTGACCGGGATAACCTTCGTGTGCCAGGGTAGTGTAAAGTTCCAGCCCGGCCGGTGTACTTTTTTCGTTGATGTAGATAGCATTGGAGGAGGTGTCATCCAGCGGAGGTGTCAGGTAAAAAGCGGGAGCACAATAATCTTCCAGGCTGGAAGACACTGTTTTGACAGTGACTTCAGGGAGATCTTTTCCGGTATCAAAGGGAGGAAAGTCTGCTTCCATTCTGCACTGCAGATCCGACAGCATAGCGGATACGTTCTCCAGTGGAAATTTTTCTTGCAGCAGGGTGTCGTAGGGGAGAACGGCGAGTTCCGGTGTTTGATCAAGGATACTTCCAAAGAGAAGATATTCCCGGTCGAACTGTTCCACGATCATCTTTTTGATCTCTGACACGGAACGGTCTGAGCCCGTCTGAGAAGAAAGCAGTTTCTCATAGTAAACGGCACCTTCAGGTTTGGAGGCAAGGCCTCTCAGAGGAATGTCCGGGTTCTCCAGTACCAGAAGACCATCTCCCAATGCTATGTATGCGGGCAGCATTACCGTGCGCAGCAGACGATTGTTTTGGGCTTCGTAGCTTTCGACATCCTTTTGGGTGATTCCTCCCTGTGAAACCAGGTGAAAGAGCCTCTCCCGGAAGGTAGTCTGCAGAAAATGGGTTCCTGCGGCCAGCTGGTCTTCTTTCAGAATGGTATCACATTGTTCCACCACTTTTTTGAGGGAAGTGGAGGGCATAAGAAGCCCGGCAGCAGCTTTTTCCTGCTCAAACCGAAGAAGTGCTTCAAAGTAATCGTCTGTCTGATCCAGGAGTTTCAGATAATCCTCCACGTCCCGGCGGCTTCGGAAGGTATATTCCGCCAGCAGAATAGGCAGCTGAGACTGCATCCCGGAAGAAGGGGAGAGCGGCTCCTCGTACAGAGAAAAGTCACTTAGTTCCAGAGAATTCTGAAGGGAGTCAACCAAAAGAGAGTGGGTAACCTGCGACTGTACGGACAGTTTCCCGGTATCGATGGCGAGAAGGCGCTTGAGGAGATTTTCTGTGCGGGTCTGTCCCGACAGTACATTTTCGGTGGAATAGCAGGGCAGGATAACCTCGTAATCTTCAATGCCGAAGTCCGAGGGATCGGCCAGTGTGTAATGCATGTTCAGCGTGTTTGCCAGCATTTCGCTGCAAAACAACTGGTTTGTCAAACAGTAAAACTGTCGTTCTTCCCTGCGGTAGGAGGCTGAAAATAAAAGGAAGGCTGTGATCAGAGCCGTGAATCCGGTGACCGGCAATATCTGCCGGAGGGTCAGGCGGGAGCGGAAACGCATAGTGAACCTTCTTTGTGGGAGTTGTTACTAATTAATATATGCCGGAGAAAAAAGAAGTATGAATCTGTCCATATGTGCCGACAATGTGAAAAGTGGCTTTACGGAAAGCAAAAATCATGCTAGTATAAGGATGATGATAATGTACCGGCACCGATATGCTTCCTGAAAAGGATATCACAAGAGCAATACGGGACGGTACACAGCCGCATCGGAGCGGCAGAATGGAGGAGCTGATGAATAATTTGGAACTGCGCAAGCGTGCCAATGATGTGCGCAAAGGCATTGTGACTTCGGTTCACAGTGCAAAGGCAGGACATCCGGGCGGATCTCTTTCCGCGGCAGATGTATTTACTTTTTTATATTTTGAGGAAATGAACGTGGATCCCGCCAATCCCCGGTGGGAGGACAGAGACCGATTTGTATTGTCCAAGGGTCATACTGCGCCCGGCTTGTATTCTACACTGGCGCACAGAGGATTTTTCCCGGTGGAGGATTTGACCACACTGCGTAAGCTTGGTTCCTATCTGCAGGGACATCCCAATCTTCACATTCCCGGTGTGGATATGGCATCCGGATCTCTTGGTCAGGGTATTTCCGTAGCTGTGGGAATGGCGCTGGGTGCCAAGATGAGCGGTAAGGATTTCCGCGTATATACCTTACTTGGAGATGGTGAGATTGAGGAAGGCCAGGTGTGGGAGGCTGCCATGTTTGCAGGACACCGCAAGCTGGACAATCTTTGTGCAATCGTTGACAATAACAATCTGCAGATTGACGGTGAATTGGATCAGGTTTGTTCCCCGTATCCCATTGACAAGAAGTTTGAAGCGTTCAATTTCCATGTGATCAATGTGGATGCTCACGATTTTGATGGGCTGAGAGCTGCCTTTAAGGAAGCCAGAGAGACGAAAGGTATGCCTACCTGTATCGTGCTCCACAGTCTGAAGGGCAAGGGTGTGTCATTCATGGAGAATTCTGTGGACTGGCACGGCAAAGCTCCCAACGATGCCGAATATGAAGTGGCAATGGCGGATCTTATGAAAATCGAAGAAGCACTGGCAAAGGAGGAAGCATAATGGCAGACGCAGTTAAAAAAATAGCGACAAGAGAAAGCTATGGCAATGCTCTGAAAGAGCTTGCGGAAGAGTATCCTCAGCTGGTAGTTCTGGATGCTGACCTTGCAGCAGCCACAAAGACCGGTATTTTTAAGAAGGCGTACCCTGAAAGACATATTGATTGCGGTATCGCAGAATGTAATATGGTGGGCATTGCAGCAGGATTGTCCCTGACAGGCAAGATCCCCTTTGTAAGTTCTTTCGCCATGTTTGCAGCAGGACGTGCCTTTGAACAGGTGCGTAATTCTGTGGGTTATCCCCATTTAAATGTAAAAATTGGTGCCACCCACGCGGGTATCACGGTAGGTGAGGATGGTGCCTCTCATCAGTGTAATGAGGATCTGGCTCTTATGAGAACCATTCCCGGCATGGTGGTAATGTGTCCTTCCGATGATGTGGAGGCAAGAGCCTGTGTGCGCGCTGCTATCGAGCATGAAGGCCCTGTCTATATCCGTTTCGGCCGTGCGGCTGTTCCGGTAATCAATGACAAGCCCGGATATCAGTTTGAGATCGGCAAAGGCACTGTGGTGCGCGAGGGAACCGACGTGACCATCGTGGCTACCGGTATCTGTGTGGATTCTGCTCTGGGTGCTGCCGAGAAGCTGGCTGCAGACGGTATCAGTGCGGAGGTTGTCAATATCTGTACCATTAAGCCTTTGGATGAAGAGGTTATCATAAATAGCGCCAAGAAGACCGGCAAGGTTGTGACGGTGGAAGAACATTCCGTGATCGGCGGTCTGGGCAGTGCAGTGTGTGATTGCCTGTGTGCGAAACTTCCCACTCCCGTGAAGAAGCTGGGTATGCAGGATGTGTTCGGCGAGTCAGGATCTGCGGCTGCGCTGGTGGCTAAGTATGGTCTGGATGCTGAAGGTGTGTACAAATCTGTGAAAGAATTCTTCTGATAAATAACGGAGAATGTAAGTAATAGAGAAAGAAGGATAGATAGTATGAACATTTTATCGCCGTCCATTTTGGCAGCGGATTTCTGGAACTTGGGTTCTGATATTGAACGGGCACACAAAGCGGGGGCGCAGTATCTTCACATTGATGTGATGGACGGTTTTTTCGTGCCTTCCATTACCTATGGCATGCCGCTTATCAGCTCGATCCGCAAATATACCGATATTTTCTTTGATGTGCATCTGATGATTGAGAAACCGGAGCGGTATATCAAAGAGTTTGCTGCGTGCGGGGCGGATCTGATTAATTTCCATATTGAGGCCACTGACGATGTGGAAGGAACCATCCGCGCCATCCGCTCTTTCGGCAAAAAAGTAGGAATCACTATCAAACCGGCCACCCCTGCGGAGGCGGTAGCCCCTTATTTGGACAAGGTGGATATGGTGCTGATCATGACTGTGGAACCCGGCTTTGGCGGACAAAAGATCATCCCCGAATGCGTGAAAAAAGCAACGGTTATCCGCAAACAGATTGAAGAGAGAGGCCTTAAGGTAGATATAGAAGTGGATGGTGGCATCAATATTGATAACGTCCGGGATGTGATCGATGCCGGCGCCAATGTGATTGTGGCAGGTTCTGCTGTTTTCAAAGACGACATCGCCGCCAATGTTGCAGCTTTTCTGGAGAAAATGTAAGAAGCATTACTGAGACAATGCCGATAGTCTGGAAGGACGAGCTCAACCGGTTTTTTCGAGGTTAAGGAGTAACGGATTGGGAAAAAGGTTAATTAATAATTGACAGTAAAGTTTTGGTGTGTTACTCTAATCATAGTGAAATGTCCCGTCTTCTGTTCTGAACGGAAGGCGGGTTTTTGGCTTATGCGAGTGGATCCTGGACCTCGCAATATATCTGTTTTCAGGAAAGGAGATAACAATGAATAAAGGTAAATATTATATTACCACAGCGATTGCATACACCTCCGGCAAGCCCCACATCGGCAACAACTATGAGATCGTGCTTGCGGACAGTATTGCGAGATTTAAGAGGAAGGAAGGATACGACGTATTTTTCCAGACCGGTACTGACGAGCACGGTCAGAAGATTGAATTGAAGGCACAGGAAGCCGGCGTCAGTCCCAAGGCATTTGTGGATGATGTGGCAGCAGTGATAAAAGGTCTGTGTGATATGCTGAATATATCTTATGATAAGTTTATCCGTACCACGGATGCAGATCATGAGTTGCAGATTCAGAAGATTTTCAAAAAGCTCTACGATCAGGGTGATATTTATAAGGGATATTATGAGGGTATGTATTGTACTCCGTGTGAGTCCTTCTTCACTTCTTCCCAGTTGGTAGACGGCAAGTGTCCGGATTGCGGACGTGACTGCCAGCCTGCAAAGGAAGATGCTTATTTCCTGAAGCTTTCGAAGTACGCAGACCGTCTGATTGAGTATATCAATACGCATCCGGAGTTTATTCAGCCGGAATCCCGTAAGAATGAGATGATGAACAACTTCCTTTTACCGGGTCTGCAGGATCTTTGTGTATCCCGTTCCACATTCAAGTGGGGAGTTCCGGTAAGCTTTGATGAGAAGCATGTTGTATATGTATGGATTGACGCACTCAGTAACTATATTACCGGTCTTGGTTATGATGTAGATGGCAACAATGGTGATATGTACAAGAAGTTCTGGCCGGCGGATTTGCATCTGATAGGTAAGGATATCGTACGTTTCCACACGATTTACTGGCCGATCTTATTGATGGCATTGGATCTTCCGCTTCCGAAGCAGGTATTCGGTCACCCGTGGCTGTTGTCGAACGGCGGTAAGATGAGTAAGTCGGTTGGTAATATCATGTATGCTGATGATCTTGCGGAGCTGTTCAGCGTGGATGGCGTGCGTTATTTTGTATTACATGAGACTCCGTTTGAGAATGACGGCGTGATTACTTACGATCTTCTGGTAGAGCGTATCAACTCTGACCTTGCAAACACGCTCGGTAATCTGGTAAACCGTACTATTTCCATGACGAATAAGTATTTTGACGGTGTTGTGGCAAATCCGGGTGTGAATGAAGAAGTTGACGATGAGCTTCTTGCAATTGCAAAGAGTGTGAAGGCAAAGGTTGATGAGAAGATGGAAGGTCTGCATATCGCAGATGCAATCACCGAGCTCTTTGTTCTGTTCAAGCGTTGTAATAAGTATATTGATGAGACGATGCCGTGGGCATTGGCAAAGGACGAAGCTAAGAAAGATCG
>JAZNMF010000022.1:0-46958 GCA_045579545.1 Acetatifactor sp. | reverse complement strand
TTTTATGTTTGCGACGAAAAGAATGCGTGGTATCCTGATGTACAGGATATCCGTTCAAAGGTTACATCAAAAACAAAGGCTATCGTAATCATCAACCCCAACAATCCCACAGGAGCTCTGTATCCCGAAGAAATACTTCTTGAAATTGTAGAGATAGCAAGACAAAACGGGCTTCTTATCTTCTCTGATGAAATCTATGACCGTCACGTAATGGATGACCTGAAGGATATATCAACAGCTTCTCTTGCTCCTGATGTTCCCGTTGTGACAATGAACGGTCTTTCAAAATCTCACCTTGTTTGTGGCTTCCGTTGTGGCTGGATGGTTATCAGCGGTCCTCGTCATCTTACAGAAGAATACAGAAAAGGCATCATACAGATGACTTCACTCAGACTTTGCGCAAACACACTTCCTCAGCTTGTTATCCCTGCTGCTTTAGCTGATATGGAAACACCGAGATCAATGGTAGCACCCGGTGGACGTATTTATGAGCAGAGAGAAGCAACCTGTTCCGAACTTGAGAAGATCGACGGACTTTCTTTTGTTAAGAATAGTGCAGCATTTTATCTGTTCCCCAGACTGGACATTAAAAAGTTCAATATCACCGATGATAAGAAGTTTGCAAGAGATCTGCTTCATGCCACCAATATCCTTCTGATTCCTGGAAGCGGCTTTGACTGGCATGTGCCTGATCATTTCCGAATCGTAATGCTTCCTGAGGCGGAAGTTCTGAGAGATGCCATGAGACGTATGGGTGAATTTTTGGACGGATATCATCAGAAATAATAAAAAGTGCTTGCATTATGTTACATAGTGTGGTAATATAGTAGCGTTGTGAAAACGAGATGGTCCTCTGTTACATTCAGGTATTAAGAACATCCATTTTATGAAGGAGGCTCTATAATGAGTAACATTAACATTATTAAGGAAATTGAAGCAGAACAGTTGAAGGCAACTGTTGATGAGTTTCAGGTTGGCGATACCGTAAGAGTATACGGTAAGATCAAAGAAGGAAACCGTGAAAGAATTCAGGTATTTGAAGGCGTTGTTTTAAAGAGACAGGGCGGCAGCAACAGAGAGACTTTCACTGTAAGAAAGAACTCCAACGGTGTTGGCGTTGAGAAGACTTGGCCCTTACACTCTCCCAATGTTGAGAAGATTGAAGTGGTTAGAAGGGGTAAGGTAAGACGTGCAAAACTGAACTACTTAAGAGACCGCATCGGTAAGAAGGCTAAGGTTAAAGAATTAGTGAAATAATTGATGTGCTAAAGGACAATTACTTAGGTAGTTGTCCTTTTCTTGCATTATAGGAAAAGTTTGTTTTGGCAAAGGAAAACGTTATGGCCAGAAAGAGTGGATTGAGTTTTTACAGGCGAAAAAAGAGAATCAATTCAAGACAGGTCAAGGAGGTCTTCAGCTGGATCTTCGTGGCTTTACTTGCTGTATTTATTGCCGCAGTACTCAATTATTTTATGGGAATGTCTACCTATGTTGTGGGAGATTCCATGGAACCTACTCTTTATAGCAGTCAGCGTATTTTTGTTGACAGGGTTTCCTATACGATGTCCAAACCCAAATCCGGCGACGTGGTTGTGTTTTTACCCAATGGCAACAAGAATGCACATTATTATGTGAAAAGAGTGGTTGCCGTTCCCGGTGACAGAGTTTTGATCGACGGAGGCATGTTATTTGTTAACGGAGAAGAGAGTGATCTGATCCCTGCTCCAATATCAGATGCCGGCATAGCCGATCATGAACTGACTTTGGGGAAGGGCGAGTATTTTTGCATCGGTGATAATCCGGGAAGCAGCGAAGACAGCCGTTCCTCTGGCATCGGTCCGGTGGAGGCGGAAGATATTGTGGGCAAGGTTTGGTTTGCCCTTGCCGGTGAGGAAGGCAGTACCGGATTTGTAAAATAAGTTTATAGCAGTGATAATAGGCTTTGCATTGTGAGGAGAAGAGATGAATTATCAATGGTATCCCGGTCATATGACGAAGGCCAAACGTATGATGCAGGAGAATATAAAACTGATCGATCTGATCATAGAGCTTGTGGATGCACGGATCCCTGTCAGCAGCAGGAATCCTGATATTGATGAGTTGGGTAAGAATAAATCCAGGATTGTTTTGTTGAATAAAGCCGATCTGGCAGATCCTGTCTGGAATAAAAAGTGGATACAGTATTTTCAGGAAAAAGGTGCTCATGTATTGGAGATTAACTCAAAGGCAGGCACCGGCATAAAGTCTATCCAGAGATTGGTGCAGGAAGCATGTGGCGAGAAGATAGAAAGAGACAGAAAACGAGGGATTGTGAACCGTCCCGTCCGTGCCATGGTTGTGGGTATCCCTAACGTTGGAAAATCCACTTTTATCAATTCTTTTGCAGGAAAGGCCTGTACCAAGACGGGCAATAAACCCGGTGTCACAAAGGGGAAACAGTGGATCAGACTCAATAAGAATCTGGAACTTTTGGATACGCCCGGTATTCTTTGGCCGAAATTTGAGGATCAGACTGTGGGCAGGAACCTTGCATTTATCGGTTCCATGAATGATGAGGTCATTATCATGGAGGAGTTGGCCTGCGATTTTCTTAAAGTGGTCAGCAAACTGTATCCGCAGTCCATTGAAAAGCGATACGGGCAGGAGGCATCAGAGCCTGTTAAGGAGCTCGCGGACATTGCCAGGAGCAGGATGTGCTACAGTAAGGGGGAAGAACTGGACCTTGAAAGAGCTGCCAATATTCTGATTGAAGATTTCAGAAGCGGCAGATTAGGGCGAATGACGCTTGAGAGAGCAGAAGGGGAAAAGAATGAATAAGGCGTTAAAGGAAGGTATCAATACCATTATTTACCTTGGAGTCGTGATATTGCTGACCTGGCTGGTGCTCACTTATGTTGGGCAGCGCACAGAGGTGAGCGGTGATTCCATGGAGACCACTTTGACTGATGGGGACAATCTGATCGTAGATAAGATCACTTATCGGTTTAAGGATCCCCAGAGATTTGATATTATTGTATTTCCTTTTCAGTATGAGGAATCCACTTATTATATCAAACGAATCATCGGTCTTCCGGGTGAGACGGTGCAGATAGATGAGGAAGGCGTGATTTATATCAATGGTGAACCTCTGAAGGAAAGTTACGGACGTGAAGTGATACGTGCTGAAAAACGTGGGGTTGCGTCAGAACCGATTACACTTTTGGAAGATGAATACTTTGTTTTGGGAGATAATCGCAACAACAGTTCCGATAGCCGGATGCAGATTGTAGGAAATATACATCGGGATGATATTATCGGCCGGGCCTGGCTCAGAATCTGGCCACTCAGCAAGTTCGGCATTTTAAAACACCAATAAGAGGGATGAAAATGACACAGAGCATTCATGAGATCAAAGAACAATTACAGGCAGCTTCTATTAAAGAGCTGCCTGCGTTTATAAACAGCTACAGTACAGATGAAAGAGGCGGCGTCAGAAAGCTTGTGGAGGATGCGGCCAAAAAGATCCGGGCATATGAGAAAGAGATAAAACGCACGGAACAGTTAAAGCGATACGAAAAGGAGTATGCCTCCTATGCTTATATTTGCGGGATTGATGAGGTTGGCAGAGGACCGCTGGCTGGTCCTGTTGTGGCAGGTGCGGTTATTTTGCCAAAAGATTGTGATATTCTTTACATCAATGACTCCAAACAGCTTTCTGAGAAAAAGAGAGAAGAGCTGTACAACATCATTATGGAGAAAGCAGTTGCCTGCGCTGTTGGCTATGCATCACCGGAGCGGATCGATGAGATCAATATTTTACAGGCTACCTATGAAGCGATGCGGCAGGCAATCAACAGTTTGCGGGTTATGCCTGACCTGCTGTTAAACGATGCGGTGACGATACCGGGAGTAGCTGTCAGACAGGTACCTATCATCAAGGGAGATGCCAAAAGTATTTCCATCGGTGCCGCAAGTATCATTGCAAAAGTGACGAGAGACAGGTTGATGGTGGAATACGATAAGGTGTTTCCTGAGTATGATTTTGCCGGCAATAAAGGTTACGGCAGTGCTGCACATATGGAAGCTTTGAAAAAATACGGTCCCACACCGATCCACAGAAGAAGCTTTATCCGCAATATTATCAGGGAGGACTGAGATTGAACCGTAATTATCGTAGTATAGGTACGGAAGCGGAAGAGAGAGCCGTGGGTTTTCTGATAAGTCAGGGCGCGCGGATCCTTGAGAGAAATTTTAGGTGCAGGCAGGGTGAAATTGACATTATCTGCAGAAGCGGTGGATATCTGGTGTTTGTGGAGGTGAAATTCCGCACTTCACTTGATAAGGGAGCTCCACAGGAGGCGGTCGGTATTGCCAAGCAGAAGGTGATCTGTAAGGTGGCTGATTATTATCGTTTGATCCATGGCATCAGACAGTCTGAACCGGTGCGCTATGATGTGGTGGCTGTATTTGGAGATGAGATCAGATGGTACCAAAATGCCTTCCTGCATCATGGTTTTTAAAATTAAAAAAATATTAATAATTTTCGATATACAGATTTCATATTTGTGTGTTTAAATGGAGTTAGATATTGTGATACAGGAGGTAAGGTTATGGCTAATATTCTGGTTTGTGATGACGACAGGGAAATCGTAGATGCGATAGAAATCTACCTGAATCAGGAGGGATACCGCATTTATAAGGCCTATGACGGCGAACAGGCCATGGCGCTTCTTCAGAAAGAAGAGATACACCTACTGATCATGGATATCATGATGCCGCGTCTGGACGGTATCCGTGCCACACTGAAAATAAGGGAATACAGCAGCGTACCAATCATCATTCTATCAGCAAAGTCAGAAGACACGGACAAGATATTGGGTCTGAATATCGGAGCGGATGATTATATCAGTAAGCCCTTTAATCCGCTGGAATTAGTGGCGAGAGTAAAATCCAACCTGCGCAGATATACTTCCCTGGGAAGCCTGAATGCAGAGACCAAAGCACTGTATCAGGTGGGAGGTCTTATGATCAACGACGATACCAAGGAAGTGACCGTGGACGGGGAAGTTGTCAAGATGACCCCTATTGAGTACAATATATTATTGCTTTTGATGAAAAATCTGGGGAGAGTGTTTTCCATTAATCAGATTTACGAAAGCATATGGAACGAGGACGCCATAGGAGCCGATAATACGGTTGCGGTACATATCCGTCATATCAGAGAAAAAATTGAGATTAATCCCAAAGAGCCCAAATACCTGAAGGTTGTTTGGGGGGTTGGCTATAAGATAGACAAGCAGTGATAAGAGGGATTTTTTATGAATAAACCGACTACGAAACGTATGGGTCTGGGGGCTTTGCAGCATTTGGCGCTTGCCTTTGTGATCATGATCATCGTATCCGTTGCACAAAATTCTGTGATACAGGTAGAAAACCTGTATGGAGAGATGAAACATCATCAGCTTGATATTTTTGAGACGGCAGAAAAGTTTGAGGATACTGCCGTTTTCAGTGATATGTTTGACAATGCGGTAAATGATCTTCTGACCCTTGTGGTGATAAAGGGCCAGCTTGAGACGGATGGAGTTTACGACGGTGAAAAGTTGATTGATGTCACTGCCTATGTAAATCGCAGGGAAGCAGTGAACAAATGTCCGGTCACTGCGGTTTATCGCTTGGATGATCTGGTAAAGTGGAGTAAAAACGGCATTACAATGGCAACATTGTCGCTGACGAAAAAGGATTTTGTGGATTTCTTCAGAGACGGTATGCTGGGGATAGAACACTTTTACCTGGATGATGAGACGGGCAATTTAAAATATCGCGGTGATCTGTCAGAGGGAACCGCTTTGGAACAGTATCTGAAAGAGAGAAACCGTAGCAGCCTTCTTACGGAGGTAACCGGAGAACAGGCGCAGGAACTGGAAGATGAACTTAACCGACTGATTCTGGAAGAAAAGATTCAGCAGCTGCAGGAGACTTATTACAACTATCTTCAGTACAATGAAGAAGAGCTGGTAGACATGGCATTCAGTTACCTTGCCTCCCATATGGACAAGCCGGTCACCCTTTCTTCGGAGAATGATGAAGAACTGGTGAAAATGGAAATACTGAAACCGTTGTATGCTACGGTAGACGGTAATACACAGTTAATGGAATTGGCGGACAACTGGCTGGATTATTGTAAGTTAGAGAATAATGTGACAGAGACGCTGAAAAGCTTTACAGAGAATTACCACCTCTACTCCAGCAGAAATGATCTGTACGCCAGAGGCAACACCAATTTGTCTTATCTTGTCCGTGTTCAGAAGGCCAATGGCTATATTGATTACTCCAATCTGCCTCCGGAATATCTGACGGATAACACTGCCGATATTGATAATTACTTTGATGATATCGGAAAGTATATCAGTTATTCTGTGGATGACATCGAATGTGTGGGAAATGTCAATATTTCTGACGAAGAGATGTATCACATGGTTGAAACTCATAAGTATGCATATCCGGAGGGTACGCGAATCTGGATCGGTGTAAATATCGACTTTGAAATTGAAGATGATCAATTTGAAACAGGTTATACGAAATTTAACAGCATCATACCGAGAATGAAGCAGATCATTTTATTGATCAGCGTCTGCCTTGCCGCATGGCTCGCTCTTTGGTGTTACCTTACCTATACAGCAGGCTGGGCATATGATGAACAGGGAAAACGCTTCCTGCATTTGAATGGATTCGATAAGCTCTACACGGAGTTTGCATTGTTGCTCGGTGGTGGGCTTGCCTATGGTGGCCAAAAGATATTTACAGCGATAATGGGGCTTGCTCTCGGAAAGGCTGATGTCCCTGCCGGGCTGTTGCCGCTTGGCATCGGAAATCCCGGAGGCTGGTATTTGCCGGTGATTGCTGCACTGTATGGCTTTGCCTCCAGCTTTTTCTTCAGTATTATGTGGTATAGTCTGGTGCGCAGGATCAAGGGAAGAAATCTATGGAAGGACAGTTTCCTGAACCATATGTGGAAAAAAATCCACAAAGGTGCATCCAGCGTGTTATACCACAAAAGCGTGCTTGTCAAAACCATCATACCCTATAATCTGTTTATTATTGTAAACCTGTTTGGGCTTGCATGTATATCGGTTTTTGCGGAGAATAAGTATCTTCTCATTGCTGTAGGGGCTGCACTTTTGATCTTTGACGCGTTGACCGGCGTATTTTTGTTCCGTTCCAATGCGGAGCTTGCCGATATCGTTGATGCCATAAAGAGAATCCGCAGAGGAGAAGTGGATTGCCAGCTTGAGACAGACAGACTTCATGGTGACAATAAGGAGATTGCAGAGGCTGTAAATAATATCGGTGAAGGTATTAAAAATGCGGTGGCAACCAGCATAAAGGATGAAAGGATGAAAACGGATCTGATCACCAACGTGTCTCATGATATCAAGACACCGCTCACTTCCATCATCAATTATGTGGATCTGTTGAAAAGACAGGAGATTAAAGACGAGCAGACCAAGGGATATATAGAAATCCTTGACAGTAAGTCTCAGCGTTTAAAACAGTTGACGGATGATTTGGTTGAGGCATCCAAGATTTCTTCCGGTAATATTGTGCTGAATCTGGAACGTTTGAATCTCACAGAATTACTGAATCAGTCTTTGGGGGAATTCTCCGAGAAGTTTGAGGAGAAACAGCTGACAGTGCTCTTTGAACATTCCGACCGTCCGGCCTTTGTGTACGCTGACAGCAGGCGTATGTGGCGTATCATTGAGAATCTGTTCAACAATATCTATAAGTACGCAATGCCTGCCACACGCGTTTATATCTGTATTGATGTCGAGGACGGATATATCGAAGCGTCGCTGAAAAATATATCGGAGATGCAGTTGAATATTCACTCTGATGAACTGACAGAGCGATTTATCAGAGGTGATATGGCAAGAACCACTGAGGGAAGCGGCCTGGGACTCTATATTGCAAAGAGTCTGACAAGGGCTCAGAACGGTGAATTTCAGGTCCAAATGGATGGAGATCTGTTCAAAGTAAAACTGATTTTCCCCGAATATAATGAAGAATTTGAAAAAACGGATATGGAAGAAGTGAAAGAAGGTGCCGATGTCTGATAACAGACACGGCGGCTTTCGAACTGGTTGTTATTCGGTATAAAGAGTGCGGGCGTTGTAAGCGTCCAGAATGCTGTGCATTTTCTCTGTGGTTGCCATGGCGTTGGCAAGGGAAACGTCGTGATTCATGAAATCAATCAATGATGCAGTGAATTTGCACATGTCTGCCTCGATAAAGTAGGGCTTGGTGTAAATCTCGGGGGGAAGGTAGGTGAGGTTAGTCACGATCACCTTATCAAAATATCCTTTTTCATATGCCTGATCAAATGCCTTTAAACCATCTGTGAAAAGTCCGAAGGTACAGCAGATGAATACGCGGCGGGCGTTCATTTCTTTTAATTGATGGGCGGTATCCAACATACTGCCGCCTGAGGAGATCATATCATCGATGATGATAATGTCTTTGCCGTCAATGTTATCACCCAGGAATTCGTGAGCGACAATAGGATTCTTACCGTTCACAATGGTAGAGTAATCTCTTCTTTTGTAGAACATTCCGGTGTCAACACCAAGAACGGTTGCAAAGTAAATTGCACGGTCGAGAGCTCCCTCGTCAGGGCTGATAACGATCAGATGGTCTTTGTCAACGATCAGATCCTGCTCGGAGTGGAGCAGAGCCTTGATGAACTGGTACGGCGGTGTGAAATTATCGAAACCGTTTAAGGGAGTGGCATTCTGTACTCTGGGATCGTGAGCGTCGAAGGTAATAAAATTGCTGACCCCCATATCTTTGAGCTCGGTGAGAGCGTAGGCACAGTCTAACGATTCGCGTCCGGTTCTCTTGTGCTGTCTGCCTTCATACATGAAAGGCATGATTACATTGATTCTGTGGGCTTTACCGGTGCAGGCGCCGATGACGCGCTTCAGATCCTGATAATGATCATCGGGAGACATATGGTTGGTATAGCCGTTGATCTTGTAGGTAATGCTGTGATTGCATACATCTACTAAAAGAAAGAGATCTTTGCCGCGGATAGACTCTCCGAAGCGGGCTTTGGCTTCGCCGCTGCCGAAACGGGGAAGTTCCAGATCTACTAAATAATTGTCTTCTATGTATCCGTGAAAAGCAGGATCGTTCTTTACCTTATCATTGTGAATGCTCCTGCGGAACTCCACAAGGTAATCGTTGATCTCACGTCCCATTTTCTCAGCAGAAGGGAGCGCAACGAGCTTCATGGGAGCTACAGGCATGGCATTTTCCAGTTCGCGTAAATTAGGCATATCTTCCTCCATAAGTAAAATCATTGGATGTAATCAGAGGGCAAGGCCCGCCGTCCGTCCTTAGGTGTACAAATCCGGACAAGCTCCCGCTCTGTGAAAAACTCAGAGGCTGCTCCTTAGACCTCAATAACAACATCTTCTTATTAATTTATAACATTATGGTAGTGACACGTCAAGAAATTTCTAGTAGAATAAGGGTAGGAATTTAATCGGGAATATTTTTAGGATGAGTGTTTTTGGGCCGTGGGTATATGCGAGAGCGTGTCAGGATTCCCGCATATACCCACGGACGGGCGGAGGCACCGGCAAATCTGAGAACACCCATAGAAGGAAAAGGAAATGAAGAGAAAAGAGCATGTTGTGAAGCGCGTTCTGCCCGGCAGTATCGGTCAGGAACTGGAGATAGAAGCGGGAGATAAGATTCTGGAGATAGACGGGACGGTGATCGAGGACATATTTGATTATCAGTTTCTGATACAGGATACTTATATTGAAGTTCTGATTGAGAAGGCTGACGGAGAACAGTGGATGCTTGAGATCGATAAAGAGTTTGACGAGGATCTTGGCATTGAATTTGAAAACGGTCTGATGGACGAGTATCGGCATTGCCACAATAAGTGCATCTTCTGTTTTATCGATCAGATGCCTGATGGAATGCGTGATACACTATATTTTAAGGATGATGATTCCAGGTTATCGTTCCTTCAGGGTAATTATGTTACCTTGACCAATATGTCTGATTATGATATTGACAGGATCATCAGATATCACCTGTCACCGATCAATATCTCGTTTCAAACCATGAATCCCAAGCTTCGCTGCATGATGCTGAATAACAGGTTTGCGGGAGAAGCACTGAAGAAGGCAGACAAGCTGTTTGAAGCGGGGATTACCATGAACGGTCAGATCGTTCTGTGTAAGGATATCAATGACGGTGCGGAATTAGAGTTCAGTATCAGGACTCTTATGAAATATATTCCTCATCTTGAAAGTGTGTCAGTAGTTCCGGTAGGACTTTCCAAATACAGAGAGGGACTTTATCCCCTAAAACCGTTTTCTTCCGAAGATGCCAGGTCTGTTTTGTCCTTGATCCATAGGTTCCAGGAAGAGTGCATGTCTAAGTATGGAACCCATTTTGTGCATGCCAGCGACGAGTGGTATATTCTGGCAGGAGAAGAATTGCCGGAGGAAGACAGATATGACGGATATCTGCAGCTGGAAAACGGTGTGGGTATGCTCCGCTTGCTTATGCAGGAGTTTGAGGAGGCTTTCAAAGAGGCGAAGGAACATTTGAAAGAAGAGAAGAGAGTGCGCCGTGAACTTTCCGTGGCAACCGGTCTTCTTGCCTATCCGTATATTTTGCAGATGACAAACAGGATGGAAGAAGCATTTCCCTGGTTAAAGATTAACGTGTATTCCGTGACAAATGATTTTTTTGGTGAGAGTATTACGGTTTCAGGTCTGCTTACCGGTCAGGATATTTTGAATCAGCTTTCCGGACGTGAACTGGGGGCCGGCCTACTTCTTCCCCAGAATGTTCTTCGCAGCGGAGAGAACTACTTTTTGGATGATCTTACCGTCGCAGAGCTTGAAAAAGCTTTACAAGTTCCCGTGAATATTGTAAAATCAAGCGGGTATGATTTGGTACAGGCGATTCTGGAAGGCTGATGATTTCAGCTGAAAGGACTTGATATAAGGAGGCAATTATGGCTAAGAGAAAATCCAAGCCGATCGTGGCGGTGGTGGGAAGACCTAATGTGGGAAAGTCCACGCTGTTCAATGTTCTGGCTGGTGAAAATATTTCAATTGTGAAAGATACACCGGGTATCACCAGAGACCGCATTTATGCGGATGTCAACTGGTTGGATACTTCCTTTACCCTGATCGATACCGGCGGTATAGAGCCGGACAGCAAGGATATCATTTTGTCACAGATGAGACAGCAGGCAGAGATCGCCATGGAGACTGCCGATGTGATTATCTTCCTTGTGGATGTGAAGCAGGGGCTGGTTGATTCCGATGCCAAGGTGGCTGATATGCTGCGCCGTTCTAAAAAACCGGTTGTTCTGGTGGTTAATAAAGTGGACAGCTTTGATAAGTACATGGCGGATGTCTATGAGTTTTACAATCTGGGCATAGGAGATCCCTATCCTATTTCCGCGGTAAACCGTCTGGGCATCGGCGACATGCTTGAGGTGGTGACTTCTCATTTTGACAGTCAGGCGGCAGAAGAAGAGGAGGATGACCGTACCAGAGTTGCCATTGTGGGTAAGCCCAATGTGGGCAAATCCTCTATCATCAACAAGCTTCTTGGGGAGAACAGACTGATCGTATCGGATATTGCCGGAACCACAAGAGATGCTGTTGACACGGAACTGACCTTTAACGGCAAAGAATATGTGTTTATTGATACTGCCGGACTTCGCAGGAAGAACAAGATCAAAGAAGAACTTGAGAAATATATGATCGTCAGAACAGTCAGTGCCGTTGAGCGCGCTGATGTGGTGGTGCTTGTGATAGATGCTGCTGAGGGCGTGACAGAGCAGGACGCCAAAATAGCAGGTATTGCCCACGAGCGAGGAAAAGCGGTGATCATTGCTGTCAACAAATGGGATGCCATTGAGAAGGATGACAAGACGATTTATCGTTTTACGGAGAGAGTGCGTGACACCTTGTCCTATATGCCTTATGCAGAACTTTTGTTTATTTCTGCCAAGACGGGACAGCGTCTGCCCAAATTGTTTGAGACCATTGATATGGTCAGTGAGAATCATGCCATGCGTGTTTCCACCGGTGTGTTGAATGAGATCATGTCCGAGGCAGTTGCCATGCAGCAGCCGCCTTCCGATAAGGGAAAGAGACTGAGGCTTTATTATATTACTCAGGTATCCGTAAAGCCCCCTACCTTTGTGATTTTTGTTAATGACAAGGAGCTGATGCATTTCTCCTATACCAGATATATTGAGAATCAGATCAGAGAAACTTTCGGATTCAAGGGAACACCGCTGAGATTTATTATCCGTGAGAGGAAGGAAAAGGATCAATAATGGAACGACTGATTTGTTTGATCATAGGTTATGTGCTTGGTATGTTTCAGACAGCATATTTTTACGGCAAAGCCAAAGGAATCGATATCCGTAAACACGGAAGCGGCAATTCCGGGACTACCAATACACTCCGTGTTCTGGGAACCAAGGCCGGCCTGATTGTGTTTTTGGGAGATTGTGTCAAGTGTATTTTGGCAGTGACTGCAGCAAGACTGATCTATGGAGACAGTCATCCGGAGATAATCTACCTTTTGTGCATTTATGCGGCTGCAGGAGCGATTCTTGGACATAATTTTCCGTTTTATATGAGTTTTAAAGGAGGAAAAGGGATTGCGGCCACTGCAGGCCTGATTATTTCTCTTCACCCCGTTTTTATCCCTATGGTAGTGATTTTGTTTTTTGGAATTTTCCTGCTGACACATTATGTTTCTTTGGGCTCGCTTTTGATTTATATTGGGCTCGTGACTGAAATGATCATCTGCGGCCAATTGGGTCTGTTTGGTATGAGTCAGGCTCATCTGAACGAAATGTACCTTGTGACGGTTTTGCTTGCAGTGATGGCATTCTGGAAGCACAGGACCAACATTGTCCGCCTGCTCAGGGGAGAGGAGCGAAAGACATATCTGTTTAAAAAGAACAAAGTCGACTGACGAAAGTATTGGAATGATCGTATTCACAGATTCATAATCTGTGGGAAAAGAGGTAACATGGCAAAAATCGGAATAATCGGAGCTGGCAGCTGGGGCTGTGCTTTAGCAGTTTTATTACATAACAATGGTCATGAAATCTGCATCTGGTCTGCGCTGGATAAGGAGATCGACGCATTAAAAGAGACGCATGAGCACAAGGCAATTGCCGGAGTGAAACTCAGCGATGATATATTGTTTACCACAGATCTTTCGGAGGCAGTAAATGAGAAAGATTTACTTGTTCTGGCAGTTGCCAGTCCCTTTATCCGCAGTACTGCGCGCCTGTTGAACGGTGTGATACCGGCAGGACAGGTGATCGTAAATGTGGCTAAGGGTATTGATGAGAGCACGCTGATGACGTTGTCTGAAATGATCGAGGAAGAAATTCCGGATGCGGAGGTTGCTGTGATGAGCGGTCCCTCCCATGCGGAGGAAGTGGGAAGGGGGATTCCCACTACGATAGTGGTTGGTGCCAGGAATAAAACTACTGCTGAATATATTCAGAATTTGTTTATGAGCGAAGTGTTTCGGGTATATATCAGCCCTGATGTTCTGGGAATCGAGCTTGGCGGCTCTTTGAAAAATGTAGTCGCTCTGGCTGCCGGTATCGCAGATGGTCTTGGTTATGGAGACAATACAAAAGCTGCGCTGATCACCAGAGGAAGTGCTGAGATTGCCCGTCTGGGAACTGCTATGGGCGGTAGTTTTGAAACGTTCGCCGGTTTGACCGGAATTGGTGACCTGATCGTAACCTGTGCCAGTGTGCATTCCAGAAACCGCCGCGCAGGTGTTCTGATCGGTCAGGGATATACCATGGAAGAGGCTATGAAGGAAGTGAACATGGTGGTTGAAGGTGTATATTCTGCCAAAGCAGCCATGGCCCTTGCCGGGAAATATAATGTTCAGCTTCCGATCATTGAACAGGTGAATCTTGTACTGTTTGAGGGGAAACCTGCAGATCAGGCTGTGAGAGATCTGATGCTTCGTGATAAAAAGATGGAAATCATCGGTTGGGAGGATTGACATGGAAGGTGGTAATAAACAGTTAAATGAGATGGGTTTTTCCGGAAGCCGCGAGTATGTGGCCAGTGAAGAGCTGATGGCCAGTGTTAATGTTGCAATTGCACTTAAAAAGCCGCTGTTGATCAAGGGAGAACCCGGAACCGGTAAGACAAAGCTTGCAGAAGCTGTGGCAGCTTCTCTCGGGAAGCGCCTGATCATTTGGAATATCAAGTCCACCACCAAAGCGCAGGAGGGTCTCTATGTCTACGATACCATTCAGCGTCTCTACGACGGCCAGTTCGGAGAAGAGGGTGTGGATGATATCGCAAAGTATATCAAGCTCGGTAAGCTGGGTGAGGCGTTTGACAGCGAGGAGCAGGTTGTGCTTCTGATTGATGAAATTGATAAGGCTGACCTGGAGTTTCCCAATGACCTTCTGTGGGAATTGGACCAGATGGAATTCTATATCAATGAGACGAAGAGAACTGTAAAAGCCAAGCACAGACCTATCGTGATCATTACCTCCAATGCGGAGAAAGAGCTTCCCGATGCGTTCCTTCGCCGCTGTATTTTCCACTATATCGAGTTCCCGGATCGGGAGCTGATGAGTCAGATTGTGAAGGTGCATTATCCGGACGTGGAAGAGAATCTTTTGAAAAACGCCATGGATGTGTTTTATGATATCCGGTCAATCCGTGACATCCGCAAGAAACCCAGTACATCGGAACTGATCGACTGGATCAATGCCCTGCAGATCGGCGGCATTCCCGCTGACAGGATCAAAAAGGCCCTGCCTTTTGTGGGTGTTGTGGTCAAAAAGGATGAAGACATGGAGCTTGTAAAACATTCCGGCAGGTGATAAGTATGTTTCTTGATTTCTTTCATACACTGAGAGCCAAGGGCCTTCATGTGACGCTGGGAGAGTGGCTGACGCTGCAGGACGCGCTGGAGAAAGGTCTGTGCGGAAGCAGTCTGACGCAGTTTTACTATGTGGCAAGAATGATCCTTGTGAAAAGTGAAACGGATTTTGATAAATATGATATGGCATTTGAAGAATGCTTCAAGGCTGCCCAGAGAGAGACGGAAGTTGGCGCTGAGATGCTTCGCTGGCTGGATAAATCAGATATGATGGAGCTTGCCCATGAGGAGGCCAGAAGTCACTTGAATCAGATGGAAGAGGTTCAGGTGGATAAAGAGGACGTGGAAGAGAAGTTCAGACAGCGTCTGAAGGACCAGGACAGCGAACACAATGGCGGAAGCTACTGGATCGGTACCATGGGAAAGACTTCTTTCGGTAATATGGGCGGCAATGTGGGCGGTGTCCGTGTAGGCGGAAAAACCGGATATCAATCGGCTTTTGCGGTGGTCGGTGCCAGAAAATACAGAGATTTCCGTGACGATAAAGTGCTGGATAACAGACAGTTTCAGCTGGCATTCCGGAAACTGAGACAGTTTTCCAGCAGGCTTGATATCCCTGAGTCGGAGCTTGATATTGACGGCACGGTGGATAAGACATGCAATAATGGCGGATTTTTAAGAATCGTTATGAAGAAGCCCCGCAAAAACGCAGTAAAGCTATTGCTTCTCATGGATTCCGGCGGTACTATGATCCCCTTCAGCAGTTTGCTGAATGATCTGTTTCAGGCGGTACACAAATCAAACCACTACAAGGACGTAAAGACCTATTATTTTCACAATTGTATTTACAGCAAACTCTATAAGACCCCTGAGTGTGAAAACGGTGACTGGGTAGACACGGAGTGGATGTTCCGCAATGTGGGAAGTGATTATAAAGTGATCATTGTGGGAGACGCGGCGATGGCGCCGGAGGAGCTTTATTCCACTACAGGTAATTATCGCGGTCCTAATGGCGGGCTTTCCGGCTATGACTGGCTTAGCCTGATCAAGCGCAAATATAAAAAAGTCGTTTGGCTCAACCCCAAGATGGCACCCGGGCGTGCACCCTGGAGAGAAGCCGAGACAGCCATAAAAGAACTGTTTCCCATGTATAAGCTGACGGTTGACGGCCTGAATCAGGCCATGATCAAGCTAATGGTGAATAAATAAGCTGGTTTATGCTTTAAAAAAGGAAAGCTCGGTATTGACAAGATTTTAAACTGTTTGTATAATGTGGAAGAACAGAATAATGTGAATGTGTTGACGGGAAGAGTATTGCTGTTAAGGTTCGGACAGAGAGTTGCCGGCTGGTGAGAGGCGCGGAAAGACAGTGAGAAGTACATCCCTGAGCAGCGGGCTGAACAGTTGACAGACACTCAGTAGGTTGCGCCGGAGGGCACCGATATCTGCTAAAGTAAATGATTTTACTTATTGAGCCATGGGACGAGAGTCTTATGGGAACATTAGGTGGTAACGCGAGTAAGGCTCGCCCTTTTGAAGAAGAGGGCGGGCTTTTTGTATTCAACAGAAAAGGAGAACGAAAGAAATGACCATTTTTGACGAGTTAAAGGCAAGAGGCCTTCTTGCACAGCTGACTGATGAAGAAGAGATCAAGGAATTGATCAACAACGGAAAAGCTACCTTTTATATTGGCTTTGACCCCACGGCAGACAGCCTGCACGTAGGTCATTTTATGGCACTTTGCCTCATGAAGAGACTGCAGATGGCAGGCAACAAGCCGATTGCACTGATCGGTGGCGGTACCGCAATGATCGGAGATCCCTCCGGTAGAACAGATATGCGTACCATGATGACCAAAGAGACCATTGAGCATAATGTAGAATGCTTTAAGAAGCAGATGAGCCGATTTATCGATTTTTCCGAGGGAAAGGCACTGCTTGTAAACAATGCAGACTGGCTTCTTGACCTGAATTATGTAGAACTTTTGCGTGATGTGGGCGTTCATTTCAGCGTAAACCGTATGCTGACGGCAGAGTGCTACAAACAGCGTATGGAGAAGGGCTTAAGCTTCTTAGAGTTTAACTACATGATCATGCAGAGCTATGACTTCCTGGCATTGTATCAGGAATACGGCTGTAATATGCAGTTTGGCGGAGACGACCAGTGGAGCAATATGCTGGGCGGTACAGAGCTGATCCGTCGTAAACTGGGCAAAGATGCTTATGCCATGACCATTACTTTGCTCCTCAATTCCGAGGGTAAGAAGATGGGTAAGACTCAGAAAGGTGCTGTTTGGCTTGATCCCAACAAGACCTCTCCCTTTGAGTTCTACCAGTACTGGAGAAACGTTGCGGATGCGGATGTTCTTAAGTGCCTTCGGATGCTGACCTTCCTGCCTCTGGAGCAGATTGACGAGATGGACAAATGGGAAGGAAGCCAGTTGAATCAGGCAAAAGAGATCCTTGCATACGAACTGACCAAACTGGTTCATGGCCAGGAGGAAGCCGAGAAGGCTCAGGCCAGCGCAAGAGCTTTGTTTGCCGGTGGAAATGCGGCTGAAATGCCTACCGTAGAACTTACAGAAGCAGATTTCACGGATGGTACCATCGACATCCTTGGCGTGCTGGTAAAAGCAGGGCTGACTGCATCCAGATCCGAGGCAAGACGTGCAGTGGAGCAGGGTGGAGTAACCGTTGAAAATGAAAAGGTTACTGACTTTAAGACGGTTTATACCACGGATACATTTGCAGGTGAAGGAATCGTTGTAAAACGAGGCAAAAAGAACTTTAAGAGAGTAAAAATGTGAATCCGATATTGAATAACTGAGAGGCCTTCTGCATATACATGTAACAGTATATGCAGGAGGTTTTTTTATGAATCATCATTCAATGAATACATATGACCTATATCACGATATTCAGGTGCGGACCGGAGGGGAGATTTATATCGGTGTAGTGGGGCCGGTCAGAACCGGAAAATCCACGTTTATCAAGCGATTTATGGATGTGATGGTTCTTCCCTTTATGGAGGATGAGCATGCACGAACCAGAGCGCAGGACGAAATGCCGCAAAGTGCAGGTGGAAAAACGATCACAACAACAGAGCCAAAGTTTATTCCCAAGGAAGCAGCGAAAGTGGCGCTGAGTGATGATGTGGAGGTGTCAGTGCGGCTGATCGATTGTGTCGGCTATATGGTGGACGGGGCATCGGGTCATCTGGAAGAAAATGAAGAACGGATGGTTAAGACCCCTTGGTACGACTATGAAATTCCGTTTACACAGGCTGCTCAGATCGGTACAGACAAAGTGATGAACGATCACTCTACGATCGGCCTTGTGATCACTACAGACGGAAGCTTTGGAGAGATTCCCAGAAGTAATTATCTTGCTGCAGAAGAAAAAACCATCACTGCGCTGAAACATCTGCAAAAACCTTTTCTTGTGTTGCTGAATTGCCTGAAACCGTATTCTGAAGAAGCGAAAAAGCTTGCTTCTGAGATCGGCAGTAAATATGGTGTGACGGTTTTGCCGGTCAATTGTGAACAGCTGAAAAAAGAAGATATCCACAGGATATTGGAGCAGATTTTGTATGAATTTCCTATATCCGTGATGGAATTCTATATGCCAAAATGGGTTGAGATGCTTCCAAAGGATAACAGGATGAAGCAGGAACTGATCGACAGAGTAATGGAACTTATGGGGGAATATAACACCGTAAGGGATGTTGTGACCAAGCCGGTGCAAATGGATAGTGAGTACATTAAGAAGGCAAAGACTGATTCGGTCAATTTGTCTGACGGCTGTGTGAAGATACAGCTGGATGTGGATGAAGCATATTATTATGAGATGCTGTCTGAAATGATTGGTGAACCGATTTCCGATGAGTATCAGCTGATCAACAGATTAAAAGAATTTGCGTCAATGAAGAAAGAATATGCAAAGGTTTTAAGTGCTGTGGGCAGTGTCAGAATGAAAGGGTATGGAGTGGTAACACCTGACAAGGGAGAGATAACACTGAATAAGCCTGAACTGATCAGACACGGTAACAAATTCGGTGTGAAAATAAAAGCGATCAGTCCTTCCATTCATATGATACGCGCCAACATTGAGACGGAGATTGCGCCCATCGTAGGGACCCAGGAGCAGGCAGATGATCTGATCCGGTATATCAATGAGGCTGATACTTCTGAGCAGGGCATCTGGGATACCAATATTTTCGGTAAGACGGTTGAACAATTGGTTGGAGAGGGGATCAATACCAAGGTTGCATCCATCGGAGAAGAAAGTCAAATAAAGCTTCAGGATACCATGCAGAAGATTGTCAATGACAGCAATGGCGGTATGGTCTGTATTATCATCTGAATCACGTTTTTTGTCCGGTCAGCCAATGATCAGCCTTACGTCATTGACTGACCGGAGTGATTCTATATGACTTGAGAGGGGAGTACAAGAGAAGAAAGCTTAACCATGTTCAGGCGTTTTAGTTCCATGGACGAGTGGATGTATCTGTCAAGAGTGACTTTGGTATTGGAATGCCCCAGAATTTCGCTTAATGATTTGATCTCAAAACCCACCTCAATGCATCTTGTGGCAAAAGTGTGACGCAAGGTATGGAAATGGATGCCTTTCAGATTGCATGCTGTCAGAATTTTGCCAAGACGGTATTGTAAAGCCCTGGGCTCCATATATTTTCCGGAAATTCCGGTTAGTATGTAAGCATTTGGATCGGTCACATACATGCGATCGCAGAGAGCGGCTGTTCTGTCTGTTATGGGAATGTATCTGTCTGAACAGCTGCTTTTGGTGTCCCCTATGACCACACGGGTTTTTTTTGAGGTCCCAGGGTGCAGAGTCTGTAATCTTTGCATGGTTTTATTTATATGGATCAGTTTGTTCTCTAAAGAGATGTCGCCCCAGCGGAGGGCGCAGATTTCCCCGATCCGCATGCCGGTAAACAGCGCAAGAAGAATTCCAAACTTTACAGTATCCATATCTTTTGCGAGATGAGAGATCAGCCTGTTCTGCTCATCAACAGTGAGGATACGCATTTCTTCCTTCATTTCTTTGGGATAGACGATTTTGATGTCAGAGAGTTTACTGTCTGATTGCTCGCCCGCATATTTTATGATGGATTTCAGTACGGTCAGGATATCCTTCACCGTCTTCGACGACAGTTTTTTGGTGTTTAATAACATGTAACTGAAATGTTCTATGGCCATGGTGTTCAAGTGATCCGCAGAATAGCTGCCAAGAGCCGGCTTAATATGCCGATTGATCATGTTATGATATTTTACATAGGTAGAATTTTTGACACGGCAGCGGTTCAGTGTCAACCATTCGTCGCAGTAGTTGCCAAAGGCAGTGCCGTTATGTACAGAATCCACCTGTTTTGTGGTTTTGGCATCGGCCAGCTTTTTTCTTACTTCGCTATAACTTGGTGCATAAACATATCCATATTTTGCATTTCCCCTGATGTCATAACTCTGAATGTACCTCCCTTCCCAGCGAGAGTCTTTTCTTTTGTAAATATTTTCTCCGCGTCTTGCCATTTTTAATTCCTCCTTTTACGCAATATTAATCATATACTATTATTTCGTAAAAATAATACATTTGTAATAAATCGACATTTTCCCTGCATTTTCTTAAAATGTGAGTATGAAGCGAACGCACATGTTTTGTTGAAAAAAATTTTCGTTCGTGCTATATTATCTTTGTAATGGCAGTGCTACAGCTATAAGGAGATTAGTATGACAGGAAAAGAATTGACAGAAGGCGTTTTATGCAATATCGGTAAAGTGATCGTTGGAAAAGAAGAGGTAACAAAGCTGATGCTGACAGCAGTTCTTGCTGATGGACATGTGCTTTTGGAAGATGTGCCGGGTACGGGTAAGACGAAGCTTGCAAAGTCTATCGCCCGATCTTTGTCCCTTGCATTTTCCAGAATTCAGTTTACACCTGATCTTTTGCCATCTGATATTACGGGCATCAATATTTATGACAGACAGAAGAATGAGTTTGTTCTGAGAAAGGGTCCTGTCTTTACCAATATTCTTCTGGCGGACGAGATCAATCGCGCCACACCCAGAACACAGGCCGGACTGCTTGAGTGTATGGAGGAGCGTCAGGTTACGATTGACGGTGAGACATACATACCCGGGACCCCCTTTTTTGTGATTGCAACGCAAAATCCGGTTGAAACTGCAGGAACCTTTCCTTTGCCGGAAGCGCAGATGGACCGGTTTATGATGCGTTTGTCCATGGGGCTTCCGGATAAGGAAGAGGAACTGCGCATCCTGGAACTATATATGGAGAAGGATCCTCTTTCCCATATTCCCGCAGTGCTCTCTGCAGAAGATCTTTTTGCGGCGAAAGAGGAGGCCAACCGCGTTTTTGTACATCAGTGTATCAGGGAGTACCTTGTAACTATTGTGGAGGCTACCAGAAATGAAGAAGGGATTGTTCTGGGAGTAAGTCCCAGAGGAAGTCTGGCATTTCTTCGCTGCGCAAAGGCTTATGCCTATCTGAACGGCAGGAATTTTGTGACACCGGATGACGTGAAGGCTGTGGCGGTTCCGGTTCTTGCCCACAGGATTGTACAAAGCTACGGATACGGTAAGGGAAGTGATTCCCGGTCACTGGTAAAGCAGATACTGAGCCGCATCACAGTTCCCACAGAGGATTTTAGAGCATGACAAAGTTTATTGGAATCGGCCTCGTGGCATTCATCCTTTTTGTTCTTCAAAGGTGGCTGTATCGAAAACTTTGGAATCGCAATCTTAAAGTTAAGATACAGTTTTCCGACACGCAAATGCTTCAGGGAGAAACAGGTGAACTGGTCGAAGTGGTTGAGAACCGCAAGAGATTGCCGCTTCCCATGTTAAAGGTTAAGTTTCAGACGGACCGTAATCTGAAGTTTTATGATACAGAATCTTCTAAAGTTACGGATCATTTTTACAGAAATGACGTTTTTCAGATTGGCGGACGGGAAAGGATCACAAGAAAACATACTTTCAAAGCGTTAAAACGTGGTTATTATAAGATACTGGGAATTGATCTTGTGTCAGCAGATCTGTTTCTTGTAACGGAAATGGTGGAGAGCAGGCGGGAAGAATGTGCCCTTTATGTCTATCCGATTCCCTATTGTAGTCCGGAATTTCAGCAGTCTTTACAGCAACTGAACGGAGAAATATTGGTTCGTCGTCATCTGCTTGAGGATCCCTTTGAGTATCGCGGCGTCAGAGAGTATCAGCCTTACGATGACATGAGAAGTGTCAATTGGAAGGCCACCGCCAAGACCGGGGAACTGAAGGTGAATCAGAAAAACCATACTTCCCTGCAGACCATTCGGATCTTGTTAAACACAGAAGATACCGGAATCCTCAAAAAAGAAGATGCTGTGGAGACTTGCTTTGCATTGGCTGCAGGTGTTGCCGCCTATTTTCTCAAGCAGGGAATCCGTGTTTCCTTGTTTGCCAATGGCGTTGATATTATGAATTCCGATCCTGTGAGAATCGGTGCGGGAGCGGGGGATGGACAAATGGACAGGATTTTCAAAGCACTCGCCAGAATAGATGTGACGAAAAAGGTAGTGCCGTTTCGTGAGTGTTTTGGACCGGAACTGTCAGAGCAAAAGGACTGCATCAGAACGATAGTGATCTCGCCCAATGCCTATCAGGATTTTCAGGATTTTATCAGGGAATTCTATGAGACAGGAGGAGAGTTTGAATGGTTTTATCCCGTCAAAGGAAAAGAGGTACCTGAATTGCCGCAGTGGCTTTCTGCCCACGTGAGATTCGTGCCGGCAAAGGAGGGCGTTGTATGAAAAAAGAACCGATTGTGCTGTTGCGGGAATTTCTGGTGACCCAGATGAACCATTGGATCCTTTTCTTTGTGGGAGCAACCGTTTTGGGACTTGTAAACGTGAAGGAGCCTGTATTCTGGAAATGGGCTGTTTTCAGTGCTGTTCCCCTGCTTTATTTTGTTGTCAGAAGGTACACAGACCGCTTTCTTATCTTTGTGGTCAGTCATATCACTGTGATCGCAGCCTGTGTTCTTTTGCCTTGTGACAGCCTGACGGAGCGGATCCTATATTGTTTGCTTCTTACCGGCTATACTGTTGCATCCGTATACTTTAGAATTTCTAAAGCGGACAGATTTGACGCCGTTTTGCCCATGGCGGTTCCGATCCTTCTGGCTGGGGCCTGCACATTTCTGCTTCATCACTATCGCAGGGAGCTTAACTGGGAAAGGTATTTTGTTGTTCCGCTGATTTTGTTTTTCGGATGCAATTTCTTGCGGATCTACTTAGAGCAATACCTTCACTTTTTGGAAGTCAATAAAAGCAGTACAGGGCACATCCCAATGAGAGAAATGTTTTTGAACGGAATGGTTCAGGTACTTTTGATCTCTGCAGGAATGACCGGCATATTACTGCTCACCTCAGATATTGGCTGGGTGTCTCAGATTGTGTCAGTGCTGAAAAAAGCGCTTATCATTGTTATGAGATGGCTGTTTCGCGGTTCCGGTGATGAGGAATTGTCTGATATCCCGGTTTCTGAAACTCCTGAGCATACGCAAGGCAGTGGCCCTGCAATGCCCGTAACGGATAACGGAGGCGCATCAACCTTCTGGCTGATTCTGGAACAGGTATTTTTGTTCGCGGCAGGCTTGGCCTTTGTGGCCCTTTGTATCTTTTTGTTGTATCTTTTGTTGCGTCATATCTATCGCATTTTTTGTAAGCGTATGGATAGAGAAAAGAAAGAGAACGGTTATTCCGGAGAGATCAGGGAAAGATGCGAAGCGGAGCCGGAGAAGAAGCAGAAGAGTGCTTCTTTTGGGGTGCTCAGTGTGAGAGCAAGGATCAGGAGGTTGTATAAAAAAGAGGTGTGGGACGGCAGATGGCGTCTGAAAGCCGGCAGTGAGCCGGAAAAGCTAAAACGGATGACGGCAAGGGAATGTGCGGAGATGTTGGAACGGAGCGCGCTGGCTTCTGTCTACGAAAAGGCCAGATATTCCGATGAGGATTGTACGGCGGAAGATCTGCGAAGAGCGAAACAATAGAATCATAATAAGGAAAACCACAGAATCGATGATTTATTTATCGGTTCTGTGGTTTTTTATACAATAAGAAATTTCTCCGGATTTCTTATTGTATAAAAAACGCTCCGCGGGGATCGCACAGCGGCGGAGAGGTAGTTGTCTGCTTCGCAGACCCGCCGTAGGCGGAGAATTTCGCTCCGCGAGGATGCGCACTCGCGCGTACAAGGTAAATGTCGCTTTCGCGACCGCGCTCGGCGCGAGAGTCCGCAAGCGGACTCTTTGTTCCATGATAGGAAAGACCTTGTCGCACTAAAGTGTGAAAAAATTTTTTATAAAAAATAATTAATTATAAAATTGTGAATGATATCATTGTGATTTTTGGTAAAATAAATGTAATAAATAGCACAAAGGAGGTCATTTTATGTCGAAACGCGGGGAAAATATCTATAAAAGAAAAGACGCAAGGTGGGAAGGCCGATATATTAAGTATTATGATGCCAAGGGTCAGGCTCAGTATGGTTATGTATATGCCAAAACCTATAATGAGGTGAAAGAGAAGCTTGCTGCTGCGAAACTGAAAGGAAAAGCAATAAGGGAGTCGGCAACGGGTAATTTTTCCGATTATTGTGATGAGTGGCTGACTTTGTGCAGAAGCAGGGTGAAAGAGGCCACTTATGTAAAATATCACGGTATCGTCAACAGTCGTCTGAAACCGGAACTGGGAGAGAAGATGCCGTATGAGTTCAATACAATACTGATAGAGCGCTTCAGCCACAAACTGCTGACTCATTACGGTTTGTCGCCAAAGACCGTAAGAGATATTCTCACCGTTCTGCGGGCGATACTGGATTATGGCAGGAAGCAGGAGGGCAGTGGGTTTATGCAGATCGATATCATTTATCCTCAAAGCAAAAAGAGAGAAATGCGTGTGCTTACGGAGGAAGAACAGATCTGCCTGGTGAAATACCTTTTGAAAAATGTGAACCAAACCAAGTTTGGCATCCTGCTTGCTTTGTTTACGGGAATGCGTATCGGGGAACTCTGTGCGCTCCGGTGGGGGGATATTTCTGTTGACGAAAAGTATATTCATGTAGGGCAGACTCTGCAGCGCCTTAAAATATTGGACGATACGGCGACGGATTATAAGACAAAGATTGTCATCGGAGCGGCAAAAAGCGAACACTCTAACCGTTATATTCCGTTGAGCGAACATTTGGCCGAACTGTGCTGTGATATGAAATCACGGACGCCGGAGGCTTATGTTTTGACGGGAAAGGTTAACCGATATATGGATCCGCGCACCTTACAGTACCGTTTTTCCAAAATGGTCTCGGAGTGTGGTCTGAGCGGCGTTCATTTTCATTCTCTTCGTCATACCTTTGCCACAAGATGTGTGGAATCCGGATTTGAGATCAAATCATTGAGTGAAGTCCTGGGCCATGCAAGCACAAAGGTCACTCTCGACAGATATGTGCATTCTTCCATGGATTTAAAGCGTGCGAACATGGAGAAACTTCCTTCCTACGGCATAAATTTGGCAGAATAAACAAAATTACAAAAATTTGAAAAAAATGATATTATTATTTGAGAATTTATGTTATACTTTAGAATATATTTGCAGATGTATGTATGAAGGGTAAAATGCATGAATCAAATTTTTGACAGGCTGATAAGGGAAGCGATAGAAGCCAGGGAAAGCGCATACGCGCCGTATTCCTGTTATTTGGTGGGTGCGGCTCTGCTTACTGCAGACGACCGGATCTATCGGGGCTGTAATATTGAGAATGCTTCTTACGGTGCCACGAACTGTGCGGAGCGGACTGCTTTTTTTAAGGCAGTCAGCGAAGGGGAGCGTAAGTTCAAAGCAATCGCCATTATTGGCGGGCTGGCAGGCAAAAAAGTCTCGGAATATGCGTACCCGTGCGGGATCTGCAGACAGGTGATGCAGGAGTTCTGCGGGCCTGATTTTCAGATTATTGTTGCAAAAAATACTGAAGATTACAGAGCCATCACATTAGCTGAACTTTTGCCTGAAGGTTTCGGCGGAAGTTCCATGGTATGAATCGGATTGTAAAGCATGTGCTTAACAATAAATAATCTCTAATCAATTTTATACTACATATAGGAGGAGAAGAAAATGTTAGAGAAGCTCTTTAAACTCAAAGAGAACAAGACAAATGTCAGAACCGAGATTATGGCAGGTATCACCACATTTATGACCATGGCTTATATTCTGGCAGTTAACCCCGACATCCTTTCCGCTGCAGGAATGGACAAACAGGCCGTATTGCTGGCAACAGCTCTGGCTTCCTTTATCGGCACCATCTTAATGGCACTGCTTGCCAACTATCCTTTTGCTTTGGCTCCCGGAATGGGCTTGAATGCATATCTTGCCTATACGGTAGTTATCGGCATGGGTTACTCTTGGCAGATTGCGTTGCTGGCAGTGTTCATTGAAGGTATTATTTTCATCATTCTGTCTGTTACCAATGTAAGAGAGGCAATCTTCAATGCGATCCCGATGACACTGAAGGCTGCTGTAAGTGCAGGTATCGGTCTGTTCATCGCATTTATCGGACTTCAGAATGCAAAGATCGTAGTGGACAACGGCTCTACACTGGTTACTTACCAAAACTTCAAGGAGAACTTCAGTTCTGTTGGTATGGGCGCTCTGCTTGCGCTGATCGGCGTTCTGATCACCGGCTTCCTTCTGATCAAGAAGATCAAAGGCGGTATCCTGTTAGGTATCATCCTTACCTGGATCATCGGCATTCTCTGCGAGTTGATCGGAATTTATGTGCCGAATCCTGAAGTGGGAATGTATTCCACCATTCCTACAGCCTTCGTATCCTTTGACTTTTCACCCCTTGGCAAGACCTTTGGTCAGCTGTTTAATGCTGATTTCAGTGCTCTTGGCAATATTGCAGAGTTTGCAGTAGTTGTATTTGCTTTCCTGTTTGTAGATATCTTTGATACCCTTGGAACCCTGATCGGTGTTTCCTCTAAGGCTGATATGCTGGATAAGGATGGCAAACTGCCCAAAATCAAAGGCGCTCTGCTGGCTGATTCTGTTGCTACCAGTGCAGGTGCTGTATTAGGTACCTCTACCACCACTACTTTCGTAGAAAGTGCCGCCGGTGTTACCGAAGGCGGAAGAACCGGTTTGACCGCTGTTACTACAGGACTTCTGTTCCTGCTGGCAATCGTATTCTCACCTCTGTTCCTTACCATTCCTTCCTTCGCAACCGCTCCTGCACTGATCATTGTAGGTTTCTATATGATCGGCTCTGTTGCTAAGATCGATTGGAACAATATGCTGGAAGCAATCCCTGCATTCCTTTGCATCCTGTTCATGCCTCTTTGCTACAGCATTTCCGAAGGTATTGTTATTGGAGTAATCTCCTGGACGATTCTGCATGTATGCACCGGTAAGGCTAAGAAGAATGTAAGCATTCTGATGTATATCCTGACAGTTCTGTTTATTATGAAATATATCTTCCTGTAAGAGGATATAGTAATTAATACAATGATTAGAGGTTAGTACCATAATGGCGGCAGTTCAGGCTTAGTCCGACTGCCGCCGATTGTGTTCGTGGGGAAGGTAAAATGGAATATTTTGTGTTTTTGACAATGATTGCTTTGTTTTTGATTTTTGTGTTTATTAAGGGGGCAGTGGATGCCCGTAAGGCGAGGAAGTTATTTGTTCGGAAATTATATGATGACTATGGAAAAAAGCCTGAGCGGGAATATAACGCCGAGAGATTTCTGCGCATTAACAGTTATTATAAAAAGCATCCTCAGGATGGTCAGCTGGATGATATCACGTGGAATGACCTGAATATGGATGATATATTTAAACGAATGAATTATACTCTTTCCTCAACAGGGGAAGAATATTTATACTATACACTGCGCACTCTCAAAATGAGCCCACGGGAACTGGAAAATCTGGAAGAAATGGCTGCTTATTTTGATGAGCACCCGGAAGAACGTGTCAAGGTACAGTTACTCATGGAACGACTGGGGACTACAGGGAAATATTCCCTGTACGATTATCTGGAGTATCTTGGAGTGCTTGGTGAGCGTTCCAACAGAAAAATGCTTTTGCTGGATCTTTTGTTTGTTGTGCTGCTTGGGCTTTGTTTTGTTCATTTGCCTTTGGGAGCTTCCGGTATTGCAGTACTGCTGGTTTACAATATTGTCACATATTACAAAGAGAAATCAGTGATTGAACCGTATATCACCAGCTTAAAATATGTGATGCGCCTGCTGGTTGTCTGTGACAGTCTGTTAAAACTTTCCATTCCCGCCTGCAAGGAGCAGGAGGAGTTGGTGCGTCTTCATAAAAGCGGACCGGAGAAAATGAAGAAAGGGGCTTCATGGGTGCTTTCCGGAAGTGGAACCGGAACCGGCAATCCCTTGGAGATCATTTCGGATTATCTGAATATGGCATTCCACGTTGATATTATGTTATTCAACAGAATGCTGAAGCATCTTAACAGACACATAGATGATGTGGATATTTTGGTGACACAGCTTGGAAAGATTGAGGCGGCTGTCTGTATTGCGTCGTATCGGAGGTCTTTGGAACATGGGTGGTGTAAGCCTGTGTTATACAGTGTAAACCATTTTAGAGAAGAAGCGCATGATAAAGTTCATTCCGTGTGCCTGAAGGATGCATATCATCCTTTGATCAAAGAACCTGTAAAAAATAGTATCCGGGCAGAACGGGGCGTGCTTCTTACCGGCTCAAACGCCTCCGGGAAATCCACATTCCTTAAAACAGTAGCGGTCAATGCTGTTTTGGCACAGACCATAAATACCTGCGCGGCGAAGCATTATGAGGGCGGCTGTTTTTATATTTACTCCTCAATGGCATTGAGAGATGATATTTCCGGCGGAGAAAGCTACTATATTGTGGAGATCAAATCCCTGAAACGGATTCTTGACCGTATCGGTCCAAAGCCGGTATTGTGTTTTGTGGATGAGGTGCTGAGAGGAACCAATACGGTAGAGCGTATTGCGGCTTCCACACAGATCCTGAAAAGCCTGTATGGCAGGAATGTAATTTGTTTCGCGGCTACCCATGATATTGAGTTGACGGAACTTTTGAAGGATCATTACGATAATTACCACTTTGAAGAAGAGATACGGGACGGAGATATCAGTTTTCCCTATCAACTATTGAAAGGAAAGGCTACTACGCGCAATGCCATCCGTCTGCTTTCGTTGATGGGTTATGATGACAGCATTATTTCTAACGCTGTTTCCCAAGCTGAGAATTTTGTGGAAACAGGAGTGTGGCGCTTGACGGACGGGACGCGCACTGGTATACTATAAACTAGAATGGAGCACTGATATGAGGTGGGATAGATAGCCGTGTGGGAACGGCAGAAAGAGGTAGATATGTTACTTGTTAATACGTTATTATCTTATTTTGTTCTCATGCTCGTGTTTGTGGCTGTAGCAGGTATCGGAGCTGCCATTGGCCTTTATCTGCGCAAAAGGAAGAATACACGGGATAGCTTGCAATTAGAACAGGAGTAAGTTTCGGAGAAGTGTTAGGGTGTCCGTGCGGGCACCCTTTCTTTACTTTATAGGAAAGATCTTGTCGCACTAAAGTGTGAAAGTCTTTCTTATGATACAAAAGTTATTGCAGAAAGAGAGAGTAACACAGATGATTACAACGATACTTTGGGATGTGGACGGCACCCTTCTTGATTTTCACTATTCACAGCGTCTTGCGCTGGAAGCCTGTTTCAAATCATACGGGCTTGTAATGACAGAGGAGATCCTGCAGAGGTATTCAGCGATTAATGATTCTTATTGGAAGCGGCTGGAGCTGGGAGAGATTACGAAGAAGGAACTGCTGCCGGGCAGATTTATCACACTGTTTGAAGAGTATGGGATAGAAGGCATTGATGTCGAGTCATTCCGTGCCCTGTATCAGGAAGAATTAGGGAATCACTATGCGTATATTGATGATGCACTCACAATCTGTCAATCATTAAAAGGAAAGGTGAAGCAGTATGTGATCACCAACGGCGTCACAACCACACAGCGCACCAAGCTGAAGCTTTCCGGGCTGGCTGACTGTATGGAGGAACTTTTTATTTCTGAGGAAATCGGTGCGCCTAAGCCCGGACGTGCTTTTTTTGATGCGGTTCTTGAGAAGATTCCGGAAAAGGATAAGAGCAGAATACTTGTGGTGGGAGATTCCCTTTCCAGCGACATCAAGGGCGGTGTGCTTGCGGGTCTGAAAACCTGTTGGTACAGACCGGAGGGCTGTATTAATTCTACGGAATATCAGCCTGATTATGAAATCAGTGATTTGCACCAGTTGGCGGAAATACTGGAAAATTAGCATTGACTTGAATAGTCAATATGCATAGTATAACACACAGAGGAGAAGATTATGGCAAAATCACCTAACCAGAAATTGAAGCTGCTTTATATTTTGCAAATGCTGTCTGAGCAAACGGACGAGAATCATCCGTTGACCACCCAGGAAATCATTGATAAACTGGCTGCCAATGATATTCAGGCAGAACGCAAGAGTATTTACAATGACATCCGGGCACTGCAGGATTTTGGCTATGATATCGTACAGAATGCAAGCAGAATAGGCGGAGGATATTTTCTTGCGGGGCGTGATTTTGAATTGGCGGAACTGAAACTTTTGGTGGATGCAGTGCAGTCTTCCCGCTTTATCACCACAAAGAAATCCAGGGAATTGATCCGTAAATTAGAGCATATGGCGGGACGTTATGATGCCGGTAAGCTGCAGAGGCAGGTATATGTGGCAGGGCGGATCAAGACAGAAAATGAGAGTATTTATTACAGTATCGATGCCATTCACAGAGCGATCCAGGAGAATTGCCAGATCCGTTTTCCTTATCTGGAGTGGAATATCAAAAAAGAGTTAAAACCCCGTGCGGTACGTGATAGTTATCAGATTAGTCCCTGGTATCTTGTGTGGAGAGAAGAGAATTATTATCTGGTGGGCTTTGACGGAGAGTCTGACATGATCAAGCATTACCGTGTTGATAAGATGGGACGGGTGGAAGTTACCGGCCTGAAGAGAGAAGGCAGAGAGCAGGCGGAGCAACTTGATCTGGCTGCATATGCCAACCGGACTTTTGGCATGTTCGGAGGAAACGAGGAGATTGTTACCCTTCGGTTTCCTGAAAAATTGGTTGGTGTGGTGGTTGACCGGTTCGGTAAAGAGGTGGATATCATGCCTGCTGAAAGCGGATACTTTAAATGTCGCACCAGAATCTCTGTAAGCGGGCAATTTTACGGATGGGTTACCGGTATTGGACCGGATGCGCAGATTCTTTCCCCCCAGAGCGTCAAGGATGATTACCGTAAATGGCTGGAAGATATCCTTCAGAAAAATTCCTAAATTCAGACGACCTTTTTTGGTAATTATAACGAATCCGATTTCGTTGAAATTATGCCGTTGACATTTTGCGATTTTTTTCTTATACTGAAAAATGCATACTACATCTATGGAACGTTTTGAATTTGCGACACAATATGTTGTGTGACGCAAAGTTCCCTGATATGAGTCATCATTTTGTCCGTCAACAATCAATTTATAGAAAGGAATGTGAGCAGATATGGCTATCGGATTTGAATCATCCACTTCCGGCAATGTGAATTACGGAGAGAATTATCGCCCAGAGCGAACAGTGTTCGTGATCAAGAAGGATGGAAGCAAAGAAGCATTTAATGTGCAGAAAGTAATTAACGCAGTGGGTAAGAGTGCGTACCGTGCCCTGACCAAGTTTACTGAAGAGGAAGAACAGCATATCTGTCAGTATGTTGTTGACAAGGTGAACGAGCTTGGACAGGATGAGGTTCCCATTCCTATCATGCATAATATTGTTGAGAGTGCCCTGGAACAGGTAAAACCCATCGTTGCAAAGAGTTATCGGGATTACCGTAACTATAAGCAGGATTTTGTGCGCATGCTGGATGATGTTTACAAGAAGAGTCAGTCCATCATGTACATTGGTGATAAAGAGAATTCCAATACAGACTCTGCTTTGGTATCCACCAAGAGAAGCCTGATCTTTAATCAGCTGAACAAGGAACTCTATCAGAAGTTCTTTATGACCACTGAAGAGATTCAGGCATGCCGCGACGGTTACATCTATGTTCATGATATGTCGGCCAGAAGAGATACCATGAACTGCTGTCTGTTTGATGTACAGACCGTTCTGACCGGTGGATTTGAGATGGGTAACATCTGGTACAATGAACCCAAGAGCCTTGACGTTGCATTTGACGTGATCGGCGATATTGTGCTCAGTGCAGCCAGCCAGCAGTACGGCGGCTTTACTGTGCCCAGCGTGGATCTGATCCTTGAGCCTTATGCTGAGAAGTCTTATCAGCGCAATATTGAAAAGTATACCCGCATGGGCATTGATAAAGATACCGCAGAGGCTGAGAGCTACGCAGATGTGGTAAGAGAGTTTGAACAGGGCTTCCAGGGATGGGAGTACAAGTTTAATACCGTTGCCAGCAGCCGCGGTGATTATCCGTTTATCACTGTTACCGCAGGTACCGGAACCGGCAGATTTGCCAAGCTGGCAACCATTTGTATGCTGAATGTAAGACGCAGGGGACAGGGTAAGAAAGAGTGTAAGAAGCCTGTTCTGTTCCCTAAGATTGTATTTTTATATGATGAGAATCTTCACGGCCCCGGCAAGCCTCTCGAGGACGTATTTGAGGCCGGTGTAAGATGTTCTGCCAAGACCATGTATCCCGACTGGCTCAGTCTCACCGGTAAGGGCTATGTGGCCAGTATGTACAAGCAGTACGGCAAGATTATTTCCCCTATGGGATGCCGAGCTTTCCTTTCACCCTGGTATGAGAGAGGCGGTATGCATCCTGCTGATGACAAAGACACTCCTGTTTTTGTGGGACGTTTCAATATCGGCGCAGTATCCCTGCATCTTCCTATGATCCTTGCAAAGTCCAGAAAAGAGAGCAGAGATTTCTACGAAGTGCTTGACTATTATCTGAACCTGATCAGACAGCTGCACATCCGCACCTATGCTTATCTTGGTGAAATGCGTGCGTCCACCAATCCTCTTGCTTACTGCGAGGGCGGTTTCCTGGGCGGCCATCTGAAGCTTTCCGACAAGATCAAGCCTCTGCTGAAAGCTGCAACCGCAAGCTTTGGCATCACCGCTTTAAACGAGCTGCAAGAACTTTATAACGGCAAATCACTTGTGGAAGATGGCAAATTTGCACTGGAAGTTCTGGAGCACATTAATCAGGAGGTTGCACGGTTTAAGGAAGAGGATGGTAACCTTTATGCTATCTACGGAACACCCGCTGAGAACCTCTGCGGACTGCAGGTGAAGCAGTTCAGAGAGAAATTCGGTATCATCGAAGGTGTTTCCGACAGAGAATATGTGAGCAACAGCTTCCACTGCCACGTGACCGAAGATATTACCCCGATCCAGAAGCAGGATCTTGAAAACCGTTTTTGGGATCTCAGTAACGGCGGTAAGATTCAGTATGTAAAATATCCGATTGACTACAATACCGAAGCTATCAAGACGCTGATCAGACGTGCAATGGACATGGGCTTCTACGAGGGTGTTAACCTTTCGCTGGCATATTGCGATGACTGTGGACATCAGGAGCTGGAAATGGACGTTTGCCCCAAGTGCGGAAGCCGCAATCTGACGAAGATTGACAGAATGAACGGTTACCTGTCCTACTCCCGCGTACACGGAGATACCAGATTGAACGACGCTAAAATGGCCGAAATCGCGGAAAGGAAATCTATGTAATGAGATACCATAATATCACAAAGGATGATATGCTCAACGGCGACGGACTCAGAGTTGTTCTTTGGGTTGCCGGATGCAATCATTGTTGTAAAGAATGCCAGAATCCGATCACCTGGGATCCCAACGGCGGCCTTCCGTTTGATGAAGCTGCCAAGCAGGAGATCTTCGAACAGCTGGACAAATCTTATATTTCGGGTATTACTTTCTCCGGTGGAGATCCTCTGCATCCGGCTAACAGGCCTGACGTGCGAGCTCTGATGGCAGAAATCAAAGAGAAATACCCTGACAAGACCATTTGGCTGTATACAGGCGATCTTTGGGAAAATATTTTATATTACCCCATGATGAAATATGTGGACGTAGTTGTGGACGGCGAATTCCACATCGAAGAGCGGGATGTGAAACTTCTGTGGAAGGGAAGCAAGAATCAGCGTGTTATCGATGTGCAAAAGACCATTAATCAGCCGGATCCCACAATGCCCGTGCTGCACTGCGGTGATTACGACAAAGAAGTTTGGAAGAAGACGGAACAGGTAAGCACTGCAAGCTGCTGCAAATAGACTGTAGATAACAAGAAAGGTTTGGTGTGACAATGCGCAGGATCGCAAAGTTTCATAAAGTCAGTCCGGAACAATTTTTAAGCGGAATGCAGGACAGCTTTCCTGAATATACGGAAGCGGATATCAAGGATATTTATGAGTCTCTGAAATTGCCTGCAAGGGCAACCAAGGGAAGTGCCGGTTATGATTTTTTTGCCCCGTTTTCCTTCTCGCTTCCGCCCGGATCCACCATCAAGATACCTACCGGTATCCGCGTGGAAATGGAACCTGACTGGGTGCTGAAACTGTATCCCAGAAGCGGACTTGGTTTCAAATTCAGACTGCAGCTGAACAATACGGTCGGCATCATCGACAGCGACTATTTTTATTCGGACAATGAAGGCCATATTTTTACCAAGCTGACCAATGATTCCAACGAAGGAAAGACCGTTGAAGTGACGGCTGGCAGCGGATTTGTGCAGGGTATCTTCCTGGAATACGGTATCACTGTGGACGATGATGCTCAGGGTGAGCGAAACGGCGGCTTCGGAAGTACCACAAAGTAAGTAACATACAGAATAATAACTCCCTGCCCGGGAAATCCTATTGGATAAAACGGGAAGGGAGTTTTTTCGTGGAAAAAAGAGAGTTTTTGTCCGGTATTCTTTTAAAGGACATGCCATATCTGAACCGGGTTCTGGCTGCCGATGTCAGCTTCGATGTGGTTTACAGGGTGATCCATCTGGCAGGAAAGGAAGCTTGTATTTACTTTATTGATGGATTTTGCAAGGATGACATCATGCAGAAGCTTCTTGAGTACTTTATGAAACTGACACCAAAAGAGCTGCCGGAGGATGCACATGAAATGCTAAAGCAGGGCGTTCCCTATATAGAGGTGGATATAGAAGACAGATGGGAGAAGATCATTGATGCCTTTCTCTCCGGTGTATTTGTCCTTTTGATCGACGGTTATGGCAAAGCGGTTCTGATCGATGCCAGAACATATCCTGCCAGAAGCGTTTCAGAGCCGGAGAAAGATAAGACGTTGCGGGGGTCGAAGGACGGTTTTGTGGAGACGGTAGTCTTTAATACTGCGCTGATACGACGGAGGATCAGAAGCAGTGACCTTCGCATGGAGATGACAAGCGCAGGAGACAGCAGTAAAACGGATATTGTGCTCTGTTATATGGATTCCCGGGTGGATAAAAACTTTTTAAGGGAGATCCGGGAAAAGATCAAGAAAATCAGCGTGGATTCCCTGAGTATGAATCAGGAGAGTCTTGCGGAATGTCTTTATGACAGAAAGTGGTTCAATCCTTTCCCGAAATTCAAATATACAGAGAGACCGGACGCGGCGGCAGCCCAGGTGTTGGAAGGAAATATCGTGATCCTGGTAGACAATTCTCCGTCTGCGATGATCATGCCTACTACAGCCTTTGATGTGTTGGAGGAGGCAGATGATTATTATTTCCCGCCGATCACGGGGACCTATCTGAGAATCACCAGGTTTCTGATCACCCTGGCAACTTATCTTTTGACTCCAGTTTTTCTGTTATTGATGAATCACAGAGAATGGATTCCGTCATCTTTTTCCTTTATCATTCTCAAGGAAGAACCAAACATATCGCTGCTAGGGCAGTTTTTGATTCTGGAGCTGGCGATTGATGGTTTGAAGCTGGCCGCGGTCAATACGCCTAATATGTTGAGTACGCCGCTGAGTGTCATGGCTGCCCTTGTCCTTGGAGAATTTGCGGTAAACAGTGGCTGGTTTTCATCGGAAGTCATGCTATACATGGCCTTTGTTGCCATTGCCAACTATACCCAGTCCAATTATGAAATGGGATACGCACTGAAGTTTATGCGTATCATTACCCTTGTATTGACACAAATCTGGGGGCTTTGGGGATTTGTGGCGGGAGTTTTACTATTTGTTGTCTCATTGTTTTTAAACAAAACCGTATCCCATCAGAGTTATCTTTATCCTCTGATTCCGCTTGATTGGAAAAAATTAAAAAACAGGCTGTTTAAAAGACGACTCCCCGGTTCTTTACAAAAATAGAAGAGAATTACCTGAAATAGTATGCATCCTTCAGTCAGTTGCCGGTAATGGAAACGGACCGGCAACCAACCGAAGGATGCGTCAAAAGGTTTTAAATCAGCAGATTGCGGAATTTCCTTTGCAATCTTTACAACGGTCGAAACCGGGGTTAAATGCATAGAAGTTTTTGCTGTCAAGGCGGTCCTGAACGATTCTCAAACCTTCGCCAAATCTCTGGAAGTGCACGATTTCCCGCTGGCGCAGGAATTTGATGGGTTCACAGACATCCGGGTCTTTGACCAAACGCAAAATATTGTCGTAGGTGGAGCGGGCTTTCTGCTCCGCAGCCATGTCTTCCACAAGATCTGTGATCACGTCGCCTTTCACCTGGAACTCGCAGGCATTGAAAGGAATGCCGCCGGCAGCCTGGGGCCAGACACCTACTGTGTGATCTACATAATATTTATCAAAGCCGCTGTTCTCTATTTCTTCCATGGAAAGGTTACGCGTCAACTGCTGTATGATAGCCCCTACCATCTCGAGATGGGCCAGTTCTTCTGTACCGATATCAGTCAGGAGACCGGCAACTTCTCTGTATGGTACAGAGTAACGCTGGGACAGATAGCGCATGCTTGCAGCCAGCTCACCGTCGGGTCCGCCAAACTGTGATATGATCACCTGAGCAAGCTTTGCGTTAGGTTCTTTGATGTTTACGGGAAATTGAAGTCTCTTTTCATAAGTCCACATAGATTAGCATCCTCCTTCCCAGGGAAGAGGAGCAGCGCCCCATCTCCAATCGGTGTTACATTCTGCAAAGTCTTTAGTGATCGGGAAGTATTTCTGAGAAAATTCCTTTACCATCTGATTTTTCAGTTTTGAGTAGTGATTGAAATATTCTATGGCATCTTTGTCACATGAATGTGTATCCAGATAAAGGGTTAGATCCACAAGAACAAAGTCAACGATGCCAATATTGTGGAGCATTTGATCTCTTTGACTCATCAGACACATCTCCTTCCTGTGAAAGGTTTATCCAGTTCGGGGAAAATGGTTCCCGTATGATAAGCTTCATCCAGATTATCAAAGATTTTTTCGAAGTGCTGCCAGGGAACGTATGCCATGGCAAGCGGATATTTCTCGATGTGTTCGTCAAAACGATAATCCTGCATATGATTTCCTTTCATATTTTTTGTGTTTGGTTAATATTATGGTATGTTGCAGATAAGAAAAGGTGATAGGAAATGTTAGTTGGTGATGTAATGAATTGTTTTATTGTAAAAGAAAATACAAACGTTTTACAATAAAACGAAAATCGAAAGCAATTATTTGGAGGAATTTGATGCAAATTGTTAAAAATGCAACAAAAATATTAATAAATCAGTCTTAAAATTTATAAAAACTTAAAATAAGTATTGAAAAACGTTTCACATAGTGTTATAATGAATTTACTTAAAATGGAAGATTAGGAATGTTAGCGATATCATATATCGAGACATTCTGTGGATACGAAGTAACTTTTAATTTTATAGTATAATAGACATTTTTCGTCTTCAAGATATTTGGCGACGTTTTATTTTTTATACCCTTTTTTAAAAAGCAATATTTTGAGGAAATGTTTTGGGTTTTATGATAAAGGATGAAAACGTTTTAACAATAAGTTAATCTTATTAACTTACAATGGTATGTCTGATGAATTCAGATTCTAATGCTTTGAAGGATTAGAGTTATAGATAAAGCATCATGTTTCTGAAAAAAATAAAGGAGGGATAAGGTGAAAGCAAGAAAAGCAATGAATGTTGCCATTTTCGTGCTGGCTTTTCTGTTTGTGTTAAGCTGCATTTTCACGGCAGGGGAAGCGGCGAAGATCTATACATCCGTTGAAAAAACGAGTGTAAAGCTTCCCGAGAATCTGGCCGCTTCCAATGCAACTGCCGGTGCACTTAGTCTGCATCTTGGCAGCACACACGACGGAGAGCGCTTTGCAGTAAATGGCATGCTGCCCGGAGACAGTGTCTACGGCTACTATGAAGTGGATGTTTCCTTTAAGAACACCGTCACAGTGAGCTTAAAGATCAATGTCCGGGACGGCTACGAGAAGCTGGGTGAAGTACTGAAGTTCAAGGTTCAGAACTTAACTACCAATGACACTCTTTACGACGGCATTGCCAACGAGGTTCCCTACAAGTGGGATAACGTGTTCGTGAGCGCGGCTGCCGAAGGAGAGACCATCCGTATGAGATACGGCATCACGGCTTATCTGGAAACAAGCGTGGGCAATGAGTATCAGAATCTCCCGCTGGTTGCAGATTTTACCTGGTACGTGGACGAGGATGACAACCTGATACCGTCAGCCCCCAAGACCGGTGAAGACACCCTGAAGATGCTGATGATCACCTGCGCAGTCCTTGGTGTACTGCTCATTGCGATGTTTGTGGTGAGAGCAGGCCTTGTGAAGAAGAACGGTAACAGGAGCCTTAAGAAGTTCCGCCGCGGCATGGCAAGTATCGTGGTACTGTTCGGGATCCTGTGTACTACTACAATGGTGTATGCCTATTATGTGACGAAGGTAGTTGAGAACAACGAGTTTGTCACAGGAGTGGTAGACATCAAGTTAAGCAGTGAGACTACCACTGTAGGTGGAGGCGACATCTTATTGGAGCCCGGCGCAACAGTGGAGAAGTTGTTCAAGCTGACCAACGACAGTACCTGCGAAGTGTATTACAAGCTCTATTTCTCTAACATAGTGGGAGAGCTTGCGGATGTGCTTGAAGTTAAGGTGCTGTCCGGCAATGACGAAATCTGGAGCGGCGACATGGCTGACCTTACAAGAGCGGCTGCAGCAACGACAGATGAACTTCTTGGCATCGGAGCACAGGAGAACCTGAAGGTACAGCTCCACATGCCGGAAGAGTGCGGCAATGAGACCCAGGCCCTTACGGTATCCTTTGATGTGAACGTGGATGCAGTACAGGCTCCCAACAATCCGGACAAAGTCTTTGAATAGGAGGTAAGCGAATATGAAGAATCAAAAGAAATTGTTTTCCTCCTTACATATGATTGTCATCTGTGTAGTACTGGTGATCGGTCTCACCTGGGCATGGTTCAGTGAGAAAATCGTGGTGCCTACCGGAACCTTCAGCGCAGCGGAATACAGAGCAGAAGTAAGCGTGAGCAGCGGAGACCAAGGCTTTGTGGCACAGAACGGCACTACCTTTACGGTGGAGAACGGTAAGGTGTATGACATTAAGATCCATGCAACGGGCACGGCGCCGGAAGGCTTCAGTATCATTTCTGCAGGAGATAAGATCTGGCACACCATACCCATGGCGCCCGGCAGTGATATGGTGATCAGAGCTCAGTTCCCGGGAACCGGAACGAGAGAGGTAAGCATTGAACCCAGCTGGGGCAGCTACCGTGATTCCCTGAACGCAGGGATCGCCGTATCAAACGGAGATTTCGTGATCTCCGCAGGAGATACACCTGTTGTAACAAATGAGCCTGCAGGCGGAGAGGACCCCGCCGGTGAAGTGTCAGGCAACCATTAATTAATTTTTTTCCTGATGTAAATGGCAGGAAGCCATTCACATAACAAATATTTTATAGGAGGAGAGAAATGAAGCAATCGAAAAAAACAAAAAAGATGTTGATTTCCGGCGTGGTATCGTTGGTGTTGTGTCTTGCAATGCTTGTGGGCTCAACGCTTGCGTGGTTTACCGATACCATCAACGTAACTGCTGATATGCAGGTCGGAACATTCAAAGTCGCTTTACAGAAGTATATCGACGATGAATATCAGAACATCGGAACAAAAGAAGGGGATACTACATATACCCAGTCAGACGAGCCTGTATTTGGCGGAACGAACTGGGCACCCGGTCAGATCGAGGTGAACTATCTGGCTGTGGTTAACAAAGGCACCATGCCGCTTAACTATGATATGCTTGTCAATGTTACAGGCGATCTGGTGGGAGCACTGGAATATGCGATCATTGACGGCGTAGAGGCAGGTTCCAATGATGCACTGGATCTGGAAGATGCGCTGGTAAATTGGGACAGAGTGAAAGCTGCGGCAAACGGACAGGCCGGTGACGTGGCAGAAGGCGAGATCCAGGCAGCTCCCAACGGACACCTGGAGATCGGCGAGACAGACTACTTCGCATTGGTGATCTACATGAAGGAAGAAGCTGATAACAGTTATCAGGGCAAGTCCTTCAGTGCTGATGTGGTATTGAATGCACGTCAGGTAAACTATGTGGAAGTGGTTGAAGAACCCGAAGAGCCCTTTGTAGATCCTTTTGCAGACTACATTGTAAAGAAAGAATACGATTTTGAGAATAACTTCACGATCAACGGTTGGATGCCTGCAGGAACGGAGCAGGGAGTTATCAAATCTATAGCCAACTCAGCAGGTAGCGTTTATGTGGCAGAAGATGGCGAAAACCATTACTGTAAGATCGAGAGAGTTTACGATGATGCGACCAGACCTGCAAGCTGGCCGGGTGAGATCAGAATAAGAGCTTATGAGATCCAGGCGCCTGTAGCGGATGAGGATGTGGTGGTTTACTCCTTTGATATTGCAGAATTTACCACGGGTGCATCTGTAATGTTCGGTTTCCCGATTAAGATTTTGGACGGTGTGCTCTGGTATGCAACCACTGATGCAGTAGATCCTGTGGAGGTTGTGGATCTTACGGACGGCAAGTGGCACAATGTGGCAATTGAAGTGAATTTTGCAGAAGGTACGGCAAATTATTATGGAGACGGTGAATTGATCGTGGAAGGATCTTCCGGAGCTGTAACAGCACCGCTTGAGTATCTGCAGATTGGTCAGCATATCTATGGTTTTCCTGCAACACCGGAGGCTGATAAGACCAATGATGTTAACATCGGCATCGATAACATTAAAGTAATGGTACCTTCCGTTACAAATTGATCGGTAAGCGTGAAACATGAAACTCTTAAATGGAGGAAATAGAATGATGAATAAAAAACGAAGATTGATTACCAGCATGCTTTCGCTGCTGCTGTGTGTCGTTCTGTTCGTAGGCACTACGCTCGCCTGGTTTACGGATACCATCAGAGTATCGGGCGGTGTGGAAGCCGGAAAGCTGAAGATAGATTTCCTTAAGTATGACGGAACGGATTATGAGAGTATTCGTGACAGCGCTGAAAATATTTTCAGTGACGGTCAGAATACTTATGACTGGTATCCCGGAAGAACCGAGGTTTTATATCTTGCGGTAGAGAATCTCGAGACCCTTCCCGTAAAATATCAGATTGTAATTGATATTAAGGGCATTGATGAAGGAGATGAAAACTTCAGTTATGCACTGTTTGACGGCGTGCAGGCAGGTTCTGCAGAGGCAGATGCACTGGATGCCACAGCAGATCTTAATAGCATCGAGAGATGGGATGCCATCTGGGAGGCAGACGGTGTACAGCGCGGAACCATCGTGTCCGGCACTGCAATTGCAGCTGAGAACGGCAGACTGTATGATCAGAATGAGAGAGATTACTTTGCGCTGGCAGTCAACATGAGTGCTGATGCAGGCAATGAGTATCAGGGCAAACTGGTTCAGGTTGACGTGACAGTTCAGGCTACCCAGTTAAACGGTGACCTTGGCCCCGGCCCCAAGCTTGGAACAGCCGTAATGATGAATCAGGACTTCGAGAAGAATGACGCGATTTATTCTCCGTCCACCGGTTACAGAAAAGAGAGAGTAACGGAGGGAAGCGGTGAAGATCTCAACACTTATCTGGTGATTGAATATGTGGGCGGCGTTGTTGGAGAGTGCCATATCAATATGAACAATCTTTCCACATTGTCCGACTATGTAGTATATGAGTTTGACTTCAAAGTAGAGGCATTAGGCAGCTATTTCAGAATTTATGACCAGCAGCCTGATGACGGCGGTATGCAGATTGCAACACTGCAGAGGGATAATACCTTTAAGTATGCAGATCAGAGTGTAAAGCTCGACGTGAATAAGTGGTATACTTTCTCTATGGCAGTGAACTATTATGCAGGCACCATCGATTATTATCTGAATGGTGTATTGACTGCATCCGACAGCCTGCCTGATTACTACAGTTCAGAGGTTAAATTTAATAACATCCGTGCTCACAGATCTATTTACGGTGATTACGGTGATTTCGTTGCCGGAACCGACAGCAACAGCTATGAAGAACCGTTTAAGGTTGGTTTTGACAACTTCAGAGCATATGATGCCAAAGCTCCGCTCGATGATCTGGGTGAGATCGTAAGAGTGATCGAGATGACAGATGAGACCGTATTTGAATCCTATGATGATCAGAAGGACTCTCTGGCAGGCTATATGGCCGTTCATAAGAGAAGCGGTATTGTATTTGTAAATGGCGAGAAGAGTCTGCTGCCTACCGTTCCTGTTGTAAATGGAGGGGAGACTTTGATCAATACTGCTGAGCTGGCAGCTATCTTAGGTGTAACATTGCCTGCAGGTACTGCAGCTACCATGGATGTAGAGAAGTTCTTTACTGATGTACTCGGCAAGACTGTTGTTACCGATGATACTACTACCAGCAGCGGTATGGTGATTGCCGGCGACAGCGCATATGTTCTTCCTACAGAGGAAGAAGCTCTGCAGAAGCTGAATGATTATCTGTTCTACCTGATGCCTTCCGATGAGCAGATTTTAAGTATTTACGAAGAGTCTGTGAAGAAGGGTATCCATCCCCGCATTCAGGCAACGGCAGAGGATTTCGCAAGAATCCGTCAGATCTACAATGACAGGTCCGATGAAACCATGTATAAGTGGGCTGAAGGCGTGATCGCAACGGCAGATGGTCTTTTGAATAAGGCTCCCGCTATCTATGAGAAGCCCGATGGCATCAGACTGCTGAGCGTAAGCCGTGCAGTTCTGGATAAGATGTATGCATTCGGTATGGCATATCAGATCACACTGGATCAGAAATATGCTGACCGTGGATTTGAGGAGCTTCAGGCAGTATGTGAGTTCCCTGACTGGAATCCTTCTCACGACATTGATACTGCTGAGATGGCTGCTGCAGTGGCAATCGGTTATGACTGGTTGTACGAGGCACTTACACCTGCGCAGAGAACGGTAGTAGAACAGGGTATTTACAACAATGCCTTCTATGATGCTATGATTCTGTACCAGACCTCAGAAGGTTATATGTCACCGATTTCTTATTCCGATGACAACCATAACTGTGTACTGAGCGGCGGTCTTACCATGGCTGCACTGGCAACTCTGGATGTATATCCCGAGGTTGCTTCCAGAATCCTGCAGCACACCAACAGAGCAATTGTGAATTATCTCTTCCTCTATGCTCCGGACGGTGCATGGTTTGAAGGTTCCAGCTACTGGGATTATGCAACCACCTATATGCTGAAGCACATCAGCTCTTTAGAGACTGCACTGGGAACCGACCTTGGACTGGGAGAGGCTGAAGGCATCTCTACTACCGGCCGCTTTATCATCAGCATGCAGAGTGACCAGGGCGCATTCCCTTACGGTGATGCAATGCCTTCCAAGATTTATGTACCTGAAATGTTCTATCTGGCAAAAGAATACGATGATGCCGTAAGTGCAAAGGCTGTCCTGAATGCAACCCACGGTAAGATGGGTACCGGTGAACATAACGCCTTAGCGCTTGTGTGGTACGATCCCGATGCTGTTGCAGGCGGAGATATCAATGATCTGCCTTTGGATTATCTTTACACCGATATGAACGCAAGTATGCGTGACAGCTTCGAGAATGAAGAGACTACCTTCGTTGGCTACCATGCAGGTGACAATACGGTAGAGCACTCTCAGCTTGACTCCGGAACCTTCATCTTTGACAGTGACGGAGTAAGATGGGCTACCGACCTTGGCCAGGACAACTACAACCAGGCTGGTTACTGGGAAGAGTTTGACCACGGCGAGCGCTGGAACATCTGGAGAATGAGAGCAGAGGCTCACAATACTCTGGTTATCAACTCCACCACCGCGCAGGATCAGGAATATCATTCCTTTGCTCCTGTAACCAAGTTTGAGACAAAGGATAAGGGCGGAATCCTTCTGTCCGATCTGACCAGCCCGTACAGAATCAATGCCGATGAGGCACTGCGAGGCCTGTATTTTACTGACTACAGACGAAGCCTTGTTGTGCGTGATGAGATCAAACTGAAGAATGACAATTCAGAGGTTTACTGGTTTATGCTCACTGAGGCTGATGTTACTGTAGAAAGTGCTGCTGACGGACTGACCCACACTGCTAAATTGACCAAGGACGGCAGAGGTCTGACAATCGACTTCATTACCAGCGATGCAGCAGAGCTTTCCTGCGCAGTGGCAGAGCCGTTAAATGACGGTACCAGATTTGATACGGTAGAGACCATCAAGAGAATTGCGGTGAAGTTAAGTAATGTATCCGGTGATATCACCATCACTGCGAAGCTGACTCCGGATTCTGTAGTAAATCCTTCCGATGTTGCAGATTATGACGTGGATATGTCCACCTGGACCATTCCTGACGGCCAGCGTCCTGTAGCGCCTAAGCTTAATAAGCTTACGGTTGACGGAAAAGACCTTACTCTTGACGGATTTGCCAATACTCATTATTACATTGAGGGATCCCTCAGTGCAGTTCCTGAGATCGTTGCTACCTGCAATGATACCAATATTGAAGTAGAGGTTGTTAAGGGTGCGACCCTGGCTGATGCAACCAAGATTATTCTGACTGACAAGAATGATTCTACCAATCAGTCCATTTACACTTTGACCTTTAAGTCTCTGCCTCAGCCGGTAAGCTTTGACGGCAAGACCTCCATTCCTGCGATATCTGCTACAGCAAGTATCACTCCTCAGGTTGCTAATATTGCCATGAATGTAATTGACGGCAACAAGGTAACCAAGTGGGCAGGAAATGCTGCAGGTAACTATGTAACTGTTGATCTGGGAAGTGTTCAGGAGATTTCTGGTATCGCAATCGTAGCACAGGGTGATGACGGAAGAATCTATGACTTTGTGATCGGTGTATCCGAAGACGGAGACAGCTTCACAACCGCATGGGAAGGCAAGTCCATCCCTGTAGCAGGTGAGTTGACCCAGACTTGGGCATATGATCTGTATGACTTCGCAAGAAATCATGAGGCCAGATATGTAAGACTTACCGCAAATGGTAATAATCAGTCGGCATGGACTTCCATCGGTGAGATCGTAGTTTACAAAACCAACTGATTCACATACTTTTATACTCCTTGAATAAAAAGAAGGGCCCGACTGATCTGAGTCGGGTCCTTCCATTTGTGTGATGGGATGTTTTATTATTCCGGTTCTTTGTCAATAGTTGGGGAGGAATTTTCATCGGCAACTGCCGGCTTGTAGTATGCGTCCAGATTGCCTTTGATCACAAGCTGCGGAGTGATTCGGATATATTGTTCCGGCTTCTTTTGCTCTGTCAGATATTCATACAGAACCTTTACGGCTGTGCGACCGTGCTTTTCCAGATCCTGGAAAATAGTGCACTGCACGATATTATTTTCGATATAGTATGCAATCTGATCGAAGATATCGGTTGCAACGATCCGCGTGTTGTAGTTCCGTTCTTCTATGATCCGGCATACGGAAGAGGAGTTGGCTGTGGCAAAATAGATGCCTTTTAAGGAGTTGATCTCGCCGATGATCTTTTTGATCAGCTGTCCTGCGATCAGATCGTCGTCGTGAGTCTCATAGACACCGATGAGATTCAGACCGCTTTCTTTGGCTGCATCCATAAAACCTGAAATTTTTGCCTTATGTTCCATGTTATCTTTGTTGCCCACAAAGATGACCACATCATTTTCCGAGGAAGAGTCGCTGTTCATAAAGCCAAGCATCTGTGCCGCCATTTGACCGGAAGAGTAGCCGTTCACCTGAATGGAGCAGAGGCATTTGTCGCTTAACTTCTGAGAGCCGCCGATCAGGACGATGGGAATGTTTTTGAAGGACAGTTCTGCAAAAATGTTTTCAAGCCCTGTGGGATACACATCGCACAGAATGATACCGTTTACCTGATCCTCCATGCACTTTTTCAGGGCTAGAATGGTTTCACGGCTGGAATGCATGTTGTTGACAATATAGTATCTGCTGTCTATGTTGTAGTCTAACAGTCTGTCAAATTCCTTATCGAGACCTTCGCGGAGAACAGAAAAATATTCCTGCCAGTCGGAAGGGATCACAACGCCGATGGTAATCTTTGCGCGGGCCATGCTCTGTGCAACTTTGTTGACCCGATAACCCAACTCGTCTGCAGTCTGTAATATCTTTGCCCGCAGTTCATCGCTGACACCCGGCTTGTTGTTCAGTGCTCTGTTGATGATGGCATATGAAACGCCCAGGGTATTGGCAATGTCTTTGATCGTGACTCTTTTATTCTCCATACAGGTACTTCCTTTCCCCTAAATTGTTGTAAAACATTATAACACGGCATATTTTCTTTGTCAAAATCTGTTATATGGATTTTGTCGTTAGTGTTCGCCGGCATCCTTACGGCGCTTTCAAACCCGATGTGAGGAGTACAGATATTCGTCCAATCGGCACGCTCTCGCTCCTTGAAAGAACGTAGCGGATGCTAGGCTCGAGCCCATCCCTAT
>JAZNMF010000021.1:0-5361 GCA_045579545.1 Acetatifactor sp. | reverse complement strand
ATCAGAGGATGAATGAGAAAAACCGATTAGAAAAGACGTTATCGCTATGGGGTGATGCAGTGGTATGGAGTGACCTCCATAGGTACGACAAAACATTCAATGATTGGGACTAACCATCAACACGTTTTGTCCTATAACCCTTGTCATGCTGACTTTTCAGCGCTGACAACGGTTTTTAAATGTAATTCTCTATCTTTTTTCTATCAGACACACCATTTCTACATGCCTTACATCTGTGAAAGGGAACATATCCACAGGCACTGCCCTCTTTACCTGATATCCGTTTTTCTTAAGATAGGAAAGATCTCTGACCAAAGTCTCCGGATTGCAGGAAATATAAATCACTTTGGCCGGGGCAATCTGCACCACACTGCCCAAGAATGCTTCATCGCTTCCTGCTCTGGGCGGATCCATCAGCACTACATCCACCTTCTCTTTCTGAGATGCCATTTCCACCAGAAACTTGCCTGCATCATTTTGATAAAACTGTATATTCTTTACACCATTACATTTGGCATTGATCCTTGCATCCTTCACTGCGTCCGGATTCAGTTCCACGCCGATCACTTTGTCCGCCCGGTCACTGGCGATCAGGCCGATGGTTCCGGTACCGCAATAGGCATCCACCACTGTCTCCTTACCGGTCAGTGCCGCAAATTCCAACGCTTTCCCGTAGAGCTTTTCTGTCTGCACGGGATTCACCTGATAAAAGGACTTGGGAGAAATCCGAAACGTTTTGCCGCAAAGCACATCCTCAATGTAACCTTTTCCGTAGATCACCTGTTCCTTGTCTCCCAAGATCATGCTGGTATTACGGTTATTGACGTTCACAACAATAGTGGTTATCTCCGGATGCAGCTTTAACAGCGCCTTCACGAAATTGTTCTTGGAAGGCATAATGGGGGATCCAAGCACCAGCACTACCATGATCTGTCCTGTGGCATGGCCGGTGCGTATGAGCACATGACGGAGCAGACCGTAACCCGTATCTTCATTGTACGGACGGATCTTAAAGGATTTTAACAGTCCTCTGATGGATACGATGATCGCATCTGCCTTTTCATTTTCAATCAGGCAGGAATCTACCGGAACAATGTAATGGGTCCCTTCCTGATAAATGCCTGATATGGGATTGTTTTTTCTGTCCTCTCCAAATACTGCATGTACTTTATTGCGATAATGCTCCGGCTTCTCCATGCCGATAATGGGATCCAGCTTACAGAAGGGAGCCATCAGCTCTCTGACCCACTTTTCCTTCAGTGCAAGCTGCTCCTGATATGGTTTGCGGATCCATTTGCAGCCGCCGCACTTTTCAGCTACCGGGCAGGCTTCCTTCCCACCCTTGCCTGCTTTCTGCACTTGCATTCTCTAGCACTCCTTCATTAGCCTAATGTAAAATTTCACCGTGGTGAGCAGGGTGGTAATGGGAATCCTCTCATTATTGCCGTGAATCATTCCCCTCTCCTCTTTGGACAGCTTCATCGCTGAGAAGCGGTATACTCTGTCTGTAATCCTGCAATAATGTCTGGAATCACTGCACGCCATCATCAGGTACGGAGAAACAAGCGCCTTGTGCCAAGTTTTGCGGATCGCATTTTTTAATCGGAACCACTCCTCACATCGGGTATCGGAGCTTAAAGAGGGATTCATGCCATCCACCAGCCTTATCTGAATCTTATCATTACCGATCACTTTTCGGATATACTCTTGCGCACTCTCTACGGTATCTTTGCCCATCAGGCGCAGATTCATGCCCACAGAAGCCCTTGCCGGCAATACATTGTATGCCTTGCTGCCTTCCATTCGGGTGATGGCGCAGGTCGTCCTCATCATAGCGTTCAATTCTCCGCCGGACATCCTGCACACCAGATCAAACAGCGGGCGAAAACACCACATATTGGCAAACAGGACACGATATCCAAATCCTGCATGCCTTCCCAGCACATCAAACATTCCTGCAACAGGTGCCGTCAACTGCCCTGGGAACGGATGCTTCTCAATCTTCACCACAGCCTCGGACAACTGTCCCAGCATGGTGCGCATGGGAGGTGTGGAGGCATGTCCTCCGTTTCCTTCCATCACAAGCTGTAAGTCTGTCATTCCTTTTTCTGCGATACCGATGAGGGCACACTCCCCCGTTACGCCGGGGAATACATTCTCTACAACAGCTCCGCCTTCGTCCACCACCATGGCAGGCCGAATTCCCTGTTTCTCAAACCAGGTAACCATCTCCGGGCAGGAATCACCGCTAGTCTCCTCATCACCCGAAAAAGCAAAGTACATATCCTGTTTGGGACAAAATCCCTCAGCCAAAAGCTGTTCTGCCGCCTCCAAAACACCGCACAGCGTGCCCTTGGTATCCAGCGTACCGCGTCCCCAGATGACGCCGTCTTCAATGATTCCGTCAAAGGCAGGCTTCTCCCAGCCTTCTTCCGTCACCGGCACCACGTCGTAATGGGCCATGAATACAGAAGGCTCATCGCTCTTTTCTCCCTTTAAGTGATACATGAGACCGGTCTTACCGATCTTTTCAAAGGTGCACGCCTGATGCACCAACGGAAAACGTTCCTGCAAAAGTGCCTCAAATTTGGCAAACTCTCCTCTGTCCACCAGTTCTTCATCCCGGTAGGATACCGTCTTGCAGCGAATCATATCAACCATGTCGGCGACGATTTTTTCCTCATTGAGTATAACCTCATCTGAAGCAACCTCCAGCTCCTGATGGGGCCTGAACATAATCGCACGTATCAGGATCACTGCAATAAAAATAAGTAACAACAAAACAATCAATCCTATGACCATTATCTGATTACCTCTTATTTCTGTGTGCGGACACACCCATTAAACCAAACCTTTTTTGTACAAAATACGGGCTACGCCAATGGAGATCAAAGCTCCCACGGGCACCAGCACACCTACAGATCCTGCAAGGGACGGTACCAGAAGGAACAAAACAACCATGAAGCACACAGGTGCCACCGCAACCTTCCAGTTCTTGCTGATATATACCACACCCAGTCCGCCGAACAGTGCCGGAAGAATATTGTCAAAAGCCGGCTTCAGCTCCGGGGAATTCAGGATCGGTGTCAGCTGTGCCAGAAGGAACACGCCCGCAGCAATGATCACGGTAGTGGTGATGGCACTGGAGGCAATGGCGATGGTTGAAATCACCTCTCCCTCCTCAGATCCCGGCTTCACCTTTGCGTTCTCCATGGCGCTCAGCGCAGCCGGCACCTTCAGATTGGTCAGATTACCGGTAACAAAACCAAGATAAGAGCCTGCTGTTCCCAGCATCGGCGTAAAGGTGATCACCTCAATGGTTCCAACGGTCCAGAAAATAGGCGCCACTCCCAAAAGTCCCTTTAATACCGGTGTGAATCCCGGCCAGCAGTTATAATAAACACAGATGGCTATGGGTACACACATAATAACGGCTACCGCCGTCCAGGTCCAGATTCTTCCATACAAATGGGTCTGTTCTTCATATGCTTTACTATTCATATATCAAATTCCTCGCTTTCTGTTTCTGCTTCACAATGCTTAACGCAATACCCTTTATCGCGTCCGACCTGATCATCCTGTGATCAGCGGAGTAATGACCATGGCAAATACCATGGCACTCAGCATGCTGATGGGCAGAGCATAATTCTCAAGCCATTTTATTTTGCAGACCTTGATCAGAAGTCCGCAGATGCCCATGACTACTGCCGAAAAAGCCAGAACGAAAACGGGGATCCATCCTGAGAGACCGTCCCGCACTCCGGCAAATACCATTCCGGAGAAAGCAGCGATCATCCCCAGAAACATAGCGGAAATAAACAGGTCACCCCACTTGGAATCTTTATTCTTAATATGTAAGATCCCCTTCTGGATCCGTTTTAAAAGAAGCGGCACAAGAATAATACTGGGTATAATGCCAAGGGTCATAACCCATGCAATCGCCGAATACACTTTGGGATCCGTGATCGTCTCAGATAAAGACACGCCCAGCGCCGTAGCTGTGGAGGTGGCTGCAGGAAGCTCATAGGTAATTGCGCCGATCACACTCATCCTGACCCATGGCAGGGGCAATCCCAGAAACTTGGATAACGTGATCACTCCTAACAGGATGGATACTGCCGGAGCGATGGTAAAGACAGCACTGGATACGATAGTCTTTCTGACCTGCTTCATATCCATGCCAATGGCCTTGGCTCTGCGATAGGCACGCACCAGAAAAAATACTGACTGGGCGATTACAAACAGGATGACAATCGCAGCCACAATGAACAAAAAGGTACTGTTAGGTGAAAATTCCATGTTAAAAACCTCCTTCAAAAAATAACTTTATATGGATTTATTTTCTTTCCGATACTGTCCGGGAGACATTCCCGTCATCTTCTTGAATATCCTTGCAAAGTAATTGGCATCGTGAAAGCCCGTTTCCTCCGAGATCATGTAGATGCTCTTCTCACTTGCAGTCAGAAGTTTCTTGGCCAGTTCAATCCGCTTGTTCAGAATATATTCAGAGCTGCCCATACCAAAGATATCCTTGGAAATATTGTACAGCTTTGCTTTGGATATGTACATTTCATCACAGAGAGACTGCACAGTAATGTCCTCTGTAAAATGATTGTCGATATAGTCCTTGACTCGGGCAGACAACAGCTGCGGCTTCTTGCAGATGATCCGGTTCAGGTACAGGTATGACGCGCACATTTCCATCATGTTGACGGCAGCCTGCAGATAAGACCGGTCCACAATCGCCTCTTTTTCCAAAAGGTCCGAGAAAAGCGGGGTATCCAGACCGCAGAGCTTCTCATACTCTTTTGCCTTGGCCCTGGCATATTCCACGTTTTCCTCACAGAGGATCTGACCGGTAAGCAAATGTCCTATTATATTTCCTTCCACACAGATAGGGATATATGCCTCCATCAAACCGGCATGGCAGCGATACACATGGGTTTTCTTCTTTTCCATGCACCTTCGGTAACCTTCCTTCTCGCATTGTGTGCATTTCTCGGCAACCAGCGGATTACGCTTATATTTTCCGCACAGAGGTATCATTGATTTTTTGGCATGATAGATTCCGTTTTCCATTTCATCATAAAGCGAAATCTGCATTCCCGTGATCCGATAAAAATCATCCAGCGCTTTTTTCATGTCTTCCAACAGAATATCCAGCATGGCTTCTCCCTTCTTTCATCTGAGTACTGTAAACGAAAGTGTTGCTGATTCTCTTTGTCCTATTGTATTATAACTGCGCATTGAATTCAAGAGTCTGAGACAAAAATGCTAATTTGAAAGGGCAATTCCTATTGATTACATATATGAGAAATGATAAAATCAAATCAACTTAATAATGTGTAACAAAGGGAAATC
>JAZNMF010000020.1:0-11394 GCA_045579545.1 Acetatifactor sp. | reverse complement strand
GTAGTGTTGGCATCTGTGTTGGGCGTCAGAATCGATGATATTTTGGTTATGACAGGTGCGCAGATTTCTATATCTGCATGAAAAAATGAATAATGCGAGTCAGCGATGGCTCGCATGACAGGCTCCATTAACTCAATGGTATGAGTACAAGCAATGCGATGCATTGCTGGGCTTTTAACCGGTAGGTTGTGGGTTCGGTCTCCGTTCCCACTTCGGTCAGCGCAAGGCTGAGGTCCCCCGGACCTCATGCGCCCCATGTGGAGCATATGGCCCCGTAGTCTAAAGGCTAGGACATCGCCCTTTCAAGGCGAAAGTGCTGGGTTCAAGTCCCGCCGGGGTCACTATGGTGACTGTAGCTCAAGTGGTAGAGCAGTGGATTGTGGTTCCACCGGTTGCGAGTTCGAGTCTCGTCGGGCACCCTATGGGTAGGTAAACCGTAATTGGTAGCGGGCCAGACTGTAAATCTGGTGCCTTCGGGTTCTGTTGGTTCAAATCCTTCCGCAAACGTTGTATTCTTATTGAAGGGATGAGAAGTAGGTCTGTTTTCGTATGATGACAGGCCTTTTTTGGCGTAAAAATAGTGAAATATTAGTGGAATTTGCGACATTACGGTAAAAAATGCATTTTTAGGGGTAGGGAACCCGGATAGTGTCCGTTTTTTCGGACCTATAATCATGTATGATTAAGTTATCAAAAGGAACCGGAAAGGAGAAAAATGGAAATGAGAATGATCAGCACAGAGTCAAAAAGCATGGTGTATCACCGGCCCCAATGCAGATATGCGAAAAGAATGAATAGGAAAAACCGAATGCAGATGTACTGGTATGAGGCGGAAAAACAGGGATACCGTCCCTGCAAATGTTGTGATGCAATGAAGTTCCTGTACAGTGTAGAAGAAGCGGATGTGGGAATTTATGGTGACCAACACAATTTGGATGTGGATCTGGTAGAGGATGAAATCATTATCCGGACGGATGTGGGGTGTTGGAAAATTCTTTATAAGAAAGACAGGCAGAAGTTTGTTTTGCTGCACCGGAATTATGCGAAAGGGCGTGTTCCGTTAGAGGATGTCAACAAGGCGCCTTTTCATTATCAGAAAGATTTTCGTTCGTGCGGAAGCATCATTCCTTTTGTGAAATATATCAAGGCACATGATGAATATAAGGCGAACCCGGTGGCTTCTCGGGACATGCCGCAGAGGACAGAGCGTCAAAAATCATATTATCGGTCGGCGAAACGGCGCGAAAATAAAAGAGCGGCCCAACGCCTGGATGCGTTGTTTCGCATGATTGAATGTAAGGAAGGGATCAAACAATTGTCATTTTGTTAATGGAGCACATGAAAAAGAAGCTGTTATCAAGGAGGAAAAGATTATGGCATATAGGATTGGATTTGAAGCAGATCACAATGAAATAAAGTCCGAAGCGGTTACCCGCCTGCCGCGGCACGCGGCTGCGCCGCGCAAATCTCTGGTGCAGGTGCACTTTGCAGGCCGCAATATGACTCTGGCTTACTACAACGATCAGTTCGACCTGCATCGCGGTGATATGGTCTATGTAGACGGTAAGCTGGAAGGGATGCGCGGGCGCGTCACTGATGTCAACTACAACTTTAAGATCAAAGTGTCCGATTATAAACGTGTCATTGCTGTGGTGGACACCGATGTCAGAGGTCAGTTCTTCATGGCGGGCAGCCATTTTGTGACCTTCGATCGTGAGGCGTTGCCGGCGGACAAGGTGATTACATGGTTCAAGGCACCCCGCAAGGAGGAAGAGGAATATATCTGCGGCAGCGACGATACTGCGTTCCATTTGAATGACCTTGGAGATATGAATGTAAGCGATGCAATCGCAGAGCGCGGCCACGAATATTACCTTGAAAATAAGGTGAGATATATCAGCATCGATGGCACCAGAGGATATGCTATTGTAGAGGGAAGCGATGCATACGAGGTCGAATTCGAATGCTACGACGGCGAGATCAGCGGCCTTGTCTGCTCCTGCTTCTGCAGCTACAACTGCAAGCACGAATTTGCAGCGATGCTGCAGCTGAAAGAAACACTGCGAGTGATCGCCAGGGAATATATCAAGGAGTACGAGGATGCCGATTATTTCGCGGCGATCCACAAGGTTACACTGTTTACATATGCTATTGATGGCAAGGAGGCGGGGGGATTTACGCTGTGATATATTTGTGCGCAGAGGCACTGTAAAGCTTACGTTTAAATATTAAGTCGAGAATACGTTTTCAAAATGATTTATATGTGATAAACTATACTTGGGGACAATCCTCGGTCGAATTTGAACGTGATTATGTAGACCATTCGCCACGGACTGTGCCTCAAATGATTATTGCGAAATTGTAACAAGAAATTTCTGCTTTAAGATATCATAAATTGTATGGGCAGAGTGCTGTTAATCGATAAAAAGATGAACTTTCAAAAAGGAGCTATTATAGAATGAAATCAGATGAAACTTTATTGTATTACAATCAAAATGCTGAATTATTTGTAAGCTCCACTATAAATGTGGATTTTTTATCTGTTCAGAAAAAGTTTCAAAATAAATTGCCTCAGAAGTCTAGTATTCTTGACTTTGGTTGCGGATCCGGGCGTGACACAAAATACTTCCTTGAACAGGGATATACTGTAGAAGCTATCGATGGCTCCGAGGAGCTCTGTAAGATAGCCAGTTCCCACACCGGTATCGCTGTAAAGCATATGCTTTTTCAGGACTTGCATGAAGTTAATAAATATGATGCCATCTGGGCGTGTTCATCCATCTTGCATCTTACGCACGTAGACCTTGTGGATGTGATGAAGAAGATGGTAATTGCCTTAAAAGATAATGGACTTATCTATACTTCATTCAAATATGGAACCTTTGAAGGGGTTCGTAACGGCAGATACTTCATCGATATGACGGAGGACAACTTGGAGAAGTTACTACAAGATATTGGCGGACTTGAAATAGAGGAAACTTGGATTACATCAGATGTGCGTCCGGGACGAGGTGAGGAGAAATGGTTGAATCTCTTTCTGCGAAAGAAATAGTTGAATATCCCAACGGTGGGAAGAGTTATTATTATGTGACCGGGCGGACAGTTATTATTGTGGATGAGGGAATCTGCAAATATGATGCCAAGGACGAGATATTTCCTTATACATTGATTACAGACAAACAAAATTACTATATGCACCGTTATGACAAGGTTTATAGATTTCTTGCAGAGGATAAGGATACCATAGAGACAGTGGTTCAAGGTATGAAAACGCATGCAGATATGGATTTTACCATTCGAGTTGCCAATCGTGAAGAGAATGCGGATACATCACCGCTGGAACTTTTGTTTGAACGGAATTTTAGCAATGTGTATGGGATGAATGCTCTAAAGTATCTTTGGAAAGAATACGGCGTAGTTGATGCCCAGGGCCATAATTATTTCTTGGATTATTATGTGCGAACCGGGGATGGTGGTATTGCAGTAGAAGAAAATGGTGTTTCTTATCACCATCCGCAAATTATTGGCTTGGAGCGGTATCGGAAGCAGCTTCAAAAGCAAAACACCTGCACCCAGTGGGGGATCAAGTTGTACCGTTTTTCCACGGAGGATTGTCAGTTTGAAAGTCGCATAGAGGATGATATTCGGACTTTCTTTGGTGAGGATGTGAGCAGGTTTGAAGAGAATGGTTTGCTCATTGACAGACCGGTGGAGTTGTATGACCATCAGGTGGCTACATTACAGGATATAGAGCAGAAGCGAAAGGAAGGGGTTAAGACCTTCCTGATTGTGTTTCCTACAGCAAGTGGCAAGTCCAAGATTGTGGAGGAGGATATGCGTGCCTTTGCTGCCGGCAAGTCAGATTTTAAGGCTTTAGTGCTGGCGCCCAACACGAATATTGTAAAGGATTGGCACAGGCGAATTGAGGAGTCATTAAAGGAATATAGGGATAGAATAGAGGTTAATACATTTGCTTATATCGTGAGAAATTACACCAATATTTCTCCCAAGGAGTATTCCTATATTGTCATAGACGAGGCACATCATGCTGTGGCTCCTATGTTGAAACGGGTGATTCAATATTTTACACCGGAGTTTATGGTGGGGCTTACTGCCACGGATCAGAGGCCGGATAAGAAGAAGCTGGAAAGCGTCTTCGGTAGCTACAAGACAGGCCTGTCACTAATTCAGGCAATGGAGGAGGGTATCGTTGCCCAGGCAAATGTGTATCGTATTGAAACCAACATTGATTTGAGTCATGTTCGCTTTAACGGTAAGGATTATATCAACGCGGATTTGGAGAAAAGTATTCGTGTCACTTCCAGAAATGAGCTGATTGTGAATGTGTTGCAAGAATATTTTTGCGATGGAGAAGTGGCGCGCCGTCAAGGAATTATTTTCTGTGTAAATACCAAGCATACGGTGGAGATGGAGAAGCTTCTGAATGAGGCGGGTATCAGCGCCAAATCCTACACCGGACAGACAAAAAACGCAGAGAAGGTCATGGCAGATTTTAAGGAGAAAAAGATTCGTTTCTTATGTGCCTGCAACATGATTTCCGAGGGCTGGGATTATCCGGAACTTGGGATTCTGGTTATGGCGAGACCGACTCTGTCCAAGGTTTTGTATTTACAGCAGATAGGAAGAGGGCTTCGTAAGACGGATGTGAAGAAGAATGTATTTGTCATTGATGTGGTAGATGAGTATGGTGCTATGGCACGGCCTTGTTCCATGCATAGTATATTCCAGAATGTCATGTATGTTCCCTTTGGCAATATTGCCTGTAGGAATTATTCTGTGGGGGATATGATAGAGATTGACGGACTTCAGGAGCGAGTGGAGCGCATTGTGGAAATTGATGTGACCAGCTTTGAGGACAAGTATGGTGATTACTTAAGTCAAGAGCAGTTGGCCAGGGAATATTATGTCAGCACAGGAACCATTACCAGCTGGATTAAGAAGGGAAAGATTCAGCCCACAGTTATCTATCCTTTTGGTAGCAAGCAAATATATTTGTTCAGTCCGAAGGATGCTAAGCGAATCAGGCAGGAGTTAGAAATTCCGGAGCATAACGAGGAAACCATGAAACAGGACTTCTTTGATTTTCTGGAGGAGAGAGACTATTCGCTGTCCTACAAGATGCCATTTTTGCTATCGTTTTTGAAGAATCTGAATTCCATCGGAGATGCCAATATCGAAGATGTGTTGAACGATTACATAGCATTTTATGAAGATAGACTCAAGCGAGGTTTGCCTGTGGACAGGCCTTCTTGTCCTTATAATGCAGAGACCTTGAAGGACAGGAAACTGATAAAATCTAATATGCTGACCAATCCTTTTGAGAAGTTTGAGCGTAAAAGGTTCTTGTACCATTCTAAGGATTTGGGTGTAATTTCCATGAATCATGCGCTATTTGCCCGGATGGAAGAAGAGGATTTTTGGAGGGTGAAAGAACAGATGGAAGAAGATATTCGTAATTATTATCGGGATATGGGTGTGTGAGGATAGGATAGTTTTTAGAGGGAGAAAGGTTGGATGAAACCCAGAACAGAAAAGAGCATGGAGCTATATGAAATAATGCTTCGCAGAGGTTATCCGGAACCCTTTTGTGACCAGATTACAAAGAATCTAAATACGGATTGGACAGCTCAAAGAATGATAGGATATTTGTCACATTACAAAAAGCTCCCAATGGAAGATGTGGCTGATGAGATGCTGGCAATATTAAGTGACAGGAACCGCATTATGCAGAAAAAGGAGCTGGAAAGTGCAAATGCGAAATGGAACGAGTATTTGAATGAAAGATACTATACAGGTTCTGAATGGCCGGAGGAGATGTAACATGGTAAAACCGATTATGAGAGATCCGCTATTCCTGGCGCAGAAGTCAGAACTTGCAACAGAAGCTGACAAGCAGGTGGTCCGGGATCTTTTGGATACATTAAAAGCAAATCAAGACAGGTGTGTTGGCATGGCAGCAAATATGCGCGAGTAGCGATGAAAATGCTATGTTTACACGAGCATTTGAGGAGCACCGCGGTCAACGAGGCGATAGCCGAGTATAGGTGTGATGGGTTTTCTTGCGTGACATAATGAGATCCTCCTAAATAGTATTATAACAAGGGTTGTGAGGAATGTCTCGTTTTAAATTGTACTAATTAGATGCTAACACTAGAAAGGAAAGTATGGAGCGTTTATAGGATGCAGTAATTATCCAGAATGCAGATATACAATGAAGGTATAGCGAAGAGAATGAAAAAGAGAACAAAAGCCATTATCGGTATAGTTGCTGTAATTGGAGTCATTGTAATTGTTGGCAGCAGATATATTGCGATATATCAAGACAGGACAACGTTTTCGATCATTGGCGGAGCAGATGGACCAACCTCAATATTCATCGCTGAGAAGGTTCCGAGAGGAGATAAACAAGTGGAATATACATCTATTACAATGGACAAAGCAAGAGAAATCTTTCAGACAGAAGGCGACTACCTTATTTTGGATGTGAGAAGGGCAGATGAATTTGCTGAAGGACACATTCCCGGTGCAATTAATATTGCCAACGAGGACATTAAAAATTCTGAGCCGAAGGAACTGCAGGACAAGGAACAGACAATTTATGTTTATTGTCGTAGTGGTAACCGGAGTAAACAGGCAGCTACAAAGCTTGCGGCTATGGGCTATACCAACATTGTTGAATTCGGCGGCATTATTGATTGGCCAGGAGATATTGAAAAATAAGAGGAGTTGCGCCATGGTAAGACCAATTAAGAGAGATCCGCTGTTCCTGGCGCAGAAGTCAGAACCTGCAACAGAAGCGGACAAGCCGGTGGTTCAGGATCTTTTGGATACATTAAAAGCAAATCAAGACAGAGGAAAGCTGTCTGACACTTGATGGTGTGAGACCATGTACCAGATATAAGGAAATCGAAGTGGATTATCTGGATCAGAATTTTAAGCCCCAGCATGGGAAGCATTCCGGCTGGACAGCTCAGATTATTCAGCATGAGTTGGATCATGTAGCAGGAATTGTCATATAGAGGTAGGAACGGGATATTATGAAAATATTTGTAGATGCAGATGCCTGCCCAGTAGTACGCATTGTAGAAAAAATTGCAGAGAAGTATAAGGTGCCGGTTACTTTGCTGTGCGATACAAATCATGTGCTTGTATCTGATTACAGTGAAGTGCTGATTGTAGGAGCAGGGGCTGATGCGGTTGATTTTAAGCTGATCAGTCTGTGCCATCAGGGTGATATCGTAGTTACGCAGGATTATGGTGTTGCGGCTATGGCCCTGGGCAAGAAGGCCTATGCAATTCATCAGTCGGGAAAGTGGTATACGAATGAAAATATTGATCAGATGTTGATGGAAAGACACCTGGCGAAGAAGGCGCGAAGGGCTAGCTCAAAGAATCATTTGAAAGGTCCTCATAAAAGAACTGCAGAGGATGATCAGAGATTTGAAGAAAGTTTTGAGAGGCTTTTGTGTAAAGCGCTTGTCTAACACAAAAGTTTACCGGCAAGACGGATACGAAAGATGGCAAAGGTGGTGGGAATGTGGCAAAGGCAGGCAATTACTATTATGACCAATTGAATAAAGAGCAGCAGAGAGCCTACTACGCGATGAAAGAAGGTTTGCTAAATCTGCAGGATTCCTTTGCGGTGCCAATGCTTTCGGGGAAAGAATTGTCGGATATTTATTTTATGATTCGTATGGATTGTCCGGCAATTTTTTATTCGGTGACTTTTTCCTACAAGTATTATGCGGATTCCACGGTTGTGGAGATGGTGCCGCAGTATCTTTTTTCAAAGGATAAAATCAAGGAGCATCGCCAGGCGATGGAGTCAAGGGTAAAAAAGCTAACTCGCCAGGCGGCGAATTTGGATGAAAGGGGGAAAGAGCTCTTTATCCATGACTTTATCGTGCAAAATGTGAAGTATGATAAGCTGAAGAAGGAGTACTCCCATGAAATCATCGGGGCGCTGGGAAACGGTGTGGCTGTCTGCGAGGGAATAGCAAAGGCGGTAAAAATTCTGTGCGATGAACTGAATATCTGGTGCATCATCGCCCTGTCGGAAGCCAATCCGGACAAAGGGATCAAATACAGACATGCATGGAATGTGATTCGGATTGACGGTCAGTTCTACCATCTGGATGTGACCTTTGACAACACACTTTCAAAAGACGGTACGGTAAGATATGACTATGTGAATTTATCGCACAAGCAGATTTTCAGAGATCATGAGCCTGTCATCCGGAAGGTGCCGGTTTGCAGTGGCAGCGACCATTTCTATTATAAAGAGAAGAAAATCTCCTGGACTACCATGGACGAGGTAAAAAACCGGACAAAGCAGGCGGTAAAGAAGGGAAAAGTACTGTTATTCCATTGGCGGGGCGGATATCTGACGAGAGAAATTTTGGCGGAGCTTCTGGAACTATTTGATAGAGAAGCCCAGGCAAAGGGCAAGCGGGCACGCGTTTCTGTCAATTGGCCTCAGGCAGTACTGAGGGTGCGGTTTGAGGATGGAGCCGGTGAAGAACAGCTTGAAATGGAAGAGGCCAATGAAGGCGAGAAAGAATAGCAGCATAACCAATTTGACAGGATATGAAAGGAGATTATTTTACTATGAGAAAGAACTTTGGAGCAAAACCATGGGTATATCCTATGCCGGTATTCATCATTGCAACATATGACGAGGAGGGTAAAGCCAATGCAATGAACGCAGCCTGGGGCGGTATCAGCTGTGATACAGAGATTTGCATTTGCATGGGAGAAGACCATCAGACAACAGAGAATCTTAAGAAGAATCCGGAATTTACAGTAAGTATGGCAGATGCGGAACACATTGCTGCCTGTGATTATGTTGGTATTGTATCAGGTAAAAATACACCGGATAAGATGGAGAAGGCAGGATTTACAACCGGCAAAGCAGAATTTGTAAATGCACCGATCATCAATGAACTGCCCATGACGATCGAGTGCAGAATGACAAGTTATGACGAAGAAACCTGCCATTTATTCGCTGATATTATTAATGTCAGTGCAGATGAGAAAATTCTCACGGATGGTAAGATTGATATTGCTAAGCTGCGTCCGATCGCATATGATCCGGTAAGTCATGCTTATGTGGAATGCAGTCAAAAGGTTGGGAATGCCTTTAAGGATGGACTTATCTTGAAGTAAAAAAGGAATTATGAGGAATCAGATTTGAGATAAATACGGGAGATGAAGAAGGAGCGTGGTATGCTTGACAACCAGAGATGAGGTTTTGAAGTATTGTTTGTCATTTCCTGACACTTATCAGGATGCACCGTTCCATGATGAGAACTGGCAGCTGGTTCGGTGCCGCAAGAATAAGAAGGCTTTTGCGTGGACTTACTTTAGAGATGGTAAGCTTTGTGTCAATGTAAAGGTAAATCCTGAATGGAGAGATTTATGGAGGCGGACTTATGCGGCCGTTCTTCCGGGATATCATCAGAATAAGGAGCATTGGAATACCATTATTTTGGATGGCACGATTCCGGAGGAAGAGCTCAAAAGAATGATTGCGGAGAGTTACGACTTGGTGAGCGCAGGGGAGACTAAGCAAGCGCAGCCTGGTTGGGGCGAACGGTGAACGTCGATTATAGACGAAGTCTATAATATGGTATGCGGAAGGGAACAAATGATGAATGTAAGCTGGGGTGCGGGAAAATGCCAGAAACTTGTAAAGTTGCATAAAACCTAGATGAATCAAGGGAAAACCGAGATAGAAGGAGAGGGGAATTTGTGATATAAGTACTTTTCGTGTGCCATGACACGGCAGCAAGTTGCTTTTCTTAAAGAATGCAGGAGAATTAAGGGTTTCGGGAGTTTGAAGGTGGATTTTTATACCAGATTTAAGCCAAAAAATTGAGGATTTGGGGCTGTGGCGTGGCTGTGATAATTTAGATGAATTTAGTGAGAATTTGCGATATAATAACCTAAGATGATTGGAGGTTTTTGTATGAGTAGTGCTATATTAGAACTTCAGAAGGAAATTTCATCTCAAGATTGTGATGTAATAAATGTGCTTAGAAGAGCACATCTTATTGCGACTAAACTAAATCTAGTAGATTTTGATAAATGGTTAATGTATGAATTAAATGGGTATCCAAGCAATACTTTGACGCCAGATTATAGACGAGTAAAAGGTGAATTAAAGGCAAATAATCCCTATTACGGATGGGTTCCAGTTATATTAGCCGATCCAGAAATGGAAAAACTTATTTGTCAAATTAAATTGATTAATTCTGTGTCAGAAATTAAGTCTATGTGTGATGATTCTGATGCAGGGATTTTTGTATCAATACCAGGTTCCGTACAACAAAGTTTAGCTGAAATGAGCAATATGCCGGCACCTATGCAAATGGTAGTTAAAGTTCCAAGGACAGCAGTGATGGATATTATTGAAAAAGTGAAAAATGCTGTTTTGGAGTGGACGCTTAAACTTGAAAAAGAAGGGATTTTAGGTGATGAAATGAGCTTTAATGAAGAAGAGAAGAAGTCTGCACAAGTGATACCTCAGACAATAAATAATTATTATGCGGCTACAAATATTATTAGTGGAACGGCTCATAATATGCAAGTTGTTGCAGGTGATAATGCCACTTTGACCATTGGAGATGAAAAAATAAAAGCTGCGTTAGCAGAGATAGAGCGAAGCATTCTAGAGGAACAGATGTTGGAAGAAGACAAAGACGAGGCAATAGAAATATTAAGAGAGATAAGCGAGAAGGTCGAACAAGGGAAAAAAGTGAGTGTAATTAAAGCTGCATTAATTGGATTGAAAGACTTTCTGATTAATGCAGGAGCTGGCGTTGCAGCTGCTTTATTACATGCAAAAATTCAGGGATTGTTTTAAAAGTTGATGGTGATAAAATGCGAAGAGGGGGTTCGGGTTAGACAAAAAATATTTTCGCTGCACATACATAGTTGGTAGAAAAGTATAATGGAAAGAATAAAGTGAATAAATAGTTTTATGGCAGGTAGACGTGTTAAGCTATCTTGACAACAAGGCACTGATTTGTGGATTGATAATGTCTGTAGGTTTGTGCATTTCTATATGCCTTGGAAGCAGGGATACGGCTCCATGTAGTCAACATATATGCTTAATGGAAGACAATATATATGATTGACGATTTAAAACATAGAGTTTATAATTGAAACTGTAAAATTTAATTTTAAAAAGAGGTTATAGTATGAATGGTAAATTGTAGTCCGAGACTCCCGTTTGTAAAACGAGAACTTACATTTTGTAAACCAGACTCTCTTTTTGTAAGCGAGATTCCCCTTTTGTAAACGAAAATCCCGTTTTGTAAGCGAAAATCCAGAGTTTACCTTTCCCGTGTACTTTGATATAATTAGTTCAGC
>JAZNMF010000019.1:0-3735 GCA_045579545.1 Acetatifactor sp. | reverse complement strand
CTGGCACAACAGGCTGTTGATGCCATCCATATCTTTTTCCATAGCTCTTCTTATGATCATTTTCTCTTCCTCCTGCGTTTTACTGTATTAATTAGCTTATGACTGATGAAAGGCTCTCAACTGTTCCAGCGGACATTCCTTCAGGAACAATTCCCCCGCCGTGCAACAGAATGCCGCCAATACCGCCGAACGGTTATTCTTATTGCGGACGATGCCAAAGCTTTGCTTCACCGCAGAACTGTCTATCACAAAATAATAACAGTCTGCTTCCGGCGGCATGGTGGCGATATTGGCATCTGTGGTAAGCAGTGCGCCAAATCCCGCCTGCATCAGATTGAAGTTCAGCTGCTGCCGCCCTGCCTTGGCCGTGACAAAAGGTGACATATCAGTTTTTCCGAATAACAGCCTTCTCTTTTTATGTATGGTCGTATTGGGCGGACTGTAGATAAACTCCAGCTTTCCAAATACCGACAGGTCCCGGATCTCCTTTTTCCTGTCATAGGTGCCGCCGACCAGCTCATCATGACTTACCGACAGAGACTTCAGACTTTCCACTGCCGGATTGGTGCGGTTTACCGCCACCACAAACTTTTCTTCAAACAGCACTGTTGCCTCATAATTCTCCCCCACTGCCTCGGTGGAAGTAAAGATCAGATCCACCGTTTCCTTGTCCAGCAGATCATATAACTTCTCGGTGTCCGTGATCTCTATATTGATCTCTATATGGGGATACTCCTTATGAAATACCTCCAGCACCCTGGGTAGGATGTAATAGGAAATATGAGTGGAAAGTCCCACCCTCAGGATGCCGCCCTTCATTTCATGAATGTCCAGAATCCGGTCCGTAACACTCTTTTCAATTCCCAGTATTTTTTCCACCGCATCTATGTATACCTTCCCCTCTGCAGTAAGAGAAAAAGGCAGGGTCTTTCTGTTAAAAATAGGGGCTCCAAGATCCGCCTCAGCCTTTCGGATGGCGGCACTTAACGCAGGCTGAGATATAAAAAGTTCTTTAGCTGCCGCAGAAACACTTTTCATTCTGTAAACCGTGTAAACATATCTTGCCGTATTCTCAATCATAGTTATATCCAATCTCTTATATCTTTTATAATCTTATATATATTTGATTATATCATTCCCGCAGAATATAATCAAGGTAATAAAAGAAAAGAGGGAAGACAATGAAGTGCCAAAGACTGTTTGAGATCATTGATTCTTTAAAAGATACCTATATTGAAGTGTGGAAAGATGTCTGTAATCTGGAAAGCCCCACGTCATACAAAGCCGGCGTGGACGCCGTAGGCGAATATTTTGCAAAAATGGCTGAGGCACGGGGCTGGGAGACAGAAATTCTGGAACTTCCTTCCGCCGGAAATGCCATCTGCATCACCATAAATTCCGGGGCGATTTCCCCCAAAGTCACATTCTCCGGTCATATTGACACCGTACATCCTGTGGGCCTTTTCGGAACTCCTGCGGTGCGATGGGATGAAGAAAACATTTACGGCCCAGGGGTCATGGACTGCAAGGGAGGCGTTGTAGCATCCCTTTTGGCCATGGATGCGCTTTCCCGCTGTGATTTTACAGATCGTCCCGTCCAGCTGATCATCCAGTCCGACGAAGAGACCAGCAGCATCACCAGCAGCAAAAAGACCATTGCATTCATGTGTGAAAAGGCCAGGGGCTCCGTTGCTTTTCTGAATACAGAAGGAATACAGGGCAACACTGCTGTGCTGGTGCGCAAAGGAATTGTCCGCTACCGCTTTACAGTCACCGGCAAAGCCATGCACTCCTCCCGCTGCGCGGAAGGCTCAAACGCCATCGCAGAAGCCGCCCACAAGATCATCCGTCTGGAAGCACTGAAGGATCCCAAAGGCATCACCTGCAACTGCGGCGTGATAAGCGGCGGCACCGTTGCCAACACGGTGGCAGAAGAATGTACCTTTGTGACAGACTTCCGCTTCCAGAATGCAAAGCAACTTGCAGAGATCCAAAATCTCGTAGAGGAGATTTCCGGGCATAACACCATAAACGGCTGCTCCTGCACAGTCACTCAGATAAGCTACCGTTCTGCCATGCCTTTAACAGAGCGTAACACAGATTTGTTACGCAAAATGAACGTCATCTATCAGGAAAACAACCTGCCCACCTTACAGGACAGGGTCTGCCTGAGCGGTTCCGATGCCGCATATATTACCGAAATAGGCATTCCCTGTGTAGACAATCTGGGAGTGGAAGGCAGCTTTATCCATTCCATTAAAGAATATGCCCGTTTAGACTCTCTGGCTGAATCTGCCAAGCGCCTTGCCGCTGTGGCATACTGCATTTAAAATTTTATTGTTCCATCTGGCGCCCAAGAAAACCGGCAGCCGAGAGAATGAGCTTTTGCTCCACCTCCCCCATTTTTCCTTTATTATCATTTTCCAGTAATATCACCGCGCCGATCACGTCTCCCTCGCAGATGATCGGTGCGATTGCTTCATGTTGAAACTCTTCCTGCGCCTCCTCACTGACAGGGATAAAATTACGATCCCCTCTGGATGCCATGACCGTCTCTCTGCTGTTGATCTTATCCTCCAGCTGTCTGCTCACCGCTTTTCCCAAAAAATTTTTATAACCGCCCGAAGCAGCAATGAACTGATCCCTGTCTGTGATCAATGCCACATGTCCCGAAACCTGAGAAAGACTCTCTGCATACTGCTTGGCAAACGTGGTCATCTCACCGATGGGGGAATATTTTTTCAATATGATCTCACCCTCCCTGTCGGTAAAAATTTCCAGCGGATCACTCTCGCGGATACGGAGGGTACGGCGGATTTCCTTGGGGATCACGATACGGCCGAGATCATCTATACGGCGTACAATACCTGTTGCTTTCATATATAAAAACTCCTTTTCACTATTTAATGGTGCGGAGTTAGTATGTGGAATATTGCCATTATTATACTCATTTGACACGATTCTCAGGATTTCTTTAATGGTCTTCTTCACGTTCCATTCTGTTCAAAGTATGCATCAATTAAGTAATGCCAAAATCTCCCGGACGCTTCTGCTTGCTGTTTATTCTCCTTATAGCATGGACTTAATCAATTCTGCGTAACTCTTTTCACTCAAATATTTAGGTGCAATATCAAAAGCCGTCATACAACCGCTTTCGCTACCCCTGAAAGGGGATAGGTACTACTTGCCACCCCTAAAGGGGTCCTCATATTCCTTGACGCTCAACTTATCGAGGGCTATATCCGCCTTTTCTTGTTCCTGTATATACTTTTTTATCGTTTCTTCGTTCAATCCCACCGTACTGACGTAATAGCCCTCTGCCCAAAAGTGACGGTTTCCATACTTGTACTTTAAGTTTGCATGCTTATCAAAAATCATCAATGCACTCTTTCCCTTTAAGTACCCCATAAAACTTGACACACTGATTTTGGGCGGTATGCTTACCAGCATATGGATATGATCCGGCATAAGATGTCCCTCTATAATCTCTACACCTTTGTAAGCACATAATGTTTTTATTATGTCTCTAATGCTTTCTTTGTATTGATTATATATGATTCTTCGTCTATACTTAGGAGTGAACACTATATGGTACTTACACAACCATTTGGTGTGTGCTAAACTGTTTGCCTTTTTGGCCATTAAAATCACCTTTCCTTTCGTTATAGATCGGCTTGAACAACCTCATTATAACGGAAAGGTGATTTTTTTGTATAACAGTTTGGTGCACCACCC
>JAZNMF010000018.1:0-8266 GCA_045579545.1 Acetatifactor sp. | reverse complement strand
CAGGATCATGAACGGAGACATCGATGAGATTCTGGACGCCTGCATTGCAGCGGACCAGGCTGCGAAGCTGGCAAAGATGAACGAGTAAAAATATTGGAGGAGAGAAGAATCAGGGATGAAACTTCTCTCCTCAGTTTTTGGGAGATTAAAAAAGGAACTGATATCATGGCTACACCGTCGGATTTAACCGAAAGCAATGTAACTAACCAGCCCCCCAGAGCAGATAACGGGAGTCGAACCCGCCTTTCCAGCTTGGGAAGCTAGCGTTCTACCGATGAACCATATCTGCAAAAGAAGAAAGAGTATATAACTGAAACATATTTTATCACAAATGGAGTCCTTTGAACAGTCTTAAATTTGTTTTTTTATACATTAAGGAAATTTTCCGGATTTCTTATTACACAAAAAGCGCTTCGCGGGATCGCAATGCGACGGAAGGCAATCTTTGATTGCCGGAAATTGTCCGCTTTCGCGACCGTGCTCGGCGAGATTGTCCGCAAGCGGACAATTTGTTCTATATGAAGGTATCATCACACCTGTTTTCTAAGTCTTGCAGGTGTGATATGATACACCTCTCTGAACAGATTGGACAAATGTGACTGGGAACAAAAGCCGCATTGCAGTGCAATGTCCTCGATGGAAAGCTGCGTGGTGGCAAGCATTTCGTAAGCTTTTGCGAGACGCTGTTTCTGAATATATTTGTGAAGGGTAATGCCGGTGTCTTTTTTGAAAAGGCTGTTTATATAGTAGGGGTGGTAATTTAATATTTCAGCCAGGACATCAGTGCTGTAGCACGGATTTTGGGCAATTAAATCCTTCACCCGGTCGCATAAAGGATTTTCCGGGACAGGAGTGCAAAAGGAACGGTACAGTTCCAGTAACAGAATACTCATATAAATACTTTGAAACTGACCGGAGCAGAGATTTTTATGTACCTCTTCATTATATATTTGTTGCAGACTGTTCTCAGCCCAAAGGGCATTGGGAATATAGCAGATACGGGAAAAAAGCCTGGTTCCTTCGTGGGATTGGATACTGCTCAGGCTGGTGAGATGTTCAAAACTGTCGGACTCAGGGACGGAAGATGTAATGTAGGGCACCAGGGGGTCGGTGATGTGAGAATAATCTTGAGTAAAGTCAAAATTCACGGTAAAAAAGAGCATACTTTTATTGTCATTGCCTGCAGAAATGCGATATGGGATACCGTACGGATAGTATAATAACGTATGGGGGGCCAAGGCATAGTTTTGACCCTGGCTTTCAAAGGTTCCGTAGCCTTCCAGAATGTATAGTATCCTGCAGTCACGCGCAGTTACGGTATTGTTGATATAATATGCGGTTTTTGCTATATAGCGGACGAAGGGATTGACAAATAGGCTCATAAAGCGTTTCCTGATCTTTGTTTTTTGCAAAAGTATCTTTGTAATTTATATTGATTATACTTTACGCGGCTGTTATTATCAAGGGGAATTTGAGAAAGGAGAACTTCGTATTATGAGAACACCTTTTATTGTAATGTCTGCTGTGACCGGAAAACCCACAAAACAGGATGTCGCAGTGTATTTACAGCAGCTTAAGGACAATGGAATTGAACAGTTTATGATTTATCCGAGAAGCGGATGTGAACTGGAGTACCTGAGTGAAGAATGGTTTGATACCGTTGGTTATTTTATTGCACAGGCAAAGCGCCTTGATATGAAAGTATGGCTCTATGACGAATTCAACTGGCCTTCCGGTGATGCCGGCGGTAAAGTGACCGAGAAGGGTTACGTGATGCGGGGGCTTAAGATCAAAGGCGAGAATAAAGGCAGGATCAGTGGTCATTCTCTTTATAACAGTGGCGTGTTTGGCGTTAAAATGTTTCCGGATGTGATGTCACATGAAGCAGTGGATTATTTTATCGAGTGTACCCACGAACAGTATGCAAAGCATTTTGGTGAGTACTTTGGCAATGTGATAGTGGGAATTTTTACGGACGAGCCTTCCATCAATTATGCTTGCGGAGATGAGGATGTGCCGTATTACGACGGATTGGAAACAGACTATTTTGACAGATGCGGAAGAAGTCTTTGGGAGGATATCGAAAGCGACCGGGAAGAGGCGAAGCAGAACCTGTCAGAGGTCTGCATTAGTCTGGCAGGAGAAAGATTATGTGAGTGTTTCCTGAACAAGATAAGTAACTGGTGCAGGAAACATGGGTTGATTCTGACCGGCCATTTTGGAATGGATGATTCCGCTTTTGTTTCTACCAAATATAACGGTGACCTTCTGGCATGCCAGAAGGCGCTGATGATGCCCGGAATAGACGAACTCTGGACGAAGATGGATATGCCCCAGCTTTTGACGCTTATGGGCAGCATAGACTATGCAAGAAGCAGCAAAATGGCAGCAGAGCAGGATGGCGTGGATTCTTCCGGAATGTATACCAAAAAGGATTATGGTGCCATGGCAGAGTTGTATGCCCTGGGTCCCTGTGACATGTCTTATGAAGTAAAACGCTGTATGCTCTACTTGTCAGCGTGCTTTAAAGTTGATCATTATTTTTTGGCAATCTCTCCCATGGATATGCGCGGAAATGCCAAGATCAAGGATTATTTTAATCCGTTTACGGCTGATCAGCCGGATTTCGCCGGCATGAAGCTTTTGGCAAAGGAAGCACAAACAGCGGCAACCATGGCAAAGTGGGATTATAAACCGGATGTGCTGGTGCGGCATACATCGTCGCTTTGCGCGAGACATATGATGGAAGAGCCCAAAGATGATGTTTTTACAAGCCTTGCAGAGCAGTTGGCCATCCGTCAGTTACAGTGGAAATACATAGCAGAGGGAGAGACAGCAAGCGGTATACCGGTGATTGAATTTACGGAGGAGTTTGCTTACTGTTTGGATGGCTTTGTGACGGATGATCCGCAGGCTGTCTGTGACAGGCTTGAAGAGTACGGCCGGAAGGAACTTGTGGTTTCTGATGGGAAAGGGGAACCTGTACCGGGGCTGTTTGTGAGAAAATATGATAACGGCGAATGCGTGGTATTGAATTTGTTTGCACCGGCAGGTGAATATCTGGTGGCAGGCAAGCCGGTATTTCTGGATCGGTACGGGGTGTATTATGTACATGGAGAAAACAGTGAATTTGATCTGTCAGATAGATTCGCTATTGCTGCCGAAGATAGAGGATATTCAGGTAATGGTATCCCTGTGCAGGAGCATTTTTCAGTTTCCTACGGTAATCCCAATATCATCCGCACCCTGTATATGAATGATAAGACAGTGTCAGAGATTCAGTGTCAGTGCGAAGAAGGCATGGAAGTAACTTTTTCTGTGAGAGAGGATGTTTGCGCCGGTCTTGGCGAGGACAAATTCAGTGATTTGGTTCCGGATGAAATTATGCCGGAGGGCTTCCGGAAATTCTACCGGATGTCCGGTCCCCATCATCTGAAAAAGGGAACGTCTTTCGTGAGTGCCGAAAACGAGCTGAAGTATTTTCCCAGTGTGCTGATCAGCGGAGAATTTTCTGCAGAGATTCAATCCGGAGAGATTAACAGAATTGTTTTGAAGGAGAGAACCCAAGAATATGTGGCCGGTGAAAGATTTGCTGATTATGGCAAAGTGATATTTACAGCTAAAGTGACTGTTCCGGAAGGTGCAAAGGGCCTTGTTCTGAAAGGTACCGATTTGTACACAAAGGTATTTATAGATGATGAGCTTGTAGGAGAGCGTATTTTTGGCCCTTATCTATATGTGACAAAGGAACAGCTGCAAGGCAAGACTGTGACTCTGAAAATAGAGCAGTTCTCAAGTCTGGGGCCTATACTCGGCGATATCGCTTATTATGATAAAAATTCTCAGAACGTTGGTTGGAGAGGGACTCCTTCTCCGGGAGCTACGCTGTTTGGATTCGACGGGATGAATTGGATATTGTAGCATTTACTGTAATAGGTACCCTCTTTACCGGACTAACCGGTAAGGAGGGTGTTTTCATGTGACAGGAAAATGCTCAGCGAGGATGCGGACTCTTTGTTCTAAGTATTACAGAGATTATTTGGGGAAAACTCTTTTCAAGGACGGAAAAAAGAGTTACAATAAATCTAATTGACAAAAGGAGATCAGAATCATGGGTGTGTTGTCACATTTGGAACCGAAGAAGGTTTTTTATTATTTTGAAGAGATATGCAAGATCCCTCACGGATCGGGAAATGTAGAGAAGATCAGTGATTATCTGGCCGAGTTTGCAAGGCAACGCAGCCTTTACTATGAGCAGGACGAAGTGAAAAATGTGATCATCATAAAGGAAGCCACTGCAGGTTACGAAGACCAGCCGGCGGTGATCCTGCAGGGTCATATGGATATGGTGGCTGTAAAGACGCCGGATTGTGATATTGATATGAAGACGGAGGGGCTGAGGCTGGCAACGGAAGGGGATAAGGTTTATGCCGAAGGCACCAGTCTGGGAGGCGATGACGGCATTGCAGTTGCATATGCGCTGGCGCTGTTAGACTCTGATGATATCAGCCATCCGAGACTTGAAGTGGTGATTACCGTGGATGAAGAGGTTGGTATGGACGGTGCCAGAGCCATTGATCTTTCCCGCCTGACGGCCAACAGGATGCTGAATCTGGATTCGGAGGAGGAAGGGATTTTCCTGACCAGCTGTGCGGGCGGCGCCAGAGTGAGCTGTGTACTTCCTTTGGAGAAAGATAAGCTACAGGGAATATCTTATAAAGTGAGTGTGGAAGGGTTGACGGGAGGTCATTCCGGTGTTGAAATCCACAAGGAAAGAGGAAATGCCAACTGTCTGATGGGACGTCTCCTCTGTAAGATCACAGAACAGATTCCCGTGGGAATCAGTAAGTTGGGCGGCGGTCTGGCAGACAATGCCATTCCACGACAGACGGAGTGCATTCTTGTGGTTGCGGAGCAGGATACAGTGACAATGAAGAGTATCATTGAACGGGAGAGCGCAGATATAGCTACAGAACTTGCAAGCAGGGATCCCGGTTTTAGGGTGGTTGTAAATGAGGAAGAGAGAGGAAACTTTGACTGTGTTGTACCGGACGATGCTGCAAGATGTGCTGCCTTTCTGGTTGCGCTCCCCAATGGTGTGCAGGCTATGAGTGCTGACATGCCGGGATTGGTGGAGACTTCCCTTAACATGGGAGTCCTGTCTTTACAGGAGGACGGTGTGCATGCAGATTTTGCGGTGAGGAGCAGTGTGGAAAGTGCCAAAGGTGCTTTGATCGCAAAGATGCAGGCGGTCACTTCTCTTGTGGGCGGCAAAGTAAGCGTATCAGGCGATTATCCCGGATGGCAGTACAGGGTAGATTCCCCCCTTCGCAATAAAATGGTAAAGCTCTACCGGGAAATGTACGGCAGGGAGCCACAGGTGGAAGCAATCCATGCAGGATTGGAGTGCGGACTTTTAGGCAGTAAGATAAAGGACTTGGACTGTGTATCCTTCGGTCCTGACATGAAGGATATTCATACCACCGAAGAGACATTGAGCATAGCTTCGGCAGGACGTGTGTGGGATTATCTCGTGAAACTTTTGGCAAAGAAGGATTGACAGGTATGATTTTATTTCAATGTGATTATAATGAAGGGGCGCATCCGAAGATTATGGAGCGTCTGATTGCTACGAATATGGAGCAGACGCCCGGGTACAGCGAGGATTCCTACTGTGCCGCAGCTGCTGACAAGATCAGAAAGGCTTGCAAAAATGATGATCTGGCAGTGCATTTCCTGGTGGGTGGTACGCAGACCAATATGACAGTGATCAATGCTGCACTGAAGTCTTATCAGGGCGTTCTGTGTGCGGCAAGCGGTCATATCAATGTACATGAGACCGGGGCGGTAGAGTCCTGCGGCCATAAAGTGCTGGCACTTCCTGCCAAGGACGGCAAGATCAGTGCAGAGCAGGTGGAAAATGCCTGGATTTCTCACTGTAATGACGAGAGTTTTGAGCATATGGTACAGCCTGGGATGGTATACATCTCCAATCCTACAGAACTTGGAACCATCTATACCAGGAAGGAACTGGAGGCGCTGAGTGCAACCTGCCACAGGTGTGGTCTGTATCTGTTTATGGATGGGGCCAGACTTGGGTATGGTCTGGCGGCTAAGGATAACGATCTGACGCTGGCTGATATTGCAGCGCTCTGCGATGTCTTCTACATAGGAGGGACCAAGATCGGTGCATTGTTCGGTGAGGCTGTGGTGATCAGCGACCACGCGCTGGCTAGAGATTTCCGATATCATATCAAACAGAAGGGTGGCATGCTTGCCAAAGGAAGGCTGTTGGGTCTTCAGTTCGATACTCTGTTTACGGATCATTTATATGAAGAGATCTCTGCGCATGCAATTGCTATGGCAGATAAGCTTCGGGCTGCTTTTGAGAAAAAGGGATATCCGTATCTGGTGGAAAACACGACCAATCAGATCTTTCCGATCCTGCCGGATGACCATCTGAGTGTACTTTCAAAGGAGTTTGGCTACAGTTATCAGGAGAGAGTAGATGAAGCTCACAGTGCAGTGCGCTTCTGCACCAGCTGGGCCACAAAGGAAGAAAATGTGGACGCACTGATCATAGCTATTGAGAAATTATAAAAGGTGAAAATATGGGTTACGACAAAACAAAGTTAAAACAGATCAGAGGAATGTTGATTCTTGCAGCGATTCTGATCCTGGCACTGATCCACGGTGACAAAATATGGGGAACCATCGTACTGGGACTAAGGATTTTAAGTCCGTTTATCGCGGGCGGAGTGATCGCCTTTGTGCTGAATCTGCCGATGAATATGATTGAAGGGAAGATGCTTGCCAAATGGAACGGCAAACTCGGGAAAAAGCTGAGGCGTCCTGTCAGTATGACGCTTTCTTTGATCTTTGTGCTGGCAATCATCGTTTTAGTGCTTATCGCCGTTGTTCCTCAGCTGGTCAATGCGCTTGCAATGTTGGGAACACAGATTCCGGCATTTATAGAGGATATTGTGGATGGTTTGGTGAAACTCGGCAAGGAGTACCCGCAGCTTCAGGAGGAAGTGGCGAAACTGGAAGAGACAGAGATAGACTGGGTTACACTTGGCAATAACCTCTTGAGCTTTTTAAAGAGCGGATTGGGCAATGTGGTTACCTCTACTTTTTCCTTTGCCACAAACCTGATCGGCGGTATTGCCAACGGGGTAATCTCTCTGATATTTGGTCTTTATATTTTGAGTCAGAAGGAAAAACTGGCTAATCAGGGCAGAAGAGTAATGTATGCGTATCTGCCGGACAAAATGTGCAAATCAACGGAGCATGTGCTTTCTCTGCTCTACAGAAACTTCAGCAAGTTTATCTCGGGACAGTGCCTTGAGGCTGTGATACTGGGAACCATGTTTGTGATAGTGATGTCACTGTTCCGGATGCCTTATGCGGTTATGATTGGAGTGCTGGTAGCCTTTACTGCATTGATCCCTATTGTGGGCGGATTTATCGGCTGTGCGGTAGGCGCTTTTCTGATTCTGATCGAGAACCCCATGCAGGCACTGATCTTCGTGATACTGTTCCTTGTAATCCAGCAGTTGGAAGGTAACTTGATCTATCCTAAAGTAGTTGGAAATTCCGTGGGCCTGCCTTCCCTGTGGGTACTCATGGCAGTCAGCGTGGGTGGCAGCCTCTTCGGTATTGCCGGCATGCTGGCATTTATCCCGTTGGTGTCTACCCTTTATGCGTTGATCAGGGAAAATGTAAATGCCCGCAATAAAGCCCGCCAGAAGGATGATTCCGCAGGGAAAGACAATACTGGTTCTGAGCCGGAGAACCGGAATCAGACAAACGATGTGGGAAAGGAAGAGAAACAGCCCGTCAATCAAAAAAGATAGAGCCTTCAAAGGCAATGTCATTTAGTTAGTTCAAAATCTTGTTAAGTTAAGGGGTAAATCTTCGGGTTTGCCCCTTAAAAACATTTTGGGGAACAAATTTGCCATTAAGTTAAGTAATTTTATAAAACGGAAATTTGTAGAAAATCTATGGACTTCGATGTGTTTCGGAGGTATAATATAAAAAAATGATGTGTTTAGTTTATGCGTGGCAGTAACAGAAACAGAGAGAACACAGTAGAGAGTAGAAAATATTTTGAGAGATTAAGAACGATTATTTTCATTACAGTAAACAGAGAAAACCGATTTTTTAGCAGAGATATTTTAGATTAGAGAGAATAGGAAAACTACGCACACAAGACTGGCATTCCCTACATAGTAGGGTTTTTCGTCTTGTTTTTTTATGCACATCA
>JAZNMF010000017.1:0-13082 GCA_045579545.1 Acetatifactor sp. | reverse complement strand
CCTCCTTGGCAAGGAGGTGCTCCACCGCTGAGCCACTCGCGCATAAGCGGGTGATGGGAATCGAACCCACGTATCCAGCTTGGAAGGCTGGTGTTCTACCATTGAACTACACCCGCATAGATAACTTCTTACAACAGAAGTTATCTTACAATAAAATCATTTACATGTCAAGAGGTTTTTTCACCTTTTTCATTTAGCAAACAAATTGTATCAATTGCTCTCAAAAGGATAGCTTCCCGGCGTAAACGGCGTATCCTCGCACGCCATTGCTTCCCTTGACAGCGGATAATAATCTTCATACAGACAAAAACCCTGTCCGTACTCATCCTGTCTGTTTCTGGTGATAAATTCTTCTCTCTTTGCCACAGCAGTCTCACCGACAAGATACAAATACTGGATTTCTGCCCACTTTGCCATGCCCTCGTAAATCAGCAGGCGATTGCTTTTGGGACATTTCTTAAAACTCTTCTGATTGTCCCAGTGGACATATTGCCAGATGTGGGTCAGTTCATGGGCAAACGTGGAAATCAAAGAAATTCGAGGTGCGCCATTTTCCAAAAGAATACTGTATTTTTTGTTTTTGTTGATGGCTACGCCGTGGATCAATATACTCTGACTGTCCTTTGTTCCCAACACACCGATCTTTCTCTTAAGCTTACGCTCTTCCACCACCTCAACTGACACCGGCACATCAATGGTTGCACCAAAGAAATTCTCCATATTGGCGATCACTCTCTGACACAGTTCCTCCACTTCTGCCTTGGTCTTTACTACAGTGGAACTGCAGGTCGTACAGCGCAATCTTCCGTCCGGCAGACGGTCAAATTCTACGCCTGCAATCTCCTCGCCACAATAAGAACAATACATTTGATTCTTCTTGTTCTTGTCTGCATTCCGTAATTTTTCGGCGCAGTCCTTCCCTTCCCGGGCCTGACGAAGCTCTCCCCCGTCAAAGCCGATATTCTGCAAGAAAGACTTGGTTCCTTCCAGATCCAGCGCAGTACTGCGCTTTCCCTCGCGATATCGCAGGTAATATCTCTCGTGATAGGGCAGTATCTTATCCTGTTTCTTGTCTTTCTCTAACAGGGATTTGTCCTCACTCATCGCTCTTCACCTCTTCTTCAACCTTCGCGTCTTCCTTCTTTTCTGTATCTTCCTGCTCTTCTTTGGCGGCCTCTTTTTCTGCTTTTGCGGCTTCTTTGGCAGCTTTCTTCTCAGCTTTTGCAGCTTCTTTGGCAGCCTTTTTCTCCGCTTTTGCAGCTTTCCGGGCTTCTTTTTTTGCAGCTCGCGCCGCTTTTCTTTCCGCCCGTTTCTTCTGCCTCGGAGTCAGTTCTTCCTCGTTTTCAGAGTCCGTATCCGGTGTTTCTTCTCCGGCGTTCTCTTTCTCCTCAGCAGGCTTTTCACCCTCTTCTTCCGGATTTTCTTCCGCAGAGGTTTCTTCCTGATCTTCCTCCTCTTCCGAGGATTTCTTCTTTTTCTTGAACAATCCCTTAAACCAGTCTGCAATCTTTGCGAAGAATCCTTTTTTCTTCTCTGTCTCGCCTTCTTCATAAGCGTCAAAGGCTGCAGGCTTCTTTTCTTTGTCCGGTTCTTCCTGTTTGCGACGGCTTTCTGCGATCTGCTCATCGTTCCATGCCAGATAATCCGAAATAATCTGGAAGATACGGTTCACATTTCGCTCTACTGCGATCAACAGGCCGATGTCAAGCTGGCTGTCTTCCATAATGAAAATACATTTTTCGGAGACTTCCACGCCGTTATCCAGTGTGAGACTGTAGGTTATGGGGGCTTCGTAGCTTCCGGGTGTGATGGCTGAAATAAACGGCTGATTTTCTGCAAACAAAGTTACAAATACTTCATTCAGCAGATTGGTCAGGGTCATTCTTACCGAATCGCTGAAAGCATCTCCCAGCTTGGAGAAATCAAACTTCAGAATCTGCTTGTGATGATATTCTCTGGTGGGGACTCCGTTGACCTTTACAAGATCACCGTTGTCAAAATCGTTATGTGCCTGAAGCTTCCAATATCCGGGAGTCTCCACGCTGAAATCCGCAAACTGATAGTGGATATCTATATTGTTCACGGTCTTGAGCGCACCCATGGAGGTGGACTCTTCCAAATGGTGGATCGTGTAATTGCGCACCTGTCTGTAAGACAGTCTTCCGCCGATATGTTCCGATGCTCTGCGCACCATGATTCGGTTGTCCGTAGCAGTAGAAACCATTTCATAATACTTGCCGTTCTGTGTAAAGAACTGCCCCGGCATATATTTCTGATATACGTGGCCCTTCAGCTCGGTACCGATATAAACGTCCTTGCTCTCCTGCTCGGCAATATAAGTAGCATTCTGCAGATCATCCAGAATAATGCCGGAAAAATCAGCATTTTCAATGGTGTATACACTTTCAAATTTTCCGCTTTCCACGGAATACTCTCTCTTGAAAAGAATGGTAGTATCTTTTTCAAAGCTGACAAGCCTTCCGTCGCGACTCTTTGCCGTCAGAATCGGATTCCCCTTTTTATCGGTTCCGGTCTGCTCTTTTCCGCCGAAAATGACACAGATTTCTTTCCAGATCTCGGAAACAGGATCTTTTGTATCAATATTCAGCACAACCATCTGCCGGTGCAGAATCTCTTCTTTTACAGAATCAATACACAACAGCAGACACAGAGAAAGAATGGCATTTCTCTTGGTTCTGGCATAGTCTGCGGTAATATAAGGGATTGCCTTGGCATCGGTGGTAAACATTTCCGTGTTGGCAGACATGTACTCGCGCAGCATATACTCCGTAGAAATTACGTTTACAAAACCTTGCTGCTCCGCGATCGTCGCAAAATTGCGGCGCGTCTCGAACAGATTGTTCCTGTCATCCTCTACAGTGATAAAGGAGTAATCGCTGACTCTCTCGTCACACATATTGAAAGAGGTCAGGAAACACTTGTCAAAGGTTTCCTGATTCGTCGGCAGCTGTGCATATTCCAGCAGATCATGGTAATACTGCCTTGCAATCCAGCGCTCATCCAGTACAGGGAAGGATTCTCCACCGTACCACACAGTCTTTTTTATCTGGTTTTTCAAGGCAACCATGGAAAGCTCGGTTCCCATACCCAAATATCTGGAAACACCGGGCAAAACGCGGTGCTGCAGATAATCATTGTCGGCTGTCCAGTACATATAGGAACTGGTGCCGTGAGGATACTCCGTGGCAGCCACCTCTGTAATATTGGTCATCAGAATGTGGGAAAGGGCATCCACAAGGCCGTCGCAGTTGCGATCCACCGAGCAGAACGTAATGGCTCTGTCTTTTCCACAGCATTTGATCAATAAGTTCAGCCCGATCTGTGCAGTTGTCACCAGCCTGGAAGGTTCGACAACCACAACAAAGGATACCTTCCGAAGGAAAGGCAGATTGTTTTTGTGAATATCCAGGTCATGGACACCGGAACGGGAGATAATACCGATATCCGGCAAACTGTCTTCATTGGTCTTCTGACCGGAAAGAACAGCTATTTTCCACATGCCGGGAATGTTGGAAACCTCCTGCATTCCCTTTTCCGACCACTGTCTGAGAGCCTCTTCCGTTCCGTGGCGGCCCAGCACGATCAGGACTTTTCCGCCGGTCAAAAGCTCCCTGTTCATTGCATAAAAAGCATAGGGATTCAGCTTGTCATAGAACGGAGTATTGAACAGCAGGCTTTTTCCGGTAGACAGATCATAACCACAGCGGACATAGTCCACATTGGGCTTTAGCCCTGCTTCCATTTTGCTTCTGACAAATGCAGCATAATTCTTTCCGATATGTCCGCCGTTTTTCTCCAGATCGACCAGTATATCTTCGATGGCGTTGCCGTTTGCGCTTCCGTTGTTTACGGTAGTGCCTTCCGCGGAAAGCTTGTCGCCGAACAATTCCTTCAGCGGCTTTCTCAGCAGAGGATACATGGCAATATGTCTGGACTTATCCGCTTGCATGGAGAGTTGGGATTTGCGCTCGTCTGCTGCCAAACCGTCAATAAAGAACGCCATCTCTCCCAGAATGATCACTGCGAATACCGGATAAAACGGTGCTGCAACCAGATTGTTCATGCACAATCCGCAGGAAATGAGGAGTGCCAGTCCGGAAACAAAACAGCTGCCATAATATGCTGTTTTAATAAAGGTGCGGGCCTGTCCGTAATGATTCCGGATAAACCAGGAATCTTCCATCTCATCATAGGCGTAAAATAACTCTACTACCGAACCCACAAAGGTTCCCTTTCGCACCTTGATCTTTCCCAAGATCAGGGTAAGGATCCTCTTGAGGAACACATACAACAGAAGGGCTGCGGTGTTGAACAGAACCAGAATCAGATAGATTCCCCAGCTGGTGTAAAGATTTTTGATAAAATCTCCCACAACAGCCAGCTTCACGGTGCTGAACTTGTCAATCGCCCACAACACAAGTTTGCTGCAATAGGCTTCCAGCTTGCTTAAAAAGAGAAGTAAAACAATACTGTAGACCACCGCAAAGACAGGCATGGGATATTGCCTGTTGCGGTTTTCCTTTTTCACATTAACTTTACTGTTAATAAACGCAAAGAGTATGAACGGAAGGAAGGAAATCGCCAACTCTATGAAAAACTTAATATCACTTTTCATATATTCCCTCCATTCTTACCAAAATGCGTGTGATATAACTTGACGGAACACTTACGTAGTTGCCGCTGCTGATAAATTCAATCTGGCGGCAGTCCCCTGCAAGAAACGGTGCAGGATATGCATACTCGGTTCTCTGATCAAAATCATATTCATAAGGGCGGGACATGGTCTCGTCACAGAAACTGCGGTCTCCGAAGTAATCACTGTAATCCTCCGCAAGGTATGCCCTTCTTTTCCGGATATCTTCCAGATGCTTTCTGCGGATACGAAGACTCTTAGTATACTCATCCAGATTTTTCTCCGCATAATTCTGGACCGCGTGTCCTCTTCTCACATTACACACAGCACTCAGATACTTAGAGAAACGCTTCATGGACTCTTTGATCTCGTTCATATTCTCCCGCGCCGTGTTATTGTAAGCCCTCACAGCGTTCAAAACAGAGGATCGCAGGAAAAACAGGGTGACAAATAAAATCCCCCCAAGAATCAAAAGCATGATACCAATAAAAACAATCGCCGTTGTTATGGTCTTTGCCGTGCCGTTATTGGAAAATAAGAACGGCAGGAAACAAACCAGATACAAGCCTAAGCAAATTGCGCTCAGGATCATGGTGGTTTTTTTTGTCATACGCCGGCTGATGATCTTTTTAACCTTTTCAGACTCCTGCGCCATGCGCTGTGTATAAAGGGATGTCTCGGTGAGGTCGGGAGGGATAGATTCTATCATCTCGTCCTCAGCGGCATCCGTGTAGTCCCTGATATCGTCTACCTGATGCGGTGTCAGACGACTGATATTCACATCGTATACCTCGCTGGACAGATGCATCTGGCTCACGCTCTTTCTCACAGAACGGGACTGTTGCTTAGCAATATAAATCAGTTCCTTTTCGGAAGTGTAATAGTCACGGTTCCACTTGTGAAACTCGTTCTCCGGACGGTCAAAGAACAGTCCGTAATCCTTTTCCACCAGGACTTTGTCGGGATCACAGGATTCATCCAACAGTACCGATACATCCTTCGGCGTGCAGAACAGTTCCTCTGCTGCTTTATCGGTCAGTTCACCCGGAATCTCACTCCGGATCTTCTCCATCTCGGATTCAATCACCTCCGAGGTGGCGGCCAGCTTTCTGTCATAGGATGTGATCAGCGTACACAGGGGGGAATCATCTGTTTCCACTTCCAATTGATACAGACGCCTCGCCTGCATCGCACTTCCGGGAACCGGATTGGAAACAAAAATTAACACTGATGCCAGAAAACGGATATAATCCGTGCGGAAATTCCGGTGCGTCCTGGGAAGCAGGTCAAATACCATAAAGCGCATCTTATCGAAATACATATTTCGATCTGCAAACGTAGAGTACTCGCTTTCCTGCCGGACACTCCAGAAATCCTCCGGGTTAAAAAAGCTGCTTTCCGCAGTGCGGATAGAGATACACTGCACCTCTGTCGGATAAGGAATGTTCAAATACTGCTCTGAAACAAACTCTCTGCGAAGATTTTCCTTCAGGAGCATTTCCTTTTTGTACTGATTCCTCTCCAACAACTCTAAACGCGCGCTGGGTTTTGTGTCATCCCTGCCCAGCATCTCCATTGCCCAGTCGTGAACATCCTTCTTCTCCTGCACTTCTTTGAAAAGATAGTCTTCCGGCCTGAAACAAAGCCATGTAGCTAATTTCTGCAAGGGAAGTTCCAACGCACTCTGATAGACAGATTCTTTTTCTTTTGTCATCCTGTCATAATAATCCTTCCAGGAATTTTCCCAGTCATCCAAGGATTCTCCTGTTTCCGGCTGACATTTAGGTGCAGTCACAGAAAGAACCTTGCTGTAATCCACACTGTCAAAAGGGTTGCGTGCCTTTAAAGAATCTGCGGTGCTTTTGTTGATGATCACTGCTCTCCATTCCTTGCGGCGGCCAACGGCGTCAAGCAACCCGGGGACAGAATCCGTCAGATTCTGCCCCGAGGGGTTCCAATAACAGAAGGCCAGCTCTTTGTTCTCAAGAAATGGTTCGAAAAACAGCTTGTTTTCCTGTCGTATGGCATCAATATGTTCTTTTTCAGCTATTAAAACTGTGAACAAACCACTCATCTCCGTTTTTCTTAGTCTTACCTGTTTTCATTTTCCTTAAACTCTTTTGCCACCTTGTCCAGCAGTGCCTCGTAATCTTCCGGCTCGGGAGCGGACATGATCACGTCGCGGATCTTACGCTGAATAATATCGATGACAACATTCTCTGTTGCTGCAGGAGCACGCAGATAATCAACATAGAAGTGGTAGTTTCTCTTCAGCAGGTTCAGCTCGTCTGTCAGACGGTTGCAAAGTACAAACTTCACATCCTCTGCCTTCTCCCACTTGGAGTATTCCTCACGGAATACGTCGATTACCGCGTCAACCATAGAAGAGATCTCGGATACATAACGTCCGGAGTTGGGCAGTGAGCAGTAGAAGAACAGCGGGATTGCGAACAAGCTGGTTGCGTTCTCTACATACTTCTTGCCGTCATCTGCCATTTCTGCAGGATTCCAATCCTTACCCTGCTTCTTGTAGCGCTCTTCCTTGTTGGCGTGAAGCTCTGCCTTCAGATCATCCATACTCTTCTGGGTACCGTCACAGGTATCGTACTGCTCAGGATTCTCTACTCCATGGAGCATGGTCAGCAGATTGAATCTTGCCATATCACGGAAGAATTCTGTATTTTCATAGTTGCAGTTCTTGGCTTCGCTCATAGCTCTCTTACGGCTCTTAATCAAACCAATATCTTCAACTACCTTGGAGTTCACGTACAGAGCTTCCAGAACCTCATAGAATTCGTCACACAGGGTTCCGTTGGGAACGATCAGCTCTACATCGCGGTTATCGGAATCCCTGTACAGGAATACCTTCTTGCCGTTAGCGACAGCAGACAGAGAACGCTGCTGGATTGCCTGATGGATCAGACCGTAGATAAATGCCTTATGTACCTTGCGGATCACATCCTGCTGGTAATTCAGATCCAGCTCAGGCATACTCTTGATGGAATCCCAGCTCTTATCAATATGTGTGGAGATTGCAGCATTCTTGGTGGAGTCAGGTCCGATCAGCTTGGAGTACTCACTGTATGCCTTATGGTAGGTACCGGCACTCTTCTTTCCTGTCTCGGTCTCAAAAGGAGCTGCAAACTTCTTCAGTTTGTTAGGTGTCAGGTTATACAGCGCATTGTAAAAATGGATCTCGTACTTGGAAACAGTGTCTACTGCTTCGCCGTTGGGCATCAGATCCTTCACGCGGAATTTGCGATTGTCCAGAAGGCTCTTGTTATAAGCACAAACCTTGATCTCTCTGGGCTCCTCGTTGGTTGCGCGCTGTACGGAAGGTGCTGCAATACGGGCACCCATAGCCACAACTTCTGCAATATGTCTCTGGGCGTCTGCCACAGTTACCTGCTCAAATACCTGATTGTCACCGTTGCTCTCATTGCGCAGACGGATACGCTCTTTCAGACGCTGCTCCAGCTCAATGGCTCCGATAATATCTCTGTCGATATCATCGCACTTTTCACGAACGCTACCCTTGAAGTATCCCATGAGGATGTCATCGAAGATATTGACACGACGGTCTTCCTCGATGTAGCCACCGCCAACCTTATCCAGTTCCATCTTAAAGATAGCATTGTTCTTTACTGCGTCGAAAATGCCGCCGTTGATGTCGGAATTCAGCATGGTAGTTTCCTTCTGTGCCTTCTGCAGGGAATACTTACTCAGCTCGTCAAGCAATTCCTCTGTTGCACAGATATTTACGAAGGAATCTCCCTTCTTATACTGCAGCATATCCACAAGATCGATCTTCTTGCGGCTCAGTTCTTTTACCTTGAATACGAAGGTGTTAAAGAACTGCTCGAACTGCTCGGAAAATGCCTTTACATAGGTATATGCCTTGGCATAAGCGGCATGTATAGCCACCTTCTTGCAGTAAGCCTCCAAAGCCTGGAAGTAACCGGGGATATCCTGATTGGCTTCCTCGTTCAGCTTCTTATAGCCTCTCATCTTATCAAACAGACTGGGATCCTTCTCAAGCTCTCCAAGGCTTTCAATTCCTATGATCTTCTCTTTGGTGAACTTAAACTCATATTCCTTATTCCGGAAGGTTGCAATATTCTCTTCTGCCTGCTCGTGGCTTCTATCGCGGGTACCCTTTTCAAACTCTTCCATCAGCATGTACAGCACATAACGGGCTGCGCAGGGATGGAACACTTCGCCCTGAGCGTTCTTTAACAGACTCTCAATGCTGTAGGTATCATTGATGATCACAGTCTTCTGCTCGTTGGTAAACAGAGCCTCAACCCAGCGATCTACGATGCCTTCCACGATCGGTCTGCCGTCTTTGCTCTTAGCCTCCACGATGCTGCGATAGTTGCTCAGGGACTCCACTGCTTCAGAAATCTTGTCTTCACTCTCGCCAAAGGAAGACGCGGTCTCCCAATGCTTTGCGGAGTTGTAAGCAGAAGCAAATCTCTTATCGTTCAGAACTACATTGTAAACCTGATCCTCAAAGCTCTTCTTGAATCTCTTGATTCTGGAATCAATGCCGTCCAGTTCATAGGTATTGTTCAGATCTCTGGAGAAAGGATCCTTTGCATTGTGCATGGTATCACAATATACCTTTCCATCGGGATCCCAGGTAGACATAGGAACGCCTCGCTTTTTCTGCTCAGCCTTGTATGCCTGTACCGCATTGTCGTACTTGGTCCACTTGGTTGCATCACCTTCACCGCCAATACTGTCGATCGCCAGATCATAGGATACATAATCTGCAACCTTCTCGTAAGGATAACGGATCACGCCGGCACCGATACCGCCGAAACGGTTGCGGCCGAAATTGCCGGGTTTGGTCATCTCTTTGATGATATTGTCTTCTACAGAGAAAGCCTTCTTCTGCATAGGACCGATATTCTGCTCATACAGAGCCTGTGCAGCCTGCTCAATGTACTGACCGATACTGATCATGGTGCTGTCTTCTGCGTCCTGACCATCCATAAGGAAACAGAAATCCATGGGCAGCAGGGACAGAGACTTCTGCTTGTCGGAACCTGCGATGGAAACATTTACATGCAGATCGCCAAACTGCTTCAGATCATCGTCAAGATCGATAAATCCGGATCCCTTCATCATGAAGGCATTCAGCTCTTTTACGGTTGCATATGCATTGCGGGCCTGGCTGTCACGCTCGGTCTGGGAATCAATAACACTGTCCAGAGTTTCCGGCAGCAGAATCAGGGAACGAACGATCAGGCTGGTGTTAGGATATTTTTCTTTTACATAATCACGGATAAACATGCTCAGGGGCAAAATGATACCGGAACCGGTACCGCCGGAAGCTGTGGAGGCAATTACAACTCGCATTGCCTGCTTCATATCTTTACCTGTTTTACGGAACAAATCATCAATGGAATCATACAAAGGACGGATACGACCGGTCTTGATGGTAGAGTTCAGGGCCAGTCTGGAAATGGCACGAACCTGACCTGCACCTTCGGATACCGTCTTATCGTACATAACCGCATTCTTGGGGAACCACTTTTTACGTGCTTCCTCATCATAATCAAGATAGCTTCCTACGGTCTGTGTGTTGGAGGTCTGAACCCAGTAGATCTTGGACTTACCGTTTGCAACGTCAGACAGATCATTTACGTTGGTGTCCAGACACAGGAAATTGATATTTTCCTTTTCTTCGGGAGCACACAGGTCTGCAACTTTTTTCACAATCTTACAACCCGTACCACCTACACCTACAAATAGAGTCGGAGCTGCAACTTCATTGGGTTTTAAGTTTTCTGTTTTTGTTTCCATGTACTTTTCTTCTCCTTTGTCTTATGTTATTTCTTTTTAAAATTTAATTTCGTAGTTACGGTAAAAGGCTTTGGTGTTCCTGCACTGAGCATGGTGCCGGAGTAAGAAACCCGCATTCCGTGCTTTAATAAGAAAGGCTTGTCATTTTTTGGCATGCGTTCCAGCTTGTTAGTCTCTTCGTTCAGTGTATATCTGATGCTGCCGATTGTGGCCTCCTGAATCGTTGCATTGCCAAGCTTTCTGACACTGGCACTCTTCACCTCTGCGCTGCGTCTTGCCTGAGGCTTTCTCAGATAGCTTTCCTTGCCGGGCTTTACATCCATCGCAAGGCCGGTTTTTGTTCCGGCATATTTGCTGTAAAGGACCATCTGCCCCTTTTCAATCTTTGCATCAAACTGCGTGGACTTACTTTCATCTTCACCATCAAAATTCATTGTGCTTCCCTTCTTCGTGATATGTGCCTTCGTAGGCAATACCTTGATATGAAGGATCAGCAATATGATGATCAGCAACAACAACAATATAAGCAAACCGATCAGCCATTTTACCCAAAGCGGTGTGTTGCTCAAGGTGAGCGAGAGCGAATCCTCCGCTTCCGTCACTCTTCCGATGTGATCGGTGTAAACCGCTTTTACTTTAACAGGATATTTGCCTTCTCCCAGCCCCTCTGTTGACAACAGCTGAATCTCGTAAGAAGAATCCTGCGCCCGGGCGGTTACGGTGTGATCAATGCCGCCGCAATCTACCTGTAATTCTACAGCCTCGAAATCTTCTGAAGTTAAAGGCACGCCGTTCATGGTCAGCGTTACAACCATGGGCTTAGTCTCTCCCAATTCAGAGATTACGATATAATCTTCTTGTGCTTTTAAATCTGCCTGCAGCGGGGAGAAATCATCCTCTATGTTATAGGAAAGAGGCGACTGGGCCTGAGCCTCGGTACTTCCCTGGGCAGTATAGAAAGCATAAATTGTCACTGTACATTCTCCGCAAACAGTGTTCTGGGGAGTTGACGGATCCTTGTAGTGCAACGTCAGATTATAATGATCGTCTGCAAACGTTTCCATGACTTCCGCATTGCTGGTATCCGGATCCCACTTCAGATCTACGCTCTCAAGCGCTTCTCCGGTAAGCTGTGTTCCCTGATAATACACCTTTGCGGTGAAAGGACTTCCCTCTTCCAGATCCTGAAGGGAATAAAGGTCATCTCCTCCCTGAATCTCCAGCTTCAACTCACCTGCCGGCCTGGCTGACACCTGAATGCCTCCTTCGGGCCAGCCAAAATCGGAGGAATCCTTCGTAATGGTATAACCGCTCAGATAAGTCACTGTCAATCCGGCATCGAAAGAATCACCCATCTTCAGTGTTACGCTGACTTCTCCGTTGTAGCCGTTCTGATCAATTGTAGAACGCTCACCGTTGATGGAATAGCTTCCCAGATAGTGAGGATTTCCCAGCAAATCAGAGGAGATCAGTTTGCCTGTCCTGCCATCCTTCATACCGAAGCTGACTTTATAATCTCCTTCATACAGGGCATTAGGGTCAACCTCATTGCCGTCTGCATCGGTAAACACAAAATCCAGATCCGCATCCGGCTCATAGTACACCTCTACGCTGGAGGCTGTGCCGGAATAATCAATGGTATAACTGCCGGCAGAACAATCCGCATACGTGACCATCATTCCCTGCAGGGAAGTATCCGGAATCGATTCATACAGACCGCATCCGGCTGTCCCATACTTGGTGGATGCCGTGCTCAATTGCTGACCAACCTGGCCGGAGGCCCCGGTGACCTTCAGGTTCGAAACATTCTCACCCTGCACAAACACGATCAGCTTCTTCATGGAAAGATCAAATTCCATGGTATTTCCGGACAAATGACTCTTGGGAAGGGTATCTCTTCCGAAAATCTGATTACACATGTCTGTCAGCGCAGACAGCGTGTCCTCACTGTTCTTGGCCAATTTCTTTACAAAATATTCCGACTGTTCCGTATTCGGCATTGCAGCGCCTTCTCCAATGCCCAAATACATGATGGTCATGTCTTTTCCCGCGTTCTCCTGAAAGCGCTTGTCCAGCTCGGTCTTGGTCCTTTCCTGACTCATTTCTGAGCCGTTCAGATAAAAGGAAGTACCGTCTGTGAGGACAATCATGTACTTCTTATCTGCCTGAACATTCTGCAACCCCTGAACGGCACAGTCCACACTCTCAATAGGCGTTCCTAACGGTTTTGGTGTATAAATATCCCGAATGGTCGATGCCTGTGATGCATCGGTCACACAGAACGGATCATCCATCGTATATTCCTTACCATCCACCGTAATCGGATGCATCGGATAGATCAAAAGTGTATCGCCCTTATTGAGCATGGAAGCAAACACTTCCATAGCATAAGTGGCACGACACCACGCCTGTTCTCCTCCGATATACATGGAACCGGAATTGTCAAAAACGATCGCTATCGCTCTGGTATCACCGGCTTTTGTTGCAGCATGAACCTTAGGGGCTTCTGTCATCACTCCTATCAACAACAGAAAAACCGCAAGGACCATGCTTATGATTTTTTTCACAAAGTACGCCCCCTTCTTTCTCTTTCGCAATTGGGACAGGTCAGATCTGC
>JAZNMF010000016.1:0-22614 GCA_045579545.1 Acetatifactor sp. | reverse complement strand
TACGGTACTATCCGGCAATGACGAGATCTTTAGCGGTGACATGGCTGACCTTACAAGAGCAGCTGCGGCAACAACGGATGATCCTCTTGCCATCGGAGCACAGGAGAACCTGAAGGTACAGCTCCATATGCCGGAGGAGTGCGGCAATGAGACCCAGGCCCTTACAGTATCCTTTGATGTGAACGTGGATGCAGTACAGGCTCCCAACAACCCGGACAAAGTCTTTGAATAGGAGGTAAGCGAATATGAAGAATCAAAAGAAATTGTTTTCCTCCTTACATATGGTTGTGATTTGTGTGGTACTGCTGGCCGGCCTCACCTGGGCATGGTTCAGTGAGAAAATCGTGGTGCCTACCGGAACCATCACCGCAGCAACCTACAGCGCAGAGGTAAGCGTGAGCGGCGGAGACGAAGGATTTGTGGTACAGAACGGCACTACCTTTACGGTGGAGAACGGTAAGGTGTATGACATTAAGATCCATGCAAAGGGCACGGCGCCGGAAGGCTTCAGCATCATTTCGGCAGAAGATAAGATCTGGCACACCATATCCATGGCGCCCGGCAATGATATGGTGATCAGAGCTCAGTTCCCGGGAACCGGAACGAGAGAGGTAAGCATTGAACCCAGTTGGGGCAGCTACCGTGATTCCCTGAACGCAGGGATCGCCGTATCAAACGGAGATTTCGTGATCTCATCAGGAGATACACCTGTTGTAACAAATGAGCCTGTAGGCGGAGAGGGATCTTCCCAGGAAGTATCAGGCAACAACTAATTTTTCCCCAAGGTGTTGATGGCAAAATGCCATTTACATAATAAAAAGAAGTAGGAGGAGAATGATGAATCAATCAAAGAGAACGAAAAAAACATTGATTTCCAGCATAGTAGCATTAGTGCTGTGTCTGGCAATGCTGATCGGTTCCACACTTGCATGGTTTACCGATACCATCAATGTTACCGCGGACATCAATGTAGGCTCCCTCAAAGTAGCTTTGGAAAAGTACGTTGACGGCGAGTACAAGAACATCGGAACAAAAGACGGCAACGCCGGCTATACCGAGTCAACCGAGCCGGTATTTGGCGGAACCGGATGGACCCCCAACCAGACAGAAGTTTACTATCTGGCAGTGAACAATGAAGGCAAGATTGCTTTCAACTATGATATGAAGATTACTTTGGAAGGTGATATGGCAGGAGCTTTGGAATATGCCATTATCGACGGCTTACAGAAAGGCTCTGCCGATGCAGATGCTATGGACGTTGCTGTAGAGCAGAAGAAATGGGATAATATCAAAGCAGCTGCAAGCGAGACCGGTCTCGTAGAGGCAGGCGAGCTGGAGGCAGCACCTAACGGACATCTGGAAGTTGGTGCAACCGATTACTTTGCACTGGTATTACATATGGACGAGAACGCAGGCAACGAATATCAGGGAACCTACTTCAACGCTGATATCGTAGTCAATGCACGTCAGGTATCCTACATCGCTCCTGCAGAGGACGAGGGTGAGGATCCTCTGGCAAGATTTACGGATGTACTGGTATACGACTTTGAGAATAACTTCGCATTCGGCGCATACAATGCGACCACAGGCGTAGGCGCATACAAGCCCGCACCCTCCACCATTACCGTTGGTGAAGAAGGCGGTAACCACTTTGGCAGAATGACCAGAATCTGGGATACCAAGCCCGCTTCCTTAAGCGGTGTGGCAGCACCCAGAATGCAGTTCAATGAGCTGGCAGCTGCAGTGGAAGGCGAGTACATTTATGCAGTATCCTTCGACATCAAGAACTTTAATGCAGAGTCCTTTGCAAGCTTCAGCATTCCCGGCCTGAAACTGCATGACGACGTGATCACCGTATGCTTTACCGAGACCGATACACCGGTAACTCTGGTAGACCTGTCAGACGGCGAATGGCATACAGTAGTGGCAGTATATGACACCATTTACGGAACAGTTCAGTATTACGGCGACGGTGAGCTTCTGGAAGGCAAGACAGGTACCTTCACCGGCACCGGCTTCAGCGCAGAAGGCTATCTGAGATTCCAAATCGACCAGTGGGGCTACCCGGCACTTCCTACCGAGACCCTGGTTGGCAACAACGACTTCGGTATCGATAACTTCAAGATCATGACCGCTCCCGTGGAAGATCCCTTCAAGGATTACACCACAACCATCGGATTTGATTTTGAGAATGACTTCGCACTGGGCAAATACAACGCAACCACCGGTGCAGCTGCATACGCACCTTCCCCTGCAACAATCACCATTGAGGCAGAATCCGAAGAGAATCATTTCATGCAGATGAGCAGAATGTATGATACCAGACCCGCTACAATGGGTACTGCATTCCGCGTAAGATTCCAGGAAGTGTTCAATGCAGTTCTGGAAGAGGATGTAGTGGTATACTCCTTTGACATCAAGCAGCTGGTAGCAGATTCCTTCTTAAGCTTTGGAATCCCCGGACTGAAGCTGACCAACGACAAGATTACCGTATGCTTTACCGAGACGGATACCCCTGTGACACTGGTAGATCTTTCCGACGGCGAGTGGCACAATGTGGCAGTAGAGATGGATTATGCCAACAGTGTAGTGAAGTATTATGGCGACTATATCCCTTGTTCCAAGACCGGTACTTCAACATTGGCAAGAAGCCAGGGCGGATACTGGGGACTTCAGGTTGACGCATTTGGCTATCCTGCAATGGATGAAGCAGACAAGACCAACAATGTTAAGATCGCTCTGGATAATGTTAAGGTAATGGTTCCCCCTGAACCTGTTGTAACCGATCCTTTTGCAGAGTATACCGTAGCAAAAGAATATGACTTTGAAAACGGTTTTACACTGGGTGCATACAATGCAACCACCGGCATTGGATCCTACGTTCCTAACAAGACAAATGACGCAAACACTATCGTGGAAGACGCTGATGGCAATCATTACGTTTACATGAGCAGAAACTATACAACGAGACCTGCAGCACTGCCTACTGCTCCCAGAATCCAGTTCAACGAGATCTTCCCTGCGGAAGTGATCGCAGCTGATGTGGTAGTATATTCCTTCGATGTGATGCAGGATGTGGCTGATTCCTTCATGAGCATAGGCTGGGGCAATATTAAGCTGACCAACGATAAAGTAAGCGTAAGCTTAGGCGAAAATCAGGAAGTATTCACACTGGTAGACCTGTCCGACGGCGAGTGGCATAACATCGCTGTTAAGGTTGATTATGTAAATAACACCACCCAGTTCTACGGTGACTGGATCCCCTGCAGCGCAGTTGTTCCTTCAGCAGCTCCCGCAAGAAGTGCAACCGGATATCTGAGATTCCAGCCGGATGCATATAACTGGCCTGCAATGGACGAGGGAGACAAGACCAATAATTACGGTGTTGGTATTGATAACTTCAGAGTATTGCTTCCCAACTAATAAGCAGTGACATAAAACGCAACATTTTAAATTTTTAAAATGGAGGAAAATAAATGATGAATGGAAAACGCAGATGGCTTTATAGCCTGCTTTCCCTGATCCTGTGCGTAGTCATGCTGGTGGGTACCACACTGGCATGGTTCACCGACACAGTCAGCTTAAGCGGCAGCGTGGAAGCCGGAAAATTAAAGATCGATTTCCAGAAGTATGACGGCACTGATTATGCAAGTGTACGTGACAGCGGAAAGAACATCTTTGATGACGGCAATAATGTTCTTTACTGGGAACCCGGTATGACCCAGATCCTTTACCTTGCTGTTGAGAATCTGGAAAACCTCCCTGCCAAGTACCAGATCCTCATTGATGTGAATGGTATCGAGGCGCAGGACGGCACCTTCGAATATGCAATTTTTGACGGTGTGAAGGCCGGTTCCGCAGAGGCAGCTGCACTGGATGCAACTGCAGATTTAGATGTAATTGAGAGATGGAAAACCCTTAAGAAGGTAGACGGCGTTCAGAAGGGAACCATCGCTTCTGAGACCTATACTGCAGCACCTCAGGGCAAACTGGAAGCTCAGGGCGACATTGATTACTTTGCACTTGCTGTTCATATGAGTGAAGAAGCAGGCAATGAATATATGGACGCAGTGATCTCTATCGATGTAACTGTTGAGGCAACTCAGCTTGACGGATTCTTTGGCGATGGCCCTTATCTGGGAACCTCCGTTATCATGAATCAGGATTTCGAGAGCAGTGAAGCAGGTGTTATCATTGCAGCTGCCGGTTATCGCAGAGAAAGAGTGACAGAGGGTACAGGCGAGGATGCCAACACCTATCTGCTCATTGATGAAAACAATGCAGCCGGCATTGGTGAGTCTCATGTAACCATCAGCCAGCTGGATTCCCTGTCTGATTTCGTAGTATATGAATTTGACTTTAAGGTGGAGAAATTAGGCAGCTGGTTTAACATGTATATCAATGATACACCCGGCACTAATCTTGCTATCCTGAAGGTGGACAATACCCTTGTAACACCCGTGAAGGAGATCGATCTGGAGCTGGATACCTGGTATACCTATGCCATCGCTGTGAATTACTTTGCAGGAACCATGGATTACTACTGGAACGGCGAGTTGATCGGTACCGGCGCTCTTCCTTCCCAGTATAATTCCGACAATAAGATCCCCAGCATCCGTTTCCACCGCTCCAAGTACGGTGATTACGGCAATGCGGGCAACAACAATGATTTCTCCCTGCCTTACGCAGTAGGCTTTGATAATTTCAGAGTATACGATGCAAAGGCACCTATGGAAGACCTTGGTGAGATCGTTAAGGTGATCACCATGACCGATGAGAGCGTATTCCCCGATGAGACCGCTATCATCAACTCCTTAAGCGGATACTCAGCTGTTCACAAGACCAGCGGTCTGGTATTCGTAAACGGCGCAAAGCAGTTCCTGCCTACCGTTCCTGCTGCAAATGGCGACAAGACCATGATCGTGACTGCTGAGCTGGCTTCCATCCTTGGCGTGACCCTGCCTGACGGCACTGCAGCTACCATGGATGTGGAAGAGTTCTACACCAATGTACTTGGTAAGACCGTTACCACAGACGATGACAGTGAAGTTGCCAACAGCGGATGGGTGATCGCAGGTGATTCTGCTTACACCGTTCCCACTGATAAAGCTGAGCTGAAGGCTCTCACCGATTATCTGTGCTTCTTAAGACCTTCCGACGATTACCTGATGGAGCTTTACAATGCATCTCCCATGAAGGGCGTACACCCTCGTATTCAGGCAACCGCAGCTGACTTTGCAAGAATCCGTCAGATTTACAACGATAGGTCTGATCCCGATATCTATGCATGGGCACAGGCAGTGATCTACACTGCAGACGCTACCCTTAATAAAGAACCTGTATTCTATGAGCTGAGAGACGGTACCAGACTCCTTGGCGTAAGCCGTGAGGTACTGGGCAAGATGTACGCATACGGTATGGCTTACCAGATCACTCAGGATCAGAAGTATGCTGACCGCGGCTTCAAGGAGCTGAAGGCAGTTAGCGAATTCATGGATTGGCATCCTTCCCACGCTCTGGATCTGGGCGAAATGGCAGCCGCTGTAGCCATCGGTTACGACTGGCTGTACGAGGCTCTGACCCCCGCCGAGAGAAAGGTTGTTGAGCAGGGTATGTACAACAACGCATTCTATGATTCCATGATCATGTATCAGACCGGTGACGGTTACATGTCCAGCCTGTCCTATGGTGACAGTAACTGGTGTAACGTTGTAGGCGGCGGTCTGATCATGGCAGCTTTGTCCATGCTGGATGTATATCCGGATGAGGCTTCCAGAATCCTGCAGCACGCAGTGAGATCTGCAGACAACTATCTGTTCCAGTATGCGCCTATCGGTGCCTGGTATGAAGGCCCCGGCTACTGGGATTATGCAACCACCTATATGATCAAGGCACATTCCTCTCTCGAATCTGTACTTGGTACTGATCTGAGACTGGGCCTGGCCGAAGGTCTTCCCACCACTGCTAACTATGTAATCGACTTGCAGGGTGACAACGGTACCTTCAACATCGGTGACGGTATTACCTCCAAGATTTACGTTCCCGAGCTGTTCTACCTGGCAGAGAAGTATGACAATCCTTCTATCTCTACCATTACCATGGAGAAATCCAACCGTAAGATGGGTGAAGCTGAGCACCTGGCATTAGGTCTGCTCTGGTATGATCCCAGCGTAGCAGGAAGCATTGATGACTTTGAACTGGATGCAATGTATTACAGCGGAGAAAATGCAGTAGTAACCATGCATGACACCTTCGAAAACGGTGAGACCACCTTTGCAGCGATTCATGCAGGTCCTAACAACGTTTACCACGGACATCTGGATGCCGGAAGCTACACCTTTGTAAGTGACGGTATCACATGGGTTGAGGAGCTTGGTCAGGGTAACTACAATCAGGCCGGCTACTGGGATGAAACTGACAACGGACGTCGTTGGAACATCTGGCGTATGAGAGCAGAGGCACACAGTGTACCTGTTATCAACTCCACAACTGCACAGGATCAGGAATACATTTCCTTCAGTCCGTTCACCAAGTTTGAGTCCAAGGATAAGGGTACCATCGTACTCACTGATCTGACCGACGCTTACAGAGTGAATGCCACCAAGCTGCTGAGAGGTCTGCAGTTTACCGATAACAGACGAAGCCTTGTACTTCGTGATGAAATGACCATGAAGAATGCAAATTCTGAGGTTTACTGGTTCCTGCTGACCCACTGTGATCTTGAGATCGCGAAGACAGAAGCATCTACCACCAATAGTGTTACCTTTACCAAGGATGGCAGATCCATGACCATGGACATCATCACCAGCGTACCCGCAGTGGTAAGCTATGACGTGGCTAAGCCTCTGCACGATAGTACACTGTTCGAGGCTGAGACCGTTAAGAGACTGCAGATTTATTTCGAGTCTGTAACCGGTGACGTGAATGTAACTGTTAAGATGACTCCTGATACTGTGGTTAATCCTACAGACATTGCTGACTACAACGTGGATATGAGCACCTGGACTATTCCTGACGGAACCCGTCCTGTAGCTCCCAAGCTTGACAGCCTGGTAATCGACGGCGTGGCAGATACTCTGGAAGGTTACACTGTTACCAGCTACTATGTAGAGGGACAGACCACAGAGATCCCTGAGATCATCGCAACCGCAGGTGCTGCCTACGATGTAGTAGTCAACAAGGGAACAGGCCTTGACGATGTGACCACCATCACTGTAACCGAAAAGGCAGATCCTACCAACAAGAGTGTTTACACTGTTTACTTTAAGGCTGTAACTGCACCTGAGACCTTCGCAGGTAAGACTTCCATTCCTGCCATCGGCGCAGTGGCAAGCTGTATCCCTCAGCCCGCTAATCAGCCTTCCAACGTAATCGATGCCGACAGAACCAACAGATGGGCAGGCGATACCGCAGGTAACCACATCACCATCGACCTGAAGACTGTTCAGGAGATCTCCGGTGTGGCAGTGATCTGGCAGGGTGCTAACGGAAGAACCTACGATTACGTGATCAGCGTATCCGAGGACGGCGACACCTTCAGAGATGTGAAGGAAGCTACCAGTGCACCTGTAGCAGGCGAAGATACTAAGAATTATGAGTACGAGCTCATTGACTTCGACAGCAACGTACAGGGCAGATATGTAAGAATCACCGTAAACGGAAACAGCAACTCCGTTAAGTGGACCTCCATCGGTGAGATCGTTGCTTACAGAAACAACTAAGAATCTAAATTAAAATACACTATGTATTTTGCGGGCTGCCTTCGGGCAGCCCGATTTTTTTTTGCTATGAAAAATCTTAAAGCATAACTGTCAAAATATGTCAAATTTTGCATTTTGTCAGTTATAACTGATAAAATATCAATCAACATATTGAATTTCAGTTGCAAATGTGATATCCTATGATCAGACACGAAAAAGGGAGATGTGATATCGATGATTAAACGTGAAATGTATATGAGCCGCATTCGTCCGTTTATCGGATCGGAACTTATAAAAGTCATGACCGGTATTCGACGTTGCGGGAAATCTGTCATGCTGGAATTGATCAAGCAGGAGCTTACGGAGTCCGGTGTCGATCCGTCTCACTTTATCTCTATCAATTTTGAGGATATGAGATTTTCTCATTTGCAAACCGCAAAGGCACTACATGATGACATTACCGGAAGAGCTGCTGAGATTGACGGCAAGGTTTATCTGTTCTTCGATGAGATTCAGGAAGTGGAGGATTGGGAGAGGTGCATCAACTCTTTTCGTGTTACCTTAGACTGCGACATCTACATCACCGGGTCTAACGCCAAGCTGTTGTCCGGTGAACTCGCCACCTATCTGGGTGGACGCTATGTGGAGTTTGTCATCTACCCGTTCTCATTTGCGGAGTTTATAGAGCTGTATCGCCCCACCGCGTCGGCCGGGTCTGTCCGGGAGTATTTTCATAAATACCTCCTGTCCGGCGGTATGCCGTATCTTGCAAACATCCGATATGCAGATGAGCCATCTAAGCAATACCTTCATGACCTTTTCAACTCTGTTCAGCTCAAGGACATTGTGAAACGTAACAAGATTCGGGATGTGGATTTGCTGGAACGCATCATTGCCTATGTCATAACGAATGTGGGCAACACTTTTTCTGCAACCTCTCTTGCAAAGTTCCTCAAGAATGAGCAGCGTACCGTGGCCCCGGAAACAATTCTAAATTACATCAAATACTGTTGCGATGCTTATCTGTTTTATCAGGTGAAGCGCGAGGACTTGCAAGGCAAACAGATTCTTGCCTCTAACGAGAAATACTACATTGCAGACCACGGTATTCGTGAGGCTGTCTTCGGCGGCAATACAAAGGACATCAATCTGATCCTTGAGAATATTGTCTATTTGGAACTGCGCCGCAGAGGTTATGAGATTACTGTTGGCAGATCGGGAGACAGGGAAATAGACTTTGTTTGCAATAGACGCGGAGAAAAGCTGTATGTTCAGGTTGCCTATCTGCTTGCAGCAGATGAGACCATTGCCCGTGAGTTTGGGGCGTATGATAACATACGCGATAATTTCCCGAAGTATGTGGTTACGCTGGATGAGTTTGACATGAGCCGCAATGGTATCAAGCATCGTAATATCAGAGACTTCCTTCTGATGGAAGACTGGAACTGATCCTTTTAAGAAAGTTTTGCGAATACTATCCGCAAAGCTTTCTTTTTTAAAAAGGAAATTTTACTTGTTGAAACAAATCCCCTGAAATTATACACTATATGTATGAACACCGAAAAGTGCGCGCATAGCCGGGGCTCCGGCAATAAGCTGTCGCGTTTTGCGGCAGAAAGAGGTGAGAACAATGGACCAGTATCTGGAATTGGTAGAGGCGGCCAGGGCAGGAGATGCCGGGGCATTTGCCGGTTTATATGAGGCTGTCTATAAAGATTTATATCGTTTTGCATTGTATACCCTGCGCAATGAAGCGGACGCGGAGGATGCCGTCAGCGAGGCGGTGACGGATGCCTATGCATCCATCCGCAAGCTGCGCAGTGCCGACGCGTTTAAAGCGTGGATGTTTCGTATCTTGTCAAACAAGTGCAAGAACAGGTTGAAAGAATACAGTAAGCGGATGGTGTCTTTGGATGAGGCGCAGGAAGTGGAAGGCAGGACGCCGGATCTGACAGACAGCCTGTACATTCGCAAATTGTTTGAAGAACTTGCGGACGAGGAGCGTCTGATCGTCAGTCTCCACGTGTTTGGCGGATATACCGGCAGGGAGATAGCGGGGATGCTCAAGATGAATCCCAATACGGTCCGGACCAAGGAGAGCAGAGCATTGAAGAAGATGGCGGAGAAGATCAACAGCCAGGAGGTGTGCATATGAATGACAGGCAGATAAGGGATTTGATCAGGCAGTCTGCAAGTGAGGTGGAGATTCCGGAAGGTCTGAAGCCGGAGAAAATAGAGGAGCTGCTTGGCCGCGGGGGCAGCAGCAGTAAGAAGGGAAGAAAAGTGCAGAAGAGATTGGCGTTGGGCTACACTGCGGCTGCTGCGGTTCTGGTACTGGTGTGCAGCCTGCCGCTGTTAAACGGCGCATCCGGCAGGGATCGTCTGCTGTCAAAGGATAAATCAATGAAAGTGGAGGCGCCGGACCAGGTTGAAAACGCCGGGGAAGAAAAGCAGGAAGAAGTTGCCGTGTCGGAGGACTCTGCGCCAAAGAAGAATGCGGGGGATCTTTATCGGGTAGCAGAAGACTATGATCAGGTATATGAGGCTGTGGCCGGCGAGGGTGAGTATTTTAAATACGGTTATATTATAACGGATGACGTTGTGGTGGCAATGCCCACAGAACGGAACGAGATGGTGGACGGCGCTTCAAATAATTTTGGGGCGAAAGAGGAAGTAAAAGCAGAGCCCGAAGAGACTGTGGGTACTGCCGGGGACTTGTCCCAGAAAGACTATTCCACCACCAATGTGCAGATGCAGGGAGTGGATGAAAGTGATATTGTGAAGACAGACGGTTCCTTCCTCTATGTGGTGACAGACAATAAGATTCACATCCTGGATATCCGTCAGGGAGAACCGAAGAAGACCGCCGTCATCCGGATCCCTTCCGGAAATGCATCCACTGAGGTCAGAGAGATTTATGTGGATGGAGAGAATCTTCTGGTCATCACGGAAGAGAGAGATGCTCAGCTTAAGAAAGTAGAAGGGAAAGCGGCGCAGTACCGCACCGTTACCGACAACGTGACAAACCTTTACACTTATTCTTTGGAAAAACCTGCGAATCCGAAGCTTCTGGGCAAAGTGGGACAGGACGGATATTATCATACTTCCCGCAAAATAGCAGATAAGGTATACCTGTTTACCAATGAGATGATCATAGAGAATTGCTACGGAACCGCCAAAGACAGTCTGGACTGGGTTCCCGAAGCGGGCGGTGAGCGTATTGCCGCAGACTGTATTTATCTCCCTGAGGTAGGTTACAACAGCCTGATCATCTCTTCGGTTGACATTGACAGCCCGGAACAGATTCTGGACAATGTAATGGTTGTCAACAATTCTGCAGAGGTGTATGTGAGTACGCAGGCGGTATATCTCTACCACAATACCTGGAATCAGTATCAGACCACGGAGATCGCTAAGTTCAGCCTTCAGGACGGTGTGATCGACGCAGTGGCAGCAGCCAGCGTCAGAGGAAGTGTTCTTGATACTTTTGCAGTAAATGAATCGGGAGATCATTTGAGGATCCTGACTTGCAATACCGGAACAGGGGAAGGGACCAATCTGTATATTCTGGACAGCAGTCTTTCTCCGGTGGGAGAACTTACCGGCATTGCTCCGGGCGAAACTGTTTACGCGGCCAGATATCTGGGAGATATGGCATATTTTGTGACCTACCGAAATGTGGATCCACTGTTTGCGGCGGATCTGTCAGATCCTGAGAACCCTGTAATTCTAGGTGAGCTGAAGATCACGGGATACTCCGAATACCTTCATATGTGGGGCGAAAATGCACTGTTCGGCATTGGCTTTGAGACGGATCCCGACAGTGGTTTGAGAGAGGGCATCAAGCTTTCCATGTTTGATGTTTCAGATCCTGCAGATCTTCAGACCATAGATTGTGTCTGCATTGAGAATGCGGACTACAGCCCGGCAATGAATCAGTACAAGAGCGTACTGGCAGATGAAAACGCCAATCTGATCGGCTTTGTGGTCACGGATTACAACAAGGCGCAGAGTAATACGTACCTGTTATTTGAGTGGAAAAACGGTAAATTTGCAAACCTTGTGACAGAACCGATAGACGGCAAACCTGAATATTACAGAGGAGTTTACGCCGGGGACTACTTCTACATCGTCACCTCCGGGGGAGTGACTGCCTATGACCGGACAGACAACTATCGAAAGGTAGCAGAATTAAACTTCTAAAGGGGATGGGGCCGCAGAAATAGCGTCTCCGCAAACAGAAACCGAAAACAGCACCAACGAACGAGATATTGTCCGGCGGTGTTGTTTTCGGTTTCTGTTTGCGGGGACGCTATTTCTGCGGCCTCAACTTGTTAAGTAGTGTATTGACGAATGTTGGGAATGCGGATATAATAAGATTAAATTTTGTGGATCTTTGGACAACACAAATTCACAAAAGATAAAATTTATGGTAAAAATCTTTTGCCTGACCGAAAGGGAAGGATCCGGGACATATCGTCCGTATTTTTACTGATCATACAACTGAATAATGAGAGAAATGGTATCGGGGAGAATGCGGGGCAAATAGTTCTGGAGCAGTCGGTGTTATCCTTTAGTTGCAAAACAAGAAGAGATTTTACGGTTCCATGATAGACAGTGAATTTTTGCAAAAGGGCGGAGATTATAGTGAGATGCCGGAGGTGAGGATCATATACATCAGTGAGACTGACATCTGGAGAAAAGGGAAGACGACTTACAGAGGCGAAAAGCATTTGAGGATACAGATATTACATAAGAAGATGGAATTCATTTGACTTATGTGAACGCCGCAGTGGATGATGGGTCTGAGATCGCCCGTTTGATGGAATATTTTAAGACGGCAGACCCTGACGATATGAGTCAGGGTGCTTTGCCAAGGAGAGTGCACTTTTTAAAGTGTGAAGAAGGAATACTACAGCGGGCGCAGGTAACAGCAGGGAACCTTGCGAGAATGGGATTTCCCCTGAAGAAGATTGCGCAGGCTGTGGAGGTGGATGCGGCATTGGTTAAGAAATGGATTGCAAATCCCTGATTGCATATTTGGTGCCATTAGTATATACTGAAACCATACCGTGAGAAGAAGTTGACGGACCGAATATGATTGAGGAGGGCTTTCAGATGAAACTGGTGATCACGATGAGCAGAAGATATGGTACCGGTGCAAGCATGATAGCGCAGGCACTTTCAGAGAAGCTTGACATTCCTGTTTATGATAAGGCTTACATAGAGCATGAGCTGGAGGGTCACAATTTTGCGGGAGAAGCAGAGGTGATCAGACAGTTGGCACAGAAGCCCTGTATCATCTTGGGAAGATGTGCGTCGGAGATTTTGAAGGGGCAGCCCAATGTATTTAATATTTACATCAGCGCGGCCAAAGAAGATCGTATACGCAGGATTATGCAGAAAGAATCACTTTCCTACGAGGATGCAAAGGCCATGCTTGAGAAGAATGACAGGCACCGCTCGGGCTACTATCACGAGCATACAGGCAAGGTATGGGGAGATGTCAACAATTACAATATGATCCTTGATACCACTGCTCTGGGAATAGAGAACTGCGCAGATATCCTGATGAAGTATTTCGAAAGAATGGAGTTTATCTAGACAATAGAAGGCCAACGCTGGCTCGCAGCATTGAACTTGAGCCGATAGCGCCTGACAGGCAATGTTCTCCGGCGGCAGATATGATTCGTATAGCGGCACGCTCCAGCTCCGTGAAAAAGCTTAGCGGACGCTAAGCTCAACAAGAAACCGGTGGTTTCTTGCTCGCTAAGCGCCGACGTTTTTCAAGGGCCTTTTATACGAATCATATCTGCCGCCGTCGAATATTGCCTGTCAGGCGCTATCGGCACAAATTGAAAGGTCCGCCGGCGGCGGACCTTTATTATCGCTATTATATCAGGAAGAGCTTATTCTGCTTTTGCTTTGCCGGGTTTGGGAATCAGGAAGAAGCTGATGAGCATAGCTACAATGTACAATGCAAGGGTTGCATACAGCACATATTGATATCCGGTAGGATTAACAGTGATCATTTCGATAGTGCCGTCTTCCAGAAGGTGCTCGATTTCAACCTCTTTGCCAAAGGTCTTCACAATCCAGCTGGCCAGCTGATTACCGGTGAGTCCGGCAAAAGCCCATGCAGACAGTGTCAGACCGTGGATGGCGCTGATATTGCCCATGCCGTAGTGGTCGGAGAGCAGGGTAGGAACGTTGGAGAAGCCACCGCCGTAGCCTGCATTTACCAAGAAGATCAGGGCAAGGACAAGGATGGTCAGACCCATGCTGTCGGCACCCTTTACGATACCATTGGTTGCGATCACTAAGCCGGTAAATGCAACGGACACGATAAAGATCAGTTTATAAATGGTATTTCTATCTTTCATCTTGTCGGCCCATGCGGAAAGACCAAGACGTCCGCCGGCATTAAAGATAGCGGAAATGGTGGAGATGATACCTACGATACCGGCAAGACCGATACATTTTGCAATCATTTTCTCCTGAGAGATCAGTGCAAGGCCGCAAGTGATATTCAGATAGAACATCAGCCAGATACCGATATAGGTTGCGATTGGCTTGGACTTGATCACAGCTATCATGCTTTGGCCTTTTTCCTTCTTCTGAGGCTCATGCCAGCCGGCCGGCTTTGCCAGAAGAAGATGTCCTACAAACATCATTACAAAATAAACAACAGCAAGGATCCAGAACATTTTATAAATGCCGCCTTCTCCCAGATTATTGAGCAGAGACTGCATGATGGGGCTTGCGATAGCCTTCGCTGCGCCGAATCCGGCTACGGCAAGGCCGGTTGCAAGACCTTTTCTATCCTGGAACCACAGCATCAGAGTCTTGACGGGGGACAGATAACCGGTACCCAGACCGATACCCATGATCAGACCGTAGCATACGTAGATACCGATCAGAGCAACCAGGCTTCTGGGATGCTGACCGCCGTAATAAATGAAGAAGCCGGTGCCAGCCATACCAACGGCAAAGCAGATCGTGGCGATCAGGGATGATTTGTGAATGTCTTTTTCAACAACGTTTCCAAGGAACGCAGCTGACATGCCAAGGAAGAAGATGGCAAAGCTGAATGCCCATTCTGTTGCGCCTTTGGAAAAGCCGATGTAGTCGGCAATCTCCTGACTGAACATGGACCAACAGTAAACCGTACCGATACTGCAATGGAGCAATAATGCAGGAATCGCTGCACGGATCCACTTGTTTTGACAGTTTTTCATGATTAACCCTCTCTTTTTCTAAAAATTAATGAATTTTTAAGTGCATTTTACGGAATAAATATGTATAATATTTACAGCCCATACTATTCTACTCCTAAATGTGACAGATTTCAAGCTTGTATTTTATCCTGTACATAAAAATTGTGTTACAGTTTTCCAGAAGAAATCAAGGCTTTTGTTATAGCGAGCAGAACCGAGAAGGGATTGTGTAATACCCGACAACTTTGGAGGACAGATAAGATGAAAGGTATAAAGAGCGTAATGGCTTTATTGGCAGCAGGAATGCTGGCAATAACGGGATGTGCAGATAAGGAAGAAAGACCGGAAGAGCCGATAGTGATCAATGTGTATGACTCGGCGTCTGATTATCAGGGGATACAGGGCGGCTGGTATGGAGAGATTCTGGAAGAAGAATTCAATATCCGGCTGAACTTTCTTGACAACTCCAAAGAGAGCAGTCTGCTCTCAGCAGATCTGTATGTGTGCGATTCTGACGATGTAAGTCCGCAGGAGATGCTTGAGAAGGGGTTGCTTCTGAATATGGAAGAATACTTTGAGGGAGGACTGTTTTCCGACTGGGAGATCATTGACTATAAAGGAAGTTATGAGCATTGGAATGAGTCTCTTTCGCAGGAAGGGATTTATGTGCTGCCCACCGAAGTGAGCCGTCTTTCCCAGATATCACCCTCTGAAGAGAATATTCCGGGATACGGGATTTATCTGAACTGGGAAGCTTACGGGAAGATCGGTATGCCGGATATCAAAGATAAAGAAGAACTTCTGGATGTGCTGCAGCAGATGAAAAAGCAGGCAGGCGGTGACGGCGAGGATTACCGGGGACTTATATTGTATCGGGATGAAGAAACAGATCTGCTGGATCAGGTGTCTTTTTTGATGGGCGCTTACGGCGGCGAGAGAGAAGGTTTTCTCATTTATAAAAACGGGAGGTATGATGAACTGTTGGAGAAGGAGTCTCTGTATGAGGAAATGCTGCTTTGGTTGAGGGAGGCTTATCAGAGAGAATTGGTGACAGAAGATCCGAAGATTTCAAAAAAGCAGACGCTCTCCTGTTATCAGGAAGGGAAGGCATTATTATCCATTTGGCCGCAACTTGCGGCACAGGGATATGAGCTTGCACCGGTAGAGGACATGGAAGTAGTGTCTTACGGATGCGATCCCCTGGGGAATCTGGATGTTTATGTAGGCATCGGCGCAGGGGTTAAAGAACCTGAGCGGATCATGGAGTTTGTGAGTTGGCTGTATTCCAAAGAGGGTATCATGCTCAGCTGCACAGATACCGGGTTGAAGGCAGCCGGTCCTCAGGGACTTACCTGGGATGTGGAAAGCGGGAACCCTGTGCTGACCGACTTTGGGAAACAGGCCTTTGCATCGCAGCTGAAGAAGGACACTGTTTCTTCGGAAGGATTGCAGGTGCCCGAAGAGTGGGGCGGCGGTACATGGCAGGAGGGAAGCTGTCAATTGAGTCTGCAACCTGTGACGAATGTGGAAGTCAGCCCATCCGGTTTTTCCTATAACTACACGTTGTGGGATACCACTATGGAACAGTACACGGACACACCCTTGTCGTGGCAGGAGAGAATGGATGCATCGGAACCTATGGAGTATCTGATCGTCAATGACCGGATTTCAGTTCTGCCGGCCTACGTCAAACCCCTCCGGAGTGAGCCGGAGGACATTGCCGGACAGCGGAAAGCCTGCAGAAAGGTGATCGAAGAGTATTCCTCTAAGATCATCCGCGCAGCCACAGAGGACGATTGTGAAACTCTGTTTGATGAGATGCGTGATAAGGCTGTGCTCGCGGGATACGACAACGTGGTGGAGTATGACCGTGAGAACGCATATTATCAGGAAGAGTTTCCGTTTTAATAAAGCAGAACGATTTGATTTTTTTTGAAAATCTTGTGAAAAGACTACCATTTTTCAAAAGAATAAGGTATAATACTTTTATCTTGGGCATAAGTGCCCTGATGTCTGCCCGGAAGAGGACGTAGCCTGCGGACGAATTGTCGGCGGTGCGTTGTGCGGACAGATGCAATGGAATAAGGAAGGAGACATTTTATCATGTCTGATAAGAACAACATTACAGAAACCGAACTGCAGGCAGAAAAGGTTGTAACCCGTTATGACCGCAGAATGCAGAAGAGGAGAGAACAGGAAGCTAAGGAGAAGAAGGAGAAGAAGATTGCGACAGTGATCGGTATTCTGGCCGCTGTTATTATAGTCGGTGTGATTGCCTTTTTCCCGATTCGTGATGCGATCGCGCGGAATCAGACTTTTGTAGAAGTAGGCGGGGAGAAGGTTACCCGCGTAGAATTTGATTATTATTACGGTACTTCAGTAAACAGCTATTATTCCCAGTACGGCAGTTATATGTCCATGATGGGTGTTGATCTTTCCAAGGACCTGTCCACACAGACCTATTCCGGAGATCTGACCTGGGAAGATTTTTTCCAGGAGATGGCTGTTAATAGTATCAAGCAGGACAGAGCTGCCCTGAAGGCAGCAAAAGAAGCCGGATTTAAATATGATGCCACAGAAGACTGGAAGGTTTATAAGGAATCTCTGGAAGCGGAGGCAGAAGCTAACGGTGTCACTGCAAACCAGATGGCGCAGTACAGCTTCGGCTCCCATATAACTGTGGGCAGACTTGAGAAGCTGGTTAAGAACAGCATGATGGTCAGGGCATATTTGGATCAGGTTAAAGAGGACAATTTACCTGACGAGGATAAGATCCTTGATATTTACGAGAATAATAAGGAGTCTTATGATTCCGTAGATTACCGTTTTGTGCAGGTGGATGCAGTTTTGCCTACTGAGCCCACTGAACTTGCTGACAAGGATGAGAAGGATAGCGAAGAGTCCGAAGACGATGAGTATGAGCCCTCTGAGGCAGAGATTGAAGCTGCTATGGCAGAAGCCAAAAAAGCTGCAGATGATGCGGTCAAGACGGTTGCCAAGAGCGGTGAACAGGTTGAGGATGCCACTTGGGCTTATGTGAACAGTCTTTATGCAGAATGGCTGTTTGACGAGGAGAGAAAGGCCGGAGATACCACAGTGATTGAGGACGAGACCAATCACAGATATTATGTACTTGCCTTTGAGAAGCGTTATCTGATGGATCATCCTACCGCAGACGTATATATCATCAATGTTGACAACGGTAATGGAGAAAGCGTTCTGAATGCATGGAAGAACGGCGAAGCCACTGTTGAGAGTTTCATCGAATTATTTAATCAGTATGACGGTTATGCATATGGTCCTGCCAACGGATTCTATCAGGGCATCTCTGCAAGGGATCTGTTAGGTGAAGTGGGTGAATGGGTCTTCGCTGAAGAGCGTGCAGAAGGAGATACCACTTACATCTCTGTAGAGGAAGACGGAGATTACGTAATGTACTTTGCAGGAAAGGGCGATGTCGATTGGAAGGAAGCCATCCGTGCCGAATATGCAGAGACCTACATGATCAATTATATTTCTGAGTTGATTGTAGATGTGGAAGTGAGTGACCCGAAGGGTAATCTGCATTATTTGAAGGTACAGCAGGCTCAGGCTGAAGCGGATGCAACTGCCGGAACAGAAGAGACCGAAGGGACAGAAGCAACTGCCGAATAATAAGAATGAAGATGAAATGACCGCAAATGGTTCACATTTGCGGTTATTTTATACAGTAAGAGGGTGTTTGTATGAGGATAGAACTGCCTGAAAAGGTGACACAGATTATAAATTGCATAATGAAGGCCGGCTACGAAGCTTATGCAGTGGGTGGCTGCATCCGCGATTCTATCCTGGGAAGAATCCCGGATGACTGGGACATCACCACATCCGCTACGCCGCTTCAGGTGAAGGCGTTATTTCCCAGAACCATTGATACCGGAATTCAGCACGGAACCGTTACGGTCATGCTGGACAGGGAAGGATTTGAGGTCACTACCTACCGTATTGACGGCAAATATCAGGACGGAAGACACCCGGAGGAGGTAACATTTACTCCCAATCTGGAGGAGGATCTGAAACGCCGGGATTTCACTATAAATGCCATGGCCTATAACGAACAGACCGGTTTGGTAGATCTGTTTGGCGGAATGGATGACATAAAGTCCGGAATCATTCGGTGTGTGGGAGATCCGGAAGCGAGATTCGGAGAAGATGCCCTGCGCATTATGAGAGCAATCCGCTTTTCAGCCCAGTTGGGTTATGGGATCGAGGAGAAAACAAAGGAGGCGATCCGCCGTCTGGCACCGAATCTTTGCAAGATCAGTGCCGAACGGATACAGGTAGAATTGACTAAATTGGTGGTTTCTGCCCATCCGGAAGCCATGCGGATGATCTATGAGACCGGTGTTGCCAAGGTGATCATGCCGGAATTTCAGGAGATCATGGAAACCGAACAGAACAATCCGCACCACTGCTTCAGTGTCGGTGAACACACTATCCGCTCCATGCAGGAGGTGGAAGGGCGAAAAGAACTGAGGTTGGCCATGCTTTTCCACGATATGGGAAAGCCGCTGAGCATGTCCGTGGATGAAAATGGAATCACTCATTTTTACGGCCATGAACAGATCAGTGCTGAACTTTCAAAGAAGATCATGAGACGTCTTAAGTACGACAATGATACCACTGATACAGTGTACAGGCTGGTTTTATACCACGATTACGGCAACGATACGGACCCGGACCGCAGGATTGTCAGAAGAGCCATGAACAAAATCGGAGAAGATATTCTGCCGCTTCTTTTTATGGTGAAAAAAGCAGATATCATGGCGCAAAGCTCGGATTTTCGGGATGAGAAGCTGGAAAGGCTGTCAAAGTGGCAGGAGTTGTACGGGGAAATCCTGAAACGGAAGGAATGTGTCTCCCTCAAAACTCTGGCAGTGACGGGCAGAGATCTGATCGGAATGGGCATGCCTGCCGGGAAAGAACTGGGCGATACCTTGAAAGAATTATTGGAACTGGTGCTGGAGGATCCGGAGCGTAACACCGCAGAGTATTTGTCCCGCTGGGTTACCGACAATAAATTATCCTAGAATATAACATACTTTTTTCCTCTCTCTCATAAGATAAGTTAGGCTCGGTTGATGGAGCCTGAAATAGAAGGTGGGAGGGAATTGCAAGTGAATGACAGGGCAATCGGGTTGCTGGACCGGTATGAGGTAGAGGTGCAAAAAACCAGAAAAGGAAGAGGCGCCATACTGTGTGATACTGACCGGGGCACCATGATCTTCAAAGAATATATGGGGAATGAACAAAAGATTGCTCTTCAGAACGATATCCTGCAGAAGATCGGCGAAGAGGGAAGAGTGAATGTGGAACAGCTGATTCCTGACAAAGAAGGTAATCTGCTTGTCAGGGACAACGACGGAACCGCTTATGTGCTCAAGACCTGGACTGAGGGCCGTGAGTGTAATATATACGAAAGATCGGAGTGTGTTGAGGCCGCCCGACTTTTGGCAAAGCTTCACTGCAGTATGGAAGGTGTGACAGGGGAAATATCACAACCGTTATTCAGGCCTGATCAGGAATATGAGAAGCATAACAGAGAACTGAAAAAAGTCCGTAAATTCCTTCGTGCCAAGGGCCAGAAAAGTAAGTTTGAAATTTGCCTTCAACAAAGCTTTGATCTGTTTTTAGAACAGGCCCTTACCATTACGGCTGACTGGCAGCAGTACAGCCATTTGCAGGAGGGGCAGCCGGAGTGCAATTGTCTGTGCCACGGCGATTATCAATATCACAATATCATAAGAAGTGAGCAGGGTTGGCACATTATCAATTTTGAGAAATGTGTGCGTGATAATCCAATCAGGGATTTGTACCTGTTGCTCCGTAAGCTTTTGGAAAAAAGTAATTGGTCCATTCCACTGGGAACAGATCTGCTTGCTTCCTATGAGAAAATACGTCCCATTTCTGCCTATTCCCGGATCGATCTGTATTATCGTCTTGCGTATCCCGAGAAATTCTGGAAGATCGTGAATTTTTATTTTAATTCGGGAAAGGCCTGGATACCTGGGCGCAATCTGGAAAAACTGGATAAATTATTGGATCAGGAAGGGCAGAAGCAATATTTCCTTGACTGCGTATTTCGCCGCTTGTAGAAGAATATTGTTTTCTCTATGGGACTCCCGCTTTTGTTTGGAACTTATTTTCGTTTTTGAAAGCAAAAATCTGTGTTTTAGAATATAAAATGCGTTAATAGGCCTAAAATACTTGACAAAACCTGTGAAAACGGATATAAATATTTATAGACGTTTTAACGGAACTGCGCATAAATTTTGCGTGTTTGACCGGAAGCATCTATTACACGTTATAAAACAGATTACTCAATACAGGAGGAGTTAACATGAACAAAACAGAATTGATCGCAGCTATCGCTGAGCAGGCCGGTATGTCAAAGAAAGATGCTGAGAAAGCATTAAAGGCTTTTACAGATGTTGTTGCTGAAGAGTTAAAGAAAGACGGAAAAGTTCAGCTGGTTGGCTTCGGTACTTTCGAAGTTTCCAACAGAGCAGCAAGAGAGGGAAGAAATCCTCAGAGTGGCGCAGCTATGAAGATTGCAGCTTCCAAGTCTCCTAAGTTCAAAGCCGGCAAAGCTTTAAAGGATATGCTGAACGCATAATCGGATTTATATTGATTCCGTCAGAGAACCTGCAAAGGTTCTCTGTTTTACTATAAAAGCGTTGTCTAATGTGATAGGCAGGATGACTGCTTGCAGACATCCTGCCTATCACATTAGACAACCTCACCCGTATAAGCATAAAAGCGCTGCGAATGAAATGAGCAGCGCGATATGCGCATATGGGGTGTCAATTGCGAGAGCGCGTAGCAATTGACTTTTATAAATTGGAAGACTGCAAGAACTTCAATTGCGAGAGCGCGCAGCGCCCCGCAATCAGAAAAGGAGAAAAAATGAGACTGGACAAATACTTAAAAGTATCCCGCCTGATTAAAAGAAGAACCGTTGCAAACGAAGCCTGTGACAGCGGAAGAGTCATGATCAACGACAAACCCGCCAAGGCATCTGCCAACGTAAAAGAAGGGGACATCATCACTATTTCCTTTGGAAACAAAGAAGTAAAGGTCGAAGTTCTGGACGTGCAGGAAACGGTCCGTAAGGAAGAAGCCAAAGAACTCTTCCGCTATATTTGATCGTAAGAAGCAAAAATTCCTTTTGAGGATTCTTTGCCCCCTGCTTATTGCAAACGGGACGGCAGGATATGGTTCCTATAGCGGCACGCTCTCGCTCCGTGAAAAAGCGCAGCAGCCGCTAGGCTCGAAAGTACCTCGCCAAGCGCTGGCGTTTTTCAAGGGCCTTTTATAGGAACCATATCCTGCCGTCCCGTTTGCAATAAGCAGGGTGCAAAGTCCCTCCTCAAAGGAATTTTTTTCCTGCCTTCTTCATATATTGAAGAGAGAGAAAGCGGTATGAGGCGGTATCAGTCCGTCCGTGCAATGGAATTGCTTGCCGGTTACAGGCCGTCGGGGATCATAGGCCTTGTATAAAAGGCCCTTGAAAAACGCCGGCGCTTAGCGAGGTACTTTCGAGCTTAGCGTCCGCTGCGTTTTTTCACGGAGCGGGAGCGTGCCACTATACAAGGCCTATGATCCCCGACGGCCTGTAACCGGCAAGCAATTCCATTAAGTCGGATCGTAGCCATGTCGTT
>JAZNMF010000015.1:0-4408 GCA_045579545.1 Acetatifactor sp. | reverse complement strand
TTCGAAGCTGCCGAGATCGACGGTGCTAACAGAGTTCAGACTTTCTTCTTAGTCACGATCCCTTGTATCCGTCAGATCATGTTGTTCGTTCTCGTAACATCACTCATCGGTGGTCTCAACATGTTCGATATTCCGCAGTTGTACATCGGTACAAATGCAAACAATGCCGGCCTTACAACGAATATGTATATTCGTAACCAGGCATTCTCAGGTAGTTATTTATACAATAGAGCAGCAGCAGCAAGCGTTATCTTGTTCATAATCATTGTAGTTCTTTCTTCTATCCTCTTCTACATCCTCAGAGATAAGGATGAAGCTAAGATCAAGAAGCTTAGAAAGCAAGAGCTTAGAGCTGCAAGGAAAGGTTTATGAGGTGAGAAGATATGAGTGATAATGCTATAAGAACATCTTCTATTAAGAAAAATGATACTTGGCTTAAAGTAGTTATCTACATCGTCTCTATCTTTTTCTCAATCATGACTCTTTTCCCTTTCTTAATGATGTTTGTGAACTGCTTTAAGAGTTCAGACGAGGTTCAGCAGAGTGCACTTGCATTCTGGTCAGCTGATCCTATCGGAAACTTCAAGAAGAACTGGACTTTTATCATGAGTAAGGAATTTAAGCCTGCTGTAGGTTTCATGAATTCCTTCATCGTTGCTACATGCTCAACATTACTTAACGTATACTTCTCTTCACTTACAGCTTATGCTATTTCTGCATATGAGTGGAAGTTTAGAGATGCATTCAACGGTATGATCATGGCAATCATGATGATCCCTGGTACAGTTACCACAATCGGTTTCTATCAGATGGTTTATAAGCTCGGTATGGTTAATAAACTCTCTATCCTTATTATCCCTTCAATCGCAGCTCCTATGACGGTATTCTTCATGCGACAGTACTTACAGGCGTCGCTTTCAATGGAAATCGTTCAGTCTGCAAGAATTGACGGTGCGGGAGAATTCAGAATCTTTAACCAGATCGTTGTTCCTCTCATGAAACCGGCTATCGCTACACAGGCGATCTTTGCTTACGTAGGTAGCTGGAACAACCTCTTCATGCCTTTGATCTTGTTGACAGATAAGGAAAAGAGAACACTCCCTGTAATGGTATCCTTGCTTACAAACGACAGCTACAGAACAGAGTATGGTGCTGTTTATGTAGGTCTCTTCATTACAGTACTTCCTCTTATCGTCGTATATGCATTCCTCTCCAGATACATCGTTGAGGGTGTTGCATTGGGCGGTGTCAAGTCATAAGGCTTATACCTTCCGTATTACGGAATTCAGCTTTTAGCTGAGACAATTTACAAAACAATATGCTGCGTCTTTGATCATTTGCCTCCTCAAAGACGCAGCTTTTTTATGCAGAAAAATACCGGCCGTAAATGACCAATGTCATTAAGTTAAGGTGACATTGGCTCGAGGCAAGAAACAAAAAAACATGAAAAGGCTGGAGTTGACGAGACTTCAGCCTCTTTTCATGTTTTCCGGGCAGCCCAAACAGACGAAACAGAATTCGCATAGTAGATTTAATTCAATTGTCGGATATGTTATGCTACGCGATAGAAGAATCTTTGCAATGCTGATTCTGTTCTAGAGCGACTTCGTTCGCGATTTGGTCTGATGGGAACGAGGTTTCGTGCAATTGCGGATTCTACATAAGGCGGCGATGTTTGCCCGCGCAAGAATAATCTGCATACGTGCGTTGCAGCAGAAAAGTTGCATTTGTAAGTGTACTTTCTTTGTTTCTTGGAAATGGCTACGTGTGAGGTAATCACTTCCACAAAGTTGTATAACGTAAGACGCGCGAAGATCTCTTGGCGGATACACGCCGTCTTTTTTGAGTGATATTTTAAGAGACCTATCGTGTATTTAAGATCTCTGAAGGATGTTTCTATTCCCCACCTTGAAGCATACAGTTTCTTCAGTTCTTCCGGAGAATATGTATCGGCATCAAGGTTTGTAATAACGGTTTCATAGAGACTGGAAGTCACCTTGAATCTGACAATCCTAAATCTTAATGTGTAAAAGGTAAGTGGGTCATTCTTGCGAGAATTCTTGGGAAGATAATCAAAATTGCTGTTCAGAGGTATAAACCTATAGTGATTTCTGTCTTTGAGAAGTTCTTTTACTTCATTTGTCTGTTTCCTTGTAAGATTCAAAGTAATATTCAAATCGAAGCACTCTTCGTCAGGAAGATCAAAGCCATTCTTTATTCCGGTTTTGCCATCTTTTATACGGATAAGAAAGAACCAGCCTTTTTCCTGAATGTGAGCAAGGTTGTTATAAGATTCATATCCGCGGTCTGCGATAATCAGAGCTAACGGTATATTTGAACGGTCTACCATTTGTTGCAGCGCCAGTCCCTCATTCTCCTGAGCACCATTCTGAATAATTGCATCTCTATAAATATGCTTGCCAAGGTCGTACAAGGCATTGAGATGCAAACAGTTATAAGGATCTTGAGTACTACATCCTGGCAATCGGGTAAAAAGCTCGTCAGGATTGTCAGGCAGACGAATATCGGAGCCGTCTACAGCCAATGTCACCATTTCACATGAAGGTTTTATTGCCCCTGATGTGAACTTATTAAATACAGTTTCAAACGCTTCAGGCTTAATCTTATCTCTCTGCTGAACAAATGCTGAAACTGACGGTATATCCGCTGTCTTTGGAAACACATCGATCAACTCATTGGACAGGCTTTTGCCTTCCATATTGATTATTCCACGAATAAGCGTCTTCAGAGATATCTTTCTGTTTCTGGTAAAGTTGCGGTTCGGATCTACACAACAATTTTGCGGAGCACTGGCTACTTCTGAGATAACTGATGTCAGTAGGTTTTTTACTTGTTTGGGTTTCATAAGGTGTACCTCCTTGGAATCGTTTTCTTAATTCCAAGGGCCTCTTTGAATCTTCCATATAAGGATTCAAAGAGGCCGCACACTTGGGTGTGCGTGTCAACCCCTTTATCAAAATATTCTCAAAAAAAAGACCCCCATACCAATTAAGGTATGGAGATCTTTGAAAGGGTCACCTTAACTTAATGACATTGTCCAACCGGGCGGCTTTTTTGTCCCATTATTAGAAATAAACCTTTGTTATAATTCAGATAAGAAAAGATTTGGACGGATTTTAACATGGCTAAAAAGACTACTTTTTTCTGTAAGGAATGCGGATATGAGACATCCGGCTGGATGGGCAAATGTCCTGCATGCGGCATGTTCAACACTTTTGTCGAGGCTCCTTCCGAGAAGGCACCCGCCAAGGCCAAGACTGATTCACCCGCTTTTACCGCCAACCAGTATTCATGGACAGACTCTGCCGTTACGGTAAGACTTAAGGATGCGGGCAAAGAGAATTACAAAAGACATTCCACCGGAATGGAGAGTTTAGACCAGCTCTTCGGCGGCGGAATCACGGAAGGTTCGGTAACGCTCGTTGCCGGCGAACCCGGCATCGGCAAGTCCACGATCCTCATGCAGCTTGCTGATTCATATCAGGCAGAAGGCGACGTCCTCTATATTTCCGGTGAGGAATCACCTGCACAGATCGGCATGCGCGCTGCAAGACTCAAGATCAAAAGAGATATCCTCATCTGCGGCGAGACAAGATTCGAAGCCATAGCAGAACAGTTAAAGACACATAAACCCTGTCTTGCAATCATTGATTCGATCCAGACTCTTTATTCGGAACAGGTTGCAGGCACGCCCGGCGGCGTAGCCCAGATCAGAGAGGTCGCAGCAGGACTTATCAGGATCGCGAAGACAAATAACATCACCATCATCATGGTAGGTCACATTGCAAAGGACGGTTCCATCGCTGGTCCTAAGACCATCGAGCACATGGTGGATACCGTGCTCGGTTTTGAGGGTGACAGCACAGGCGGATACAGGATCATCCGTTCTGCCAAGAACCGTTTCGGAAGATCCAACGAGATATGCTTTTTCGAGATGGGCGAAGCAGGACTCATTCCGGTCGACAGTTCCAAGGCATTACTCGTTGCAGGAAGGCCTCTCAACAGTCCCGGATCGGTCCTTACATCCACACTTGAAGGCAACGACGCATTAACTATTGAAGTACAGGCACTCTGCACACAGACTGTTTATGCCAATCCGCAGCGAATGACATCAGGTCCTGAAAGAGGCCGTGTACTCATGCTGCTTGCAGTATGCGAGAAGCTTTTAAATCTCGGACTCACATCGATGGATTGTTTTATCAATGTCATCGGCGGTCTTAAGGTAAGCGATCCGGCAACGGACCTTGCGGTATGCATTGCTACCGTATCTTCCGCAAGAGGCGTCAGCGTAAGACCCAATACGCTTATACTTGGCGAGGTCGGATTATCCGGAGAGATAAGACCTGTCAGCAGGATATTAAAAAGATGTCTTGCCGCAACCAGACTC
>JAZNMF010000014.1:0-4012 GCA_045579545.1 Acetatifactor sp. | reverse complement strand
TTTGAAATACATCTAAACGGATCATTTCATCCTTGACATCTCTGCGATGTTCCCTGTATTCTTTCAGCAAAGCAACCAATTGGGCAGCCTCTTCGTCACTTGTGTCGCACAATTCGATATAATGCAGAATATCACAGATTTCCAAGTCCACATCAGATTCCGCCTTAATCAATACTTCTTTATACCCGGCTAATGCTTCTATTACATATGTAAAATGCGTTAAATAATCCTTCCAATCAATTAGGGAAAGATCATATTCCAGTACAGGCGAAAGCGTCTCCTCGGTTTCTACTGTGGATTTCACTTCTTTAGCCGCAGAAATAATTACATCTGCCAAATTACCGCTCACAGGCTTCACCTCCTCATCACTTTGATACTCCTCTTGAACATCTTCTACCGGTGTCATAAGATAAAACATATTCTTATGTCCGATATTGATTCTTTTATTAGCCTCTATAAAGGAAAACACAGAAGCTTCATTCATATTTTTTGCAATTACCAAATCATTTCTATCGTTGATTCTGTAGTAGTTCCCTCTATAATCCATAATATAATACAGCTTATCAATATCTAACATACGCACACCTTAACCCTTCTCTCATGCTCACCTCAAAGCATTCCACATTTGGCATATACAATAATACCAACAATCAAAAGTGCCACTCCTAAAAACTTCTTCTCACTGCTTTCTCCTGCAAATGCAAGATATAAACCCACCAATGGCATTGCAATTACAGCCAATATCAATACAGCTAAACAACCCATTCCATCATCATTACTTCTACTGCTATTACTCATATGTTCGACCTCCATTTATAAAAAAATCATTAAAATTCCTAATACCAAAAGTGCCACCGCCACAACTGTAAGTACATCTCCGCCGTCTCCGGAACTACTCTGATTCTGTTTATTCCCCGAAATCGATCTGTGAATATGGTAACCAATAAATGCATCCTGCATATCATACTCACCATTGTTATTCCAATCACACATAAGCCCATCTCCTTATTTGCTTGCAAAATTAAAAGGAACCAAGAATAAGGTCATTTCCTTATCTTGATTCCAGTATAAATCAGGTGTTGTCCCATAATACGTACTTAATCAACGTTTAATTGTACATTAATTGTAAAATTAAACGCTAGAAATACCGTTTAATTTTACAATTTCAATCTAAAAATGCATTTTTTACTCTTGTTTTTGCTTGCAACTGCTTTTGCAAACATACATAAACAAAGCCGCAGCTTGCGCCACGGCTTCATCATCTAAAATATGTGCCTGCATTACAGCCACGTGGATTCCCTCCAGCCAACCGGCTTAGCGCTTTAACCTTTCTCATGGATTTCAACACATTTCTATGTCTACACGAAAGTTTCCTCTTCACTTAAAACCATTCAAGAATAAAATCGTTGACGATTCACCTTTAACGGTTCAAATAAAACGCAAAACAGTTAAATCGGAGATGTTTGCTTTCATCTTTAAACCCAACTTTGTTGATAGGATTTGAACCTATACTTCACGATTACAAATCATGCGTGCTACCGTTGCACCACTGAAGTCAAGCAACCCAATTTAATCAGAATTGGTAATATCTGTCATGTAACGTAACCCTGTTACAGGGAAGCCGGATTTGAGGTTTTCGTAATGCAGGCCATCAAGACTTGCTCGCAAGTCTTGGCGCGGGATTCGGGTCAGCTCTTCTGACATCTACCTTTCCGAATCCCTGCGCATCCAAGCGGAACAGATAGCTGACGTGTCAGCTATCTACGCTACCTCAATAAAGGTCGTTGCATTCGATACCTTTATCTGTGTATCCAGCTCGGTCAGAAGAGTGTTACGCTTTTCTTCCAGTGTCTCCACTTTCTTCTTAACATCAAGCGGATCCACCAGCTCTGTTGTATTCTCCTTCACATAGGCTTCAACAACTCCCAAAGGCTTTTCATCCTTGGTCTTACTGTCTTTTCCCAGAATGCTAAGACGCATCTCCTCTGCAGTAGACTGCAGCTGGCTATTTTTCCTGTCGCAAAACTGCACACGCTCATTATATTCATTTGCAAGCTTCTTCTGAAGTCTTCCTTCAAAATCCGCATCGCCTCCGTAAGCACCTGCGCCACGAAGTCTGCTTCTTAATGCAATCGCTCCGGCAACTGTAAAAGTTCCGTAGGAAGTAGTGATTTCTGTGTTTGCATTGGATGCCACAATTGCAGCATCAATTTTCTGGAACCGGTCAATCAAATCAACAATCTGCTGATATGCCGACTCAGCTTCCTTGGCATATTCTTCTTTGTCAATTCGCTTTGCGAAAACCTTATCCTCATTCGGCTTAATGGTATCAACAAAGCTTGCCTTAGCAATCTTATCTGCTATCTTCTTTACCAACAAGTCTCTTTCGTCTAGAGCCTGCGTTACCAACATCTTCTCGCTCATAAAAAATCCTCCCTTAGAATATTGTCTCTACTGACTATTCTAAAGGAGAATATCCCATTTGTCATTGAAGCTGTAGTTCAATTTTTACGCCACACGCTTCTCATTCAATTTTTCATAATATGCACAAAGTCTGCTTTCTCGGGAATCCAGTGGCTTTATAATAATATCCGGTGCAACCGGCGCCCTGTTTCCACGCACGATTGCATCAATCGGAACTTGAAACAACTCGCTTAGTGCATACAAATTATCAATGGTCGGCATATTAACGCCATCAAACCATCGGTACACACTCTGCACACAACCGAGTCCAAGATATTCCTGTACGTCCTTCGGTGTAATTCCACGCATGTCCATGATTCTGCGTAGGTTAACACCGGTTTCTCGTTTGTTGATTAAAGGGAACATAAGGCACCTTCCTTTCATTTTACTTTAATAAGTACTTCAATAGATTTCCTCATTTAGAACTCTTACAGTTACTTCGTTTTCTCATCCTTTAAACGCCATATCAAATGCCGGAGCCATTCCTTCAATCTCACTTCTACTCAGTCCATATTGCTGCGCAAGCCTTCTCCAATTGCTTTCCACTACATTCTTTATTCCCTGTAATTCCTCTAACGCCTGTGTATCTGTTAATTCGTATATTTTTGCAACCGACAACGCCAGATTAAAGTCAATTAAATTGTTGTCAGAATCCACATTGAGCGATAATGTATCCCCATAGATATTTGGATTCACATCATACAACGGAGACAAACTCCACCCATTCTTGTCTCATCATAGACTCCAATTAAAAAATCTACTTCTGTCAAATTCTTAGGTTTTCTTTCTTCCTTCTTCGCAACAATTGCTTCGCGCCTCTTCATTAAAAGACGTCCCCATCTATCGGGACAGGAATCCTCAAACACACCAAACATTAACTTATCCGCCGGCGCATACTGACGACCTTTAAACATTCTCAAATCCGGATCTAAGGTCACATTGTTTGTCAAATCATTTAACCACGCATCGTCATACTCAAAAGAAACTACCTGTTTCCCTCTACCGCCGTCCACATACAGTGTTCCTATTAACGATGGAGTATCTGATTTCCAATTCTCATATACATATATTTCATTTACGTTATCCATCTAGTCCCTACTTCCTCTTTGCCCGTTTCGGAGTCACTAAATTCATGTCCTGAATTCTTCTGCCGAATTCATCATCCTGCGCCACTAATTCTAAGTCTTTATCCATACCTCCCAAAGCATGTAACACAGCAGCATAAGTGCCTATGGCTACTGTTGGAGTACCTTTTTCCACAGCCCACAACGTAGCTCTGCTAATCCCGGCTCTTTCTGCTACCAATTCTGTAGAAAGATTACGACGCAATCTCGCCATCTTTATCTGTTCACCCATATTTTCTAAAACTTTTTGTGTATCCGGCATAACTACCACTGATTTTTTGCTCATACCTTAATTGTAATCCGAAATTCCATACCCATGATTCCGGACACTCCTTAATAAGTTAAATATATTGCTGAAGAGAAAGGTATGGATTTTCTCTTACAGATTTTAAGAGATCAGTTTGGATATTGGTCTCTTTTCTGTT
>JAZNMF010000013.1:0-83665 GCA_045579545.1 Acetatifactor sp. | reverse complement strand
CAAACCACAATATCATGTAATGTATCCATCAGAATTTCAGCGCTGATACCTGCATTTTCGTACGCGTTTTTCAGATGTTCGCACATGTATAAATAGGAGAGCAGATTCTTTTTCCCGTCTGTTTCATCCATATTATAGGTTTCGATTGATGTGGATTGAGGTATGTTGATTTCTGAAAGTGCGCTATAGAAAGCAGTATCATATTCTTTTGGAAAGTGAAGCGCATGGTACCAGTGTTCAATAATGTATTTCATGATGACCCCTATTCTATAATATGAATGATTATATCGTTGATTGTACCACAGATGAATTTATTATGCGGATTATTTGTATATATGAGCAAATTAAGTATACTTCGGAAAATTATATTATGCAAGTATTTTAATTCTACAAAAATGAGTTGCAGTTTTTCCCAAAACAGTTTACAATATACAAAGTATGTAGGATAGAAAGAAAGCGATGAAGTTGTTTGAAACAATACTATTTAGCGCTTTGAAACGGAGGAAATATGACTAAGATAAGAACCAGATATGCTCCCAGCCCCACCGGCAGGATGCACGTAGGAAATCTGCGCTCTGCGCTGTATGAGTTTTTGATCGCAAAACATGACGGCGGAGATTTTATGCTTCGTATTGAGGATACAGACCAGGAGCGTTTTGTGGAAGGCGCTACCGAGATCATTTATCGCACTATGGAAAAGACAGGCTTGATCCACGATGAAGGTCCGGATAAGGACGGAGGATATGGTCCTTATGTGCAGAGTGAGAGAATGAAGACCGGTATTTATATGAAATATGCCAAGGAACTCGTGGAAAAAGGCGAGGCATATTATTGCTTTTGCGACAAAGAAAGACTTGCAGGTTTGAAGACCGAGATCGTAGAAGGCAAGGAGATCATGATTTATGACAAGCATTGCCTGAAGCTTTCCAAGGAAGAAGTGGAAGCTAATCTTGCAGCCGGCAAATCTTTTGTCATCCGTCAGAACAATCCCGCTGAGGGAACGACAACCTTTAAGGACGAATTATACGGTGATATAACAGTTAATAACAGCGAACTGGATGATATGATCCTGATCAAGTCAGATGGTTATCCCACCTATAACTTTGCAAACGTAGTGGATGATCACACTATGAATATTACTCACGTTGTGAGGGGGAATGAATATCTTTCTTCTTCACCGAAATATGTAAGGCTTTATGAGGCGTTCGGCTGGGAAGTACCCGTTTATGTACATCTGCCTCTGATCACTGATGAGAATCACAAGAAGCTTTCCAAGAGAAGCGGACATTCTTCTTTTGAGGATCTGGTGGAGCAGGGATTTTTGACCGAAGCGATCGTGAACTATATTGCTTTGCTTGGTTGGAGCCCTGAGGACAATAGAGAAATCTTTACACTGGATGAGCTGATTAAAGAGTTTGATTATAAGAGAATCAGTAAGTCTCCTGCGGTATTTGACATTGTAAAGCTTCGTTGGATGAACAGTGAATACATGAAAGCAATGGACGCTGATGAGTTTTATGAGATGGCTGAACCCTATCTGAAGGCGGCGCTTACCAAGGATTTTGACTTGAAAAAGATTGCTGCTATGGTGAAGACCCGTATCGAAGTGTTCCCGGATATCGCTGCACAGGTTGATTTCTTTGAGGAACTTCCTGAATATGATCCGGCCATGTATACTCATAAAAAGATGAAGACCAACGCTGAGACTTCTTTGGAAGTTTTGAAGGAAGTATTGCCGATCCTGGGAGCACAGGAGGATTACAGTAATGATGCGCTCTACCAGGCATTGTCGGCCTATGTAGAGCAGAAAGGCTGTAAAAATGGTTATGTGATGTGGCCGATCAGAACTGCAGTGTCCGGCAAACAGATGACACCTGCAGGAGCCACGGAAATCATGGAGATTCTTGGTAAGGAAGAAAGCTTAAAGCGTATTCGAAAGGGTATTGAACTGCTTGAAGCAATTTGATCATTTGAATGAAGCACAGCGTAAGGCTGTGATGCACGGAGAGGGACCTATGCTGGTACTGGCAGGTCCCGGCTCCGGCAAGACTTTTACCATTACCAACCGAATCTTCTATCTGATCGAACATAATAAGGTTGATCCATCCAATATTCTTGTGATAACCTTTACAAAAGAAGCGGCAATGAATATGAAGAACAGATTTCTTTCATCCCATTCCAATTCATTGCCTGTTCATTTCGGAACATTTCATTCCATCTTTTATCAAATACTCAAAAGCTCCGGCTACAGACAGACGGATGCAATCTTAACCGATTCAGAAAAAAAGCGTTACATTATCCCTATTTTAAAAGATTACATTTTACAAACGGATAAGAATCATTATTTAAACGACACCATTGAAGCAGATGCTGTTAAAATTTTGGCTGCAATCAGTTGTTATAAAAATACAGGTAATATTGTCAGGTCCGTCCAAATGACGGATGAACGATACCGCAATGACTTTATGATGTTGTTTGAAGCGTATGAACAAAAGCGGAAGAGAAACAATCGAATGGATTTTGATGATATGTTATATCAGTGCTTCATGATTCTTTCTGAAAATGAAGACCTGATGAAAACATGGAAAGAAAGATTTTCTTATATTCTGATTGATGAGTTTCAGGATATCAATTCTAGGCAATATGAAATCATTAAACTTCTGGCAGGCAAATCCGGCAACCTGTTTGCAGTGGGGGATGATGATCAATCAATTTACGGCTTTCGCGGTGCGACTCCTGGGATTATGCAAAAATTCACAGAGGATTATCCGGACTGTAAAAAAATATTTTTAACTATTAATTACAGAAGTTTTCCTGAAATTGTAAGAGCAGCCGGTATTGTGATTGAAGCAAACAGAGTACGCTTTAAAAAGCAACTGAAATCTTACAACAGAAATGCAAATGGTACCATTTGCTTAGAACGATTTACCCATAAATTGGAACAATATCATTTTCTTGCTGAACTGATGAAGACTAAAACAGCAGATGAATTAAGGAGTATAGCCATACTGTTTCGCACCAATTCTCAAATGCAGGGTTTTTCCTCTATGTTGAGGCGTTTGGAAATTCCTTATACTATGAAAGAAAAAGGGAAATGTATTTATGATCATTTTGTTGCAGTCACTATAAGGAATTATATTGAGTTTGCCTGCGGTGACAAAAGAAGAACCTTGTTCCTTACGTTTATGAACAAACCATATCGCAGAATCATAAGGGAGGCATTACAGGACGATTTGATCTCATTTGAAAAAATAAGAAAATATTATATCAACTATTTTCCTCAGAAGGAATTAGCCTCTTACCTGTTTCCGCTTGCGCAGTTAGAGGAAGATCTGAATAGGCTCCCATCCATGTCGCCCTATCTGGGAATACAATATATACGGAGAAAAATGCAGTTTGAATCCTATCTTAGAAAGAAGGCGGGTACTGATTATCAAAAATTAAATGAGTGGCTTGAAATACTTGAAATCTTATGTGAAGAAGCTACCGGTTTTAAAGATTATAGTTCATGGTTTACATTCCAGGATACCTTTAAGACTGAAATGAATAAAAAGGATGTCAAAAAAGAGGAAGACGGGATTAAATTGATGACTGTTCATGGTTCCAAAGGTCTGGAGTTTGAAAATGTATGGATCCCTGATTTAAATGAAGGCATATTTCCATACGGTCATATGCAGACGGAGGAAACCATAGAAGAGGAGAGACGGTTATTGTATGTTGCCATGACGAGGGCAAAGAAAAGTCTGGGACTCACCTATGTGACAGGCACAAAGGACAGACCCAGACTGATGTCTAGATTTTTAAACATGTTAATTGAATTGTACTGAGGGCTGACAGATCAGTTTTCCTGATCCTCTACAATCTCGTCAAACTCGCAATTGTCAAGATACTCATCAAAGGCATCTGCTACGCGCTCATATTCTTCATCATCGTCAATATAACCAAGTTCAGGCTCTTCGTTAGGATCATCCGGATTCTCGCTGTAGCGATAGAACCATACTTCTCCGTCTTCATTGTCTCCATTTTCATCGAGTGGAAGTAAAACGATGTAGTCCTTCTTCTCCACTTCAAGGATTGTAATAACGGCACAGTTCACCACTTCACCGTCTTCCAGCTCAAGTTCAACTGTCATTTCTTCATCTTCGTAATTATTTTTACCCATAAATTTTCCTATCTGCGTAAGGCGGTTTTACGCTTTGAATTTATCAGGACCCGCCTTATATTATGTCCTGGTACCAAAGATTTGTTACATTTTAACACGGAAGAAAAAAAACTGCAACCAATTTACATTCTAATCAAAAAAAAGTATAATAGAAGAATAAATTTTAAGTCAGTCATTGTTATCATTATGAAGATAGCAAGACAGGAAACACAATTTGAGGTGATGAATATGGGAAAGGTCTGGAATCATTTTAAGACAATTACTTATCATAAATATCTTGTGGCTAAAGGCTGTTTTAAAATTGGTCTCTATAGGCAGGGAATCTTTCATGACATGTCAAAATATGGTCCATGTGAGTTTCTGGTAGGAGTTAAGTATTATCAGGGTTATAGAAGCCCGAATAATGCCGAGAGAGAAGACATTGGATTTTCCTCTGCCTGGCTTCATCATAAGGGAAGGAATAAGCATCATTACGAATATTGGATTGATTACAGCACAGAAAATGTTCCCGGAGGAATGGCACCGGTAGCAATGCCTGATAACTATATTGCAGAGATGATCATGGACAGGATTGCCGCCAGTAAAGTATATCTCGGAGATAATTATTCAGATGATGCACCGCTTAAATACTACCAAAGAGGAGCTTCGCAAGTACCGCTTCATCCCTATACAAGGATGTGGATGGAGCGAATCCTGATTATGCTTTCTGAGGCGGGAGAAGAGGAGACATTCCGATTTATCAAAAAAGAACTTGTAAAGAAATAAAACAGACATACACAAAGTCGTACACTGAGAATAATATATTTTAAAGGCTAAAAGGATGTATTGTTCATGAATTGTCTGTGGATTATATTATTGCTCCTGGGATGTGGCGGCAGAAGCTGTAACAATTGCAGTAATAACTGTGGCTGGAATGATTATGCTGGTAATGGCAGAAGATCTGACAACAGATGCGGCTGTGATAATAATTATGACAGACGCAGGGATGATGACTGTGACAGTTGCAGGAATGATGACTGCGACAGACGCAGGGACGATGACCGTAGTTGTGGCTGTGACACAAGCGCTTCAAGGTATCCCAATATTACCAGAGTCTCTGAAACCTGCGGTTGTGAATGCTCAGAAGAATCATAAAGTTGCAATAGCGTAAGGAAAAGGTTCCTTTCGGATGATGTCCGAATGGAACCTTTGCTATTTGAAGGGACCTGTTTATTCTGCTGAACTGGAACTTACCTGTTTCCAAAGATTGTTTAAGAGTGTGTCTCCGTCTTCCCCAAGATACCGGAAGGTTTCGAGATTCTCATATTGTGAAAGGTCAGGAAATGCAATTTTGGAATTCTTAATATCTTCATCCTCAATCAGTTCCTGAGCCACTGTGTTAGGAGTTGAGTAAGTGATATATTCAAAGTTCTTAAGGGCAATGTCGCCGCGGCACATGAAATCAATAAACTTTTCTGCGTTAGTCTTATTAGGTGCGTTCTTGGGAACTACCCATCCATCAATCCATACATTGGTGCCTTCTTTGGGAATCACATATTCCAAATCAGAGTTTTCGCGCTGTGTGTAAATGGCTTCACCGGAATATATTACGCCCAGTGCAGCTTCACCACCGATCATTTTGTCACGGACCTGATCGACAACATATGCCTGTACAAGAGGTTTCTGCTTAATTAATGAATTTTTTGCTTCCTCAAGTTGAGTCTCATCCAGTGTGTTCATGGAATAGCCGTGTAATTTCAAGGCAACCATAAAAGCGTCTCTCACGGAATCCTGCATAAGGATATTGTCATCATATTTTTCGTCCCAGAGAATACTCCAGCTGGTTACAGGCTCCTCCACCATGGTCTTGTTATAAAGGATGCCAACGGTACCCCAACAGTAAGGTACACAATATTTGTTGTCAGGATCGAACGCTGCAGCCTGTTCATAGTACTGTACACCGATATTGGCTTTCGCATTGGGCATATTATCAAAATTCAATTCCTGCAAGAGGTCATTATCGATGAGTTTCTGAATCATATAGTCTGAAGGGCAAATTACATCATAGGCGGAGGAACCGGCCTCTACCTTCGGATACATTAACTCATTGGTTTCAAATTCCTCATAAATAACCTTAATACCTGTCTCTTCTTCAAACAGATCCAATGTTTCAGGGTCAATATATTCTCCCCAGTTCAAAACATATACTTCGCCGTTTTTACCGGCGTCGCTGCCGGCACAGCCGGTGAAAAGAGAAGCGGTGATCACGCAGCAAAGAAGTAAAGAAATTAACTTTTTCATTGATTTCATATCCTTTCTCTATCTGATAATTACTTGCTTTTACGATTCTTCTTATCCTTTGGAGAATAATTGATCAGTAATAGCAGTACAAGTACACTTACAAAAATAATGGCTGACAGTGCGTACATTTCCGGTTTGATCCCTTTCTTGACTTCCGTATAAATTTTGGTAGAAAGAGTGTCAATTCCGGGGCCTTTGGTAAAGTAAGTAATAATAAAATCATCAAGTGACATGGTAAACGCCATGAGGAAGCCTGATAAGATACCCGGGAAGATATCGGGAAATACCACTTTGAAAAAGGCTACTGTGTGTGAGGCACCCAAATCTAGCGCCGCCTCATAGGTGCTTGGATTCAATTGTTTCATTCTTGGCATTACACTTAAAATGACATAGGGAATGTTAAAGGTAATGTGAGAGAGCAGTATGGTATTAAACCCAAACTTCATGTTAAAACTGATGAATAAAAGCATCAGTGAAATACCTGTTACAATCTCAGCATTCAGCATGGGAATGTTTGTGATACCCATGAGTATCGCCCGGTTTCGCTTCTTCATACTGTTGATGGAGATGCATGCAATGGTTCCGATCACAGTGGCAATCAAAGCGGAGAGAAATGCGATGGCAAGTGTATTCCAGAGCGCTTGCAGTATCGCTTCGTTCTGAAACAGATTCTTGTACCACTTCAGGGTAAATCCACCCCATTTTGCTCTGGTTTTACTGGCGTTAAAGGAGAGTACGATCAGCGTTACAATGGGTGCATACAAGAAAACAAATATCAGGAAGGTATAAACCTTCTGCGCGGTAGTTTTTATCATAGTCCCTGTGCCTCCCCATCTTTGTCTGTGATGGTACTGATGACCATGTTGATGATAATGAACAGCATCAGTACGATGGAAAGTCCGCTACCGAGATGCCAGTTGCCGGTCTGGGTAAATTCCTGTTCAATAACGTTGCCGATCAGCAGGATTTTGCTTCCTCCAAGAATTTTGGAGATAACGAAGGTGGTCAGTGCGGGAACAAAGACCATGGTTATGCCGCTGAATACTCCCGGGAGACTTAAGGGGAATATGATCTTAAGAAAGGTCTGTACCCCGTTGGCGCCAAGATCTCTGGCTGCGTTGATTACATTCTTATCAATCTTAACCAGCACATTGTAAAGAGGAAGAACCATGAAGGGCAGGAAGTTATATACCATACCCAGTACAATGGCTGAGGGAGTGTTGATAATGTTTAAAGTCGGCAGATGTAAGAATTTCAGGATGTTGTTGATCACACCTGTTTTTTCCAAAAGAGTCTGCCAAGCCAGCGTTCTTAACAGGAAATTCATCCACATGGGCAGGATGAAAATCAAAACCAAAAAAGAATTCTGTTTTACATTCATGCCGCAGAGGATCATTGCCAAAGGATAAGCAAGCAAAAAACAGATCACGGTGCTGATGAGAGAGAGTTTTAATGCCTCCCACTGGGCTTTGGAGTGTTCCGCAGTTGCAATTGCTGTTATATTTTCTAAAGTAAATGCCCCGGTCTTGTCTGTCAGTCCGTAATAGAAAACCATGCATAAAGGAATGATGATAAACATAACTGACCAGAAAAGGTAAGGCGCGGACAATAGCTTCTTACTCATTGACTCCTACGGCCTCCTCATCCTCGGACTGTGGCTTCTTCATAATCTGAATGTTGAAGGGATCTACTTTAATGCCAACATCTGCACCGACTTCGTGCATTCTGGTGGAGTGCACCAACCACTCAAAGCCGTTTGCCATAACTTCCATTTCATAGTGAACGCCTTTAAAGATCAGGTGTGTCACTTTACCCTGTATCGTTCCCTGTTCAGGAGCTACCAGCTCTACGTCTTCCGGGCGAATAACTACGTCAACGGGAGTGTTGTGGCCGAACCCTTCATCAACGCATGCAAAACGGGCACCGAGGATATCAACCAGACGATCATCGATCATGGTCGCTCCGATAATATTGCTGTCACCGATAAAGTCGGCTACAAAAGCGTTTTCAGGTTCGTTATATATCTTTTCAGGGGTACCGATCTGCTGAATGTAGCCCTGATTCATGACAACGATCGTGTCTGACATGGTCAGTGCTTCTTCCTGATCATGTGTAACATAAATAAATGTGATGCCAAGTTCGTTCTTTAAACGGATCAGTTCGTATTGCATGTCCTGACGAAGCTTCAGATCAAGAGCACCGAGAGGTTCATCGAGAAGCAGAAGTTTAGGTTCATTCACGATAGCTCTGGCAATTGCGATTCGCTGTTGCTGACCGCCGCTCAATGAATCGGGCATACGGTGTTCAAAACCATCAAGATTAACCAGTTTCAAGGCATACTTGATCTTATCGTTAATGTACGATTTGGACTTATTCTTGATTTTTAATCCAAAGGCAATGTTCTCGGCAATGGTCATATGGGTGAAAAGAGCATATTTCTGAAAGACAGTATTGAGCTGTCTTTTGTTAGGAGGGAGAGTGGTGATATCTTTGCCGTCAAAGATAACTTGTCCTTTGTCGGGTTTCTCGAATCCGCCGAGAATACGCAGGGTAGTAGTCTTGCCGCAACCACTGGGGCCAAGCAGAGTCAAGAATTCATTTTCACGGATATAGAGATTCAAATCATCCAAAACCATCTGTCCGTCATACGATTTGGTAATATTCACCAGATTAACCAATGCCTTTTTCATTTGAAACCAACCTTCCTGAACGTATCAGTTGTACTATAATAAAAGCAGCATGCGTCTTCACGCACACTGCTTGTGATATCTGATGAAATCTTCCGACGATGAGAGAGAAAAAACTTCCCTTGTCAGAAAAGAAAAGATATTAACAGATTATCAGGTTTAGAGTCTATATAGCAAAATATTTTACTTTTACTACTCTTATTGACCGTTTCACAAGTTAGATGTGCATCCGATGCACCGGTTTATAGTAACCAACTTATAAAATTTGAGCTTTTAACTCAATCAATAATGCAACGAAAGTTGCTGCTCTGCAGACTCTATGAATCTGTTTTCATTCAATTTACAATATAGCATAATAACTCTGAATCCGTCAATGATTTTTTGCCGAAAAAATGTGTGTTTTAAGATAATATTTTATAATATAGTGTACGTTTCCCTCAGGAATCGTAACTGTAAGCGATATTTTATGTTTTGTTGTGGAATTCTGGATAGAATTATGATAAAATTTAAGAAAAGTTTAAAGGAGAGATTCTCTTGATTAACGTAGCTGTTTGTGACGATGATGTTTCTGTTTTGCGTGAATTCAGAACGCTCTTTCAAAAATACTGTGAGGCCGGAGACATTCAATATAATTATAAATCTTTTCAAAATCCACTTGACCTGACTGCGGAAATTGAAAAAGGTGCTCGTTTTGATATTATATTTCTCGATGTTCTTATGCCTGGGGAAAACGGTATCATTGCCGCAGGAGAGATCCGGCGTTATGATAAAAATGTTAAGATCGTGTTTCTCACATCCTCTGCAGAGTATGCCGTACAGTCATATTCCGTCAATGCGTATTATTACCAACTGAAACCTTTGGACGAAGAATCTTTGTTTCGTCTCTTGGACAATGCTTTGGCCGAATGTAAAAAAGAAAAAGAAAACAGTATCATTCTCAGATGTAAAAATGGCATTACACGAATTGAGATTGATCAATTTGAGTATTGTGAGGTAATTCACAGAACACTTTATATTCATCTGACCAATGGACATGTTCTTGAATGTAACGGAAGCCTTGACGATCTCAACAGACAACTTTTACAGTTTGGCTGTTTTTTGCGCGTGCACCGGTCCTATCTCGTAAATATGGATTATATGCATAATCTTTCATACCGTGCAGTGACCATGTCATGCCTTGCAGAAATTCCTGTACCGCGCGGCAAATTCAATGAGATCAAAAATAAGTTCCTTGAGTATTCCTTTCAAAGAAAGCAGGTAATGCTATGACCGATATCTTATCTTTTCTGAACGGTGGTGCCGTGAGTATCTTCGGCAGTGTTCTGTCGGTATCTTTTTGTAATGTATGGGATAAGCAAAGAAATCGCAGAATCTTTTTCGCTGGAATGATATTTATCCTGTTATTTCAGGGCGCAGTGTATTATTGTGTCGGTGATTTGTTAATAAGAAAGATATATCCTGTTACCATGCATCTTCCCTTGCTTTTTGTTCTTTACATTATGTCAAGAAAATTTGTATGGCCCCTGATATGTATATTGGCATCGTATTTGTGTTGTCAGCTGAGACGGTGGCTGGCATTGTTTGTTGTTGCAATTGCAAACAATATGATTTCTCAGGATTTGGTTGAACTTATTATTACGATACCGCTTTTAGCCTTTTTGGTCCGCTATATTTCTCCGGTTTTCAAACAAATATCAAATTATCCTTGCAGAGCCCAGATTGAGTTGGGCTTGGTTCCTTTGCTCTATTATCTATTTGATTATGCGACGACGGTTTATACGGAACTGTTAACTACAGGACACCAGGTTGCTGTGGAATTCATGCCATTTATCTGCTGTACCATATATCTTGTTTTTATAATGTATAATTCTGCTGAAAAACAAAGCTATAACAGGCTTTTACAGGCACAGAACGGTCTCAGGATACAGCTGAAACAGTCTGTGCGCGAGATAAATGCTTTGCGAGAGTCACAGAATCTGGCAAAACAATATCGGCACGATCTGCGCCATCATCTGCATTATCTGTCTTCCTGTATAGAAAATGAGCAGAAAGAGAATGCACTGCAATACATATCAGCAATTTGCAATAAAATAGATTCCCGTAAGGTGAATCAATATTGTGAAAATGAGGAAGCGAATCTCATTTTATCCGCTTTTGTCGGGAGGGCAGAAAAAGAAGGCATCGGCATGAAGATCAATGGATTCCTTCCGGCATTTATCGTAGTTTCAGACGTGGATTTGTGTGTTCTTTTGTCCAACGCTCTTGAAAATGCATTGAATGCATGTATGGAACTTACAGCCTCAGGTACCAGCTGCATGATCGAAATTGAGTTTTTTGAACGTGATGGGAAACTGTTTATACAGGTGGCAAATCCATGTGACGAAAAGAAGGTCCGTTTTATAAAGGGGATCCCTGTTTCTGAGAAACCGGGTCACGGAATCGGAGTGCAAAGTATCTGCACCATAGTGGAACAGTACGGTGGATTAATCTCGTTTTCTCTTGATAAAGGCATGTTTGTGCTCAGAGTTTCCCTGTAAACACAACTGTCGATTCGGGACTTATTCGGTGCGTTTTGGACATAATTGGCAAATAAAGTGAGAAACAGAATATGATAAATGTAAGCCGTTGGCTAAAGATTCATTATCAGGAGGATTGATAAATATGAAAAAGTTAACGTCACTTTTACTTGTGTTGGCAATGTGTCTGTCTTTGGTTGCATGTGGTGGTCCCGATAAGCAGCCTGCAATTGATGCATTCAATTCTACAAGTAAAGCATTTAATGCTGTTGCGAAAGTGATCAATGATGATCTTGATGCTTATCCCGAAGAGTTAGTAGATGGAATGATCGATATGTCAAATCTTTTGGGCGAGTACCAGGAACTGCTTTCCAGTGACAAAGAAATCGCTGAAGAAGACCTGAACGCTATGATCGAATGGTTTGGCGATGTTGATGCGTGGGTTGCAGATGTTAAAGAAGAGTTCGAGATGGAATAATCATTGAGCAGTAAAAGTGCTTCTGCACGTAATGTGGGGCGGGCGCGGGAATCCGTGTCCGCCCTCAAAAATTGATGAAAGGAAACTGATTATGGGATATCTTGTTGCCGGAATCATACTTTTATTCTTAATAATCTGGGTGATTATAATTCAGAGAAGACTGGCAGGCCTTGATGAAAAGATCAGCAGCTGTCTGAATCGGATCGGAATACAGATTTCCTCGCAATTGGATGTGCTGTGTGCATTAATTACCCTGTTGAAAGAATATGCAGCAGATGATGCACAGAAGATGTGCGATATGATCAAATCTTCTGGAAATAACATTTCAGCTGATTCGGCTCCCTCTGATGTGTCAGTTCAAATTAAGTTTATCAGTGAAATGATTAACCGCTTTTCTGTATTCGTACAGCAGTTTCCTACATTGATTGACGATGAAGATTACACGAAATGTATCAGAGCGATGGAAGGATATGACAAAATGCTGGTCACAAGCAGACTGATCTGCAATGACAGTGTTGCCAGATATAACAGAGAGATCATATCGTTCCCATCCTCTTTGATAGCTCGTATATTTGGATATCGACAGAAAGATTATATTGAAAAGATTGAAATTCATTTGGAGGTATTACCATGAAAAAGAAACTGTTAACACTGCTTATGGCAGTTATGATGATCCTGTCCCTTGTGGCTTGCGCAGGTGAAGAGAGTGCTCCGACTGGTTCTGATCTGGCAGACCAATCTGTGAACAAGGAGGCGGTTGAAGGAAGTTGGGCTGTCTATTGGTATCTTTGCGGCAGCGACCTGGAAACGAATGGTGGTTTTGCAACTGTTGACCTGAATGAAATGATGCAGGTTAATCTTCCCGATAACGTAAATGTGGTGATTCAGACCGGTGGAGCCAATGTTTGGCAGAACGATATGATGGATCCTGCCAAAATCCAGAGGTGGCTCTATAACAAGGACGGTCTTTCCCTGATCTATGAGCAGGAAACCACTAACATGGGTGATGCGCAGACACTCTATGATTTCCTTGCATATGCAGACGCCAACTATCCAGCAGAAAAGGTAGCAGTTACTTTTTGGAATCATGGAGGAGGATCCGTAACCGGAGCTGCTTTTGATGAGATTCACGGTCTGGATTCTCTTGACCTTGCCGAGATGTATCAGGCTTTTGATGCCGTATGGCCTGCCAATAAGGAAACGCCTGCACTTGAGCTCGTTGGTTTTGATACCTGTCTGATGGCAACAGTGGATGTGGCATCTGTTTTTCAGAATTTTGCCAAATATCTTGTTGCATCCGAGGAAGTTGAGCCGGGTAACGGATGGCTTTATTCTGGCTGGCTGGCTGAACTGGCTGCGAAACCTGAAATGGAAGGTGACGATCTGGGAATTGCAATCTGTAACACTTATTATGAAGGGTGCGAAGCTGTAGGCACACAGGATCAGACCACCCTCTCTGTGACGGATCTGACAAAGCTTACCCCTCTTCTCGATGCATATGAATCCTTTGGTCAGGAAGCTTTGGTTGCAGCTTCAGAGGATCCCGGTTTCTTTGCGGAATTGGGAAGGGCAGCAGCACAGAGCGAAAATTATGGTGGCAATACCCGTGAACAGGGATATACCAACATGGTAGATCTTGGCCATCTTGCCAGACAGACTGCATGGATGCTGCCTTCTGCCCAAAAAGTCACGGATGCTCTGAATGAATGTATCGTATATCAGGTAGGGGGTATCTATCGTTCCGAGGCAACAGGTCTTAGCTGCTATTATTCTTATAATGGAGATGTAAATGACTTTAACGGATACATCAATGTTGGTACAGGACTTGCGTTTAAACATTTGTATGCTTACGGACTGACCGGCGAACTTGCGGAGGGAGGTGAAGAATATCTTGCCTCTCTTGACATTGCTGACTTGCCTGAAATTGTAACCCTGGAAGACAAAGATTGGGATGGAGCTCCTCTTACCCTGAATGATGAGGGTACATCCATTCTGACGCTTGGCCCTGATGCAGCAGACGTTTTGGCAGGCATTGGCTTTTCTCTTTATTATGTGGATGAAGCCAATGATCAGATGTTACTCCTTGGTACTGATAATGACATGACAGCTGATTGGGATAATGGTGTGTTCTATGACAACTTCAGAGGAGTTTGGGGAGCCATTGACGGTCATCTTGTTTATATGGAGCTTTCTTTTGAAGGAGAAGATTATAATCTCTATTCCGTTCCCATTCTGTTGAACGGAGAAGCATATAATCTGCAGGTCGCATATGATTTTGCAGTTGAAGAATGGTCTATCCTTGGGGCATCACAGGGACTGGATGAGTCCGGTATGGCCAGTAAAGAACTTCGTCTGCTTGCAGAAGGCGATGCAATTACCACAATCTGGAAAATGGCATCCTACAGTGGTGACGATGACTTTGAAATGTATGCATCTGAAGAACTGACTGTGACGGCTGATACTTCCTTTGGTGAAGCACCGCTGTTTGACGGAAGTTATTCTATGGTGTTTGAAATGTGGGATGCGGCCGGTAACTACGCTTATTCCGATGCTGTGACTTTTGATTGCGCAGATGGTGAGATTTGGACGACCGTCTACGAAGATTAATGATTGTTTCTCTTTTTCCTTTTTTAAGAGAGCACAGTAGTCCGATTATTCGGGTTGCTGTGCTCTTTTATATGCAAATATTTTTGAATAAAAAGTATTTCATTCATTGACAAACTGTGGTAAACTAAATAAAGTCGAAATTAAGCGAGGATTTGTGTCATGTATCAAATTGATGAAATGTATCCACTAGTTAAGCCTACTGATACACATGTCCCTTTGCGTGACGAGAATGGTGTGATCCGGATGATTGAGATTCCCGGATGGTGGAAAGGCAGCACGCAGGATGTGGAAGAAACAGTTCGTCTTGTAAAGAAAGGTACGGTTGAAGTACTTTGCGAGACACCGGGAAATCGACCTGTTTATATGATTCGCTACGGAAAGAAAAACAATCTGAAGCGGACAGCAAACTACAGCTCTGCCATGGGAGCCGGAGATTATAATTGTTATGCTGATAAAACAGGCGAAGACTATGTTCCTACCGTGATTCTGATTGGCGCAGAACATGGCGGTGAGTTTGAAGGGACTGTTGCAATCAACAATTTGATCAAGAATATAGAAACAGGCACAGACTTTGCAGGTCATGAAAACAAATCATTGATGGATGCGCTGGCAGATATTCAGCTTTTGCTGATTCCCTGTGTCAACATGGATGGAAGAGCCAGAATACCTTTAAAAACCTTTGTGGGACAATCCTTTGAGGGATTTCGCTATTATAGTCAGGGGACGTGGAAGGATGGTTCCCTCTGTATGCATCCTGGTTGTAAGGAAATACATCCGATTGCTGAAGCTAGCGGTTTTTTGGGCGGATATTTCAATGATGATGGTGTTAATATTGTACATGACAACTTCTTTTTTCCTATGGCTGAGGAGACGAAAGCTTTGTTAAGAGTTGCGGATGAATATGTTCCGGATATTTCCATTCATTTGCATGGAGGCGGTAACGGTAGACAACAGTTTTATATGTTTAACTATATGCCAGGACGCGTGAAAAATAAAATAAGAGAGCTTTCGAGGATGGTAGCTGTGGCCACGGCAAAGTCCGGAAAGGGAGAACAGTATTACGAAAGCGAGGTTGTAGGATACGAAGACAGGGATCCGGAACCTTCCTTCAATATACAGTCTGCCTGGACTGCCATATGTGGGGAGCCGGCTATTGTATATGAATCTAATCAGGGACTTCTCTATGAAGAGGGAAGGTGGAACTGGGATGTCAGTTATGGATTCGAGGATATATATGAGCATCATAAGATACTGTTCGAATCCACTTTCAACTATGTAAAAAATTGTTATAAGAAAAAATAATTGTCTGGCAGACAGGGAGGAAATTTCACATGGAAATGCAAGGTACTTATGTAGCATATGTTTCCACATACACAATGGGTGATTGCCATGGTATCCGTGTTTATGACGTGGATATGGAGAAGGGAAGATTTGTTGAAAAAGGAAAAGTGGAGATTACCAATTCTTCCTATATTTGTGTTTCTCATAATAAAAAATATCTATATTCCATCACCGATTTTGGCGTTGAGGCTTACCGGATCATGTTGGATGGTACACTCTCCATGATCAATTTTGCGCCGATCAACGGTATGAGAGGTTGCTATCTGTCTACTGATTATACGGATTCTTATTTGTTTGTGGCAGGATATCATGATGGGAAACTGACAGTTCTTAAACTTCATGAGGATGGGACCATCGGTAATATTACGGATGAAATTTTCCATAAAGGTCTTGGCAGTGTGACGGAACGTAATTTCAGACCTCATATTAACTGTGCCCGTATGACACATGACAATAAATACCTTTTGGTTGCTGACCAGGGAATGGATCATGTGAATGTATACCGTTTTGATTCTGAGAGAGGAAAAGTAAAACTTGTTGATGTGTTGAGAAGTGAACTTGAGTCTGCGCCCAGACATATCAAGATTTCTAAGGATGGTAAATATATATACATTGTTCATGAGTGGAAATGTATCATTGACGTGTACAGTTATGAGGATCATAATGGAAATCCTGTCTTTGAAAAGATACAGACTGTTTTCACAACAGATAATATCAGCAATAATGCTGCCAGCGCATTGAGTTTTTCTGATGATTATAAGTATCTGTTAAGCTCAAATGCAGGAGATAATTCAGTTGTACTGTATGATGTTAATCAGGAAGACGGTACCCTGTCCCGCAATTTTTGCCTGCCTGTAAGTGGTGACTATCCAAAGGATGCTGAGTTATTTCCCGGAAGTGAGTATTTGGTTTCTTTAAATCATGAATCCAATTCCATGACATTCTTTAAAGTTGACACGGAGGCACATACAATTATAATGAATGGGCCTGAGATTCCGATAAATGCACCTAACTGTATCGTTTTTTATAAGCTTCCTTAATTTGTTGGATTATGAAAAAAAGTCCCGCCGTTGACATAGCGTCAATGACGGGATTACATTTTATGTTTATTTTGATCCGTATGAAGCGTAAAAGTTCTCAAGGTTCTCCATTTTAGCCGACATGTTTATCATCATGGCATCTAACAACGTGATGGCTGTCATAGACTCCATTACCACAACAGCTCTGGGTACTATGATAGGATCATGTCTTCCTTTGATCTGTAATGTGATCTCTTGGCCGTTTTGTGTAACGGTATTCTGGGGCTGATAAATGGAAGGTGTAGGCTTTACATGTGCTCTGATAATGATATCACTGCCGTCACTGATGCCTCCGAGAATACCTCCTGAATGATTGGTGCATTTCATGATCTGCATATCTTTTATACAGTAAGGATCATTGTTTTCACTTCCTTTTCGGTTGCTTACAATTGTTCCGTCGCCGATTTCCACCGCTTTTACAGCACCGATTGACATAATGGCTTTTGATAGATTAGCATCTAATTTGTCAAATACAGGATCACCGATACCGGCCGGCATTCCCTTTACGATGCACTCCATACATCCGCCAACAGAATCGCTTTCTTCTCGAGCTTTGCTCAGATATTCCATTGCAAGTCTGTCTGCTTCTCTGTCAGGCATTGCAGTGGCTGTAGCCATGATGACTTCTTTGTCAAAATGACTGTCATCTATTGAGATAGGACCAATACTTCTTGTATATGCGCAGACTTCAATCCCTAATTGATTCAGGATCTTTGATGCAATGGCGCCGGCAGCTACACGTCCCAGTGTTTCTCTTCCGGAGGAGCGACCTCCACCTCTGTAATCTCTGAAGCCGTACTTGGAATCATAGGTATAATCCGCATGTCCCGGTCTGTAGCAGGTCGCTATATTACCGTAATCTCTTGAAATCTGGGAAGTGTTACGTACCATAAGCGATATTGGCGTGCCGGTAGTTTTGCCTTCAAAGATTCCGGAGAGGATCTCCACTTCGTCAGCTTCTTTTCGCTGGGTGGTAATGCTGCTTTGACCGGGTTTGCGTCGGTCAAGGAACTGTTGAATATCTGCTTCGCAAAGAGAAAGCCCTGCAGGGCAGCCATCTATGACAACGCCTAATGCTTTGCCGTGTGATTCGCCCCATGTTGTGATACGAAATATAGTGCCATACGTTGAACCGGCCATATGTAATCCCTCCGTAATGCTTGCAAGCCACAGTTGGAACGCTATGTCACGCCGTTGTGTTTATGGTGCCGTGTTTTCTACAGGGGCTGGAGTCAGTATGTTTCTCTTATTATCCCGGACGTTTCGCCAAGTCACCAAAGTTCGGTTCACATCGCCCATAAGCAGGGGAGCTGCGAACCAGGTGTCTTGGCTCCACGTGATATAAGGAGAAACATACTGACTCCAGCCACTGTGGAAAACACGTCACCATAAACACAACGGCTGATTAGTGCTAAACTGTGAATGCGAACATTTTAATTTGTGATTAAAATGATTTCTACAAAAGATTATAGTAAAAGATGAAGGAATTGGCAATGTTTTTTTCTTGCCACAAAAAATGCTTTATCTTTTAAGGGAAAGAAGATATAATAATATCGAATTTTGTTTTTATTATAAATTACAATTGATTTTTGTTCAGGAGGACTATATCGTGTATAAATTGTTAAAACAGGAAGGACGCGCTAAGCGGGGTGAACTTCACACCGTTCATGGCGTGATCCAGACGCCTGTATTTATGAACGTAGGAACGGTTGCCGCAATCAAAGGCGCAGTAGCAACCTCAGATCTGGAAGAGATCAAGACACAGGTTGAACTATCCAATACCTATCATTTGCATGTGCGTCCCGGAGATCGCGTAATCAAACAGCTTGGAGGTCTTCATAAGTTTATGTCATGGGACAAGCCGATTCTCACAGATTCCGGCGGTTTTCAGGTGTTTTCTCTTGCGGGACTTCGAAAAATTAAAGAAGAAGGAGTGTATTTCAATTCCCATATTGATGGACGTAAGATATTTATGGGTCCGGAGGAAAGTATGCAGATTCAGTCTAACCTGGCTTCTACCATTGCAATGGCATTTGATGAATGTGCGCCCAGTAAAGCGGACCGTAAATATGTGCAGGCATCCGTAGAGAGAACAACAAGGTGGCTGGAACGCTGTAAGAAGGAGATGAAGAGGTTAAATTCCCTTGAAGATACCATCAATCCAAAGCAAATGTTGTTTGGTATTAATCAGGGAGCAATCTTTGATGATATCCGCATTGAACATGCAAAAATTATCCGTGAGATGGATCTTGACGGGTATGCTGTCGGAGGTCTTGCTGTAGGAGAATCTCATGAAGAAATGTATCATATTTTGGATGAAGTAGTGCCATATCTTCCGCTTGAAAAGCCTACTTATTTGATGGGTGTCGGGACTCCGGCAAATATTCTGGAAGCGGTGGATAGAGGAGTTGACTTCTTTGACTGTGTCTACCCCACAAGAAACGGAAGGCATGGTCATCTTTATACCAACCACGGCAAGATCAATCTGTTCAATGCTAAATATGAACTGGATGACAGACCGATTGAAGAAGGCTGTCAGTGCCCGGCATGTAAACGATATTCCAGAGCTTATATCCGACATTTGCTTAAAGCCAAGGAAATGTTGGGACTGCGTCTTTGTGTATTACACAACCTATATTTTTATAATACTATGATGGAAGAGATCAGAAATGCTCTTGATCAGGGTTGTTTTGCAGCATATAAGAAGCAGAAACTCGACGGAATGAGCAATGTTCAGGACTGAAAGATTACTTATTGTTGAACGGAAGATGTAATTATAAAATTTTTATATTTTATTGCAGAAACTACTTGCCCATATGGACATTTTTGTGTATTATAATTTTTAGTGCTATATTTCAGTAATAAAATGCAGGAGGAATAAATATGTATATTTTGTTAAGCGGTGATGCACCGGCAGGCGGCGGAACAATGGGCCTGATTGGGACTTTTGCTATTTATGCAGTGATTCTTGGAGCTATGTGGTTCTTCCTTATGAGACCTCAGAAGAAAGAGCAGAAGAGAATGGCAGCTATGCTTGCAGCCATGGAGATCGGCGATTGTGTATTGACAAAAGGCGGATTAATCGGAGTCGTTATTGATATTACAGATGATACTATCATTGTTGAATTCGGTAATAATAAGAACTGTCGTATTCCCATGGAGAGGTCTGCAGTTGCGCGTGTTGAAAAGCCCAGCGAGGCTTAATGTGCTTTGAAGAGAGAAGTAAGGACTGTGAACGTTGATACGGCGCAGTCCTTTTCTGCTATATTATTAGTAATAAAAATACATAGAAAGAATAGGAAACAATTATGGAATTAAAGATTACTTGTATTCCCGGCGACGGAATCGGTCCCGAGATTGTTGCTGAGGCAAAGAAAGTACTTGATAAGGTGGCTGATAAGTATGGCCATGTAATGAACTATAAGGATGTTTTAATGGGTGGAGCATCCATTGATGTACACGGCGTTCCGCTCACAGAGGAAGCAATTGCAGATGCCAAGGCTGCAGATGCCGTACTGATGGGTTCCATCGGCGGCGATACCACAAAATCTCCCTGGTACAAGCTTCCTCCTAATCTTCGTCCGGAAGCAGGACTTCTTAAGATCCGTAAAGCATTGAATCTGTTTGCAAACCTTCGTCCTGCAATATTGTATGAAGAACTTGCCGGTGCCTGCCCTCTGAAAGAGGAGATTTCTGCTGCGGGATTTGATATGATGATCATGCGTGAGCTCACCGGAGGTCTTTATTTTGGCGAGAGAAAGACTGTTGAAGAAAATGGTGTATTAAAGGCAATTGATACCCTTACCTATGACGAGAATGAGATCCGCAGGATTGCGATCAAAGGTTTTGACATTGCAATGAAACGCCGCAAGAAGGTGACCAGTGTAGATAAGGCCAATGTTCTTGACTCCTCCAGACTCTGGAGAAAAGTAGTGGAGGAGGTTGCTAAAGATTATCCGGAAGTTACTCTGGACCATATGCTGGTTGATAACTGCGCTATGCAGCTTGTAAAGGATCCGGCTCAGTTTGACGTAATTCTGACAGAGAATATGTTTGGTGATATTCTGTCTGACGAAGCTAGCATGGTTACCGGTTCCATCGGTATGCTGGCAAGTGCCAGCCTGAACGACACGAAATTCGGTCTGTACGAGCCCAGTCACGGTTCCGCACCTGATATAGCAGGTATGAATATTGCCAACCCTATCGCAACTATCTTAAGTGCAGCCATGATGCTTCGATACAGCTTTGATCTGGATCAAGAGGCGGATGCCATTGAGAATGCAGTAAAGCTAGTGCTTGCAGACGGCTATCGCACCGGAGACATTATGTCGGATGGCTGTACCAAAGTAAGCTGTAGTCAGATGGGCGACCTTTTGGCTGAGAGAATCTAAGGAGGAAAAATGATGAGAAGTGATTCCGTAAAGACAGGTGCACAGCAGGCACCTCACAGAAGTCTTTTTAATGCATTAGGATATACAGAAGAAGAGCGCAGACGCCCTATGATCGGTATCGTCAGCTCCTACAATGAGATCGTTCCCGGTCACATGAATCTTGATAAGATCACAGAAGCGGTAAAAATGGGTGTTGCCATGGCAGGCGGTATGCCTGTTGTTTTTCCTGCAATTGCAGTTTGTGACGGTATCGCCATGGGCCATATCGGCATGAAGTATTCTCTTGTGACGAGAGACCTGATCGCAGACAGTACCGAGTGTATGGCACTGGCTCACGGCTTTGACGGCCTTGTATGCATCCCTAACTGTGATAAGAATGTTCCCGGTCTTTTGATGGCTGCGGCAAGATTGAATATTCCCACTATCTTTGTTTCCGGCGGGCCTATGATGGCAGGACATGTACACGGGCAGAAGAGAAGCTTATCCTCCATGTTTGAGGCAGTTGGAAGTGTAGCTGCAGGTACTATGACCATGGAAGAGCTCTGTGAATTCGAGGAGAAGGTTTGTCCTACCTGCGGATCCTGTTCCGGTATGTATACAGCCAATTCCATGAACTGTCTGACAGAAGCAATCGGTATGGGTTTGAAAGGCAACGGTACCATTCCTGCTGTTTATTCCGAGAGAATCCGTCTGGCAAAGCATGCAGGTATGAAGATCATGGAACTTGTGGAAAAAGATATCAAGCCCAGAGATATTATGACTGAGAAAGCATTCCTGAATGCCTTAACGGTTGACATGGCACTTGGCTGTTCCACCAACTCTATGCTGCATCTTCCGGCCATTGCAAGAGAAGCCGGCGTTGATCTGAACCTTGATATTGCTAATGAACTTTCTGCCGTAACACCTAATCTGTGCCATCTGGCACCTGCAGGCCCTACCTACATGGAGGATTTGAACGAGGCCGGCGGCGTTTATGCAGTAATGAATGAATTAACCAAGAAGAATCTTCTTCATCTTGATGTGATGACTGTTACCGGAAAAACCATGGGTGAGAATATTTCCGGTTGCATCAATCGCGATCCTTCCGTTATCAGACCTGTTGAAAATCCTTATTCTGAGACCGGTGGTATTGCCATCCTGAAGGGTAATCTTGCTCCTGACAGCGGTGTAGTAAAGCGTTCTGCAGTTGTTCCTGAGATGATGGTACATGAAGGTCCCGCAAGAGTATTTGACTGTGAAGAAGATGCCATTGCAGCTATTAAGGGCGGCAAGATCGTTGCCGGTGATGTTGTTGTGATACGTTACGAGGGTCCTAAAGGAGGTCCCGGTATGAGAGAAATGCTGAATCCTACCTCTGCCATCGCAGGTATGGGACTTGGATCAAGTGTTGCTTTGATCACAGACGGTCGATTCTCCGGAGCCTCCCGTGGTGCATCCATCGGACATGTATCTCCGGAAGCTGCCGTTGGCGGCCCCATCGCTTTGGTGGAGGAGGGTGATATCATCAGAGTCAACATTCCTGAGAATAAGCTTGACATGCTGGTTTCTGATGAAGAACTGGCAGCCAGACGAGCTAAGTGGCAACCCAGAGAGCCTAAGGTTACGACCGGTTATCTTTCCAGATACCGTGAACTGGTAACAAGCGGCAACAGAGGAGCGGTTCTTGAGGTTCCCAATAAAAACAATAAGTAATTGTCCGGTGTATAAGCAATTGACAGGAGGAGAGATAAATGCAGCTGACAGGTGCTGAAATCGTTGTAGAATGCCTGAAAGAACAGGGAGTAGATACCGTTTTCGGATATCCCGGTGGAACAATCCTTAATGTTTATGATGCACTCTATAAGCATTCACACGAGATTAATCATATATTAACTTCTCATGAGCAGGGGGCTGCTCATGCTGCCGACGGTTATGCAAGAGCGACCGGTAAAGTAGGTGTGTGTATGGCGACCAGTGGTCCCGGTGCAACCAATCTTGTTACCGGTATTGCCACCGCCTATATGGATTCCGTTCCTATGGTGGCGATCACAGCGAATGTTAACCTTCCTCTTCTTGGTAAGGATTCCTTTCAGGAAGTGGATATTGCCGGTGTAACTATGCCAATCACGAAGCATGGCTATATTGTAAAAAATGTTGATATCCTTGCAGATACCATTCGCAAAGCTTTTCATATCGCAAAAAGCGGGCGTCCCGGTCCGGTTCTTGTGGATATTACAAAGGATGTAACTGCCGCAGTTTGTGAGTTTACGCCGGTTACTCCTAAAGACACTGAAAGATTCAGTAAATATTCTGAGGAGGATCTTGCAAGTGTGCTTGACCTTCTCCTGAATTCCAAGAAACCATATATTTATCTTGGCGGTGGAGCGATCGCATCAGATGCGTATGAAGAGGTTTCTGAGTTTGCTGAGCTTTTGGATGCTCCCGTCTGCGATACTCTCATGGGAAAAGGCGCATTTGACGGTAAAAGTGAAAGATATACCGGTATGATCGGTATGCACGGAACCAAGACATCCAATTTGGGTGTCAGTGAATGCGATCTTCTGATTGCCATGGGTGCCAGATTTTCTGACCGCGTGATCGGTAATCCTAAAAGATTTGCAGAAAATGCTAAGATCATCCATATGGATATTGATGCGGCTGAAATCAACAAAAATATACATGCCAATGCTGCACTGATCGGCGACTTGAAAGAAGTGCTTGGAAAGCTTAACGGGATGCTGCCAAAGCAGGATCACAGTCAGTGGATGCAGCGCATTACTGAATTAAAAGAAAAGTATCCTCTGAAATATGATGACAGCGCCCTGTCTTGTCCTTATGTGATCGAGACCATTGACAAGGTGACCGAGGGTAAGGCAATCATTTCAACGGATGTTGGTCAGCATCAAATGTGGGCTGCGCAGTATTATCAGTATACAAGTCCCCGTTCCTTCCTCTCTTCAGGCGGTCTGGGAACCATGGGTTATGGACTTGGCGCGTGTATCGGAGCTCAGGTTGGACAACCCGACAGAATCTGTATCAATATAGCGGGTGACGGTTGTTTCCGTATGAATATGAATGAACTTGCCACGGCAAGCAGATATAATATCCCCATAATTCAGGTCGTGATCAACAATCATGTTCTTGGTATGGTACGTCAGTGGCAGACGCTTTTCTATGACAGGAGATATTCACAGACTGTTCTCAATGACAAGGTAGATTTCTGCAAAGTTGCGGAAGGTCTCGGTTGTGAAGCGATCCGCGTGACTACAAAAGAAGAGGTGGAACCTGCAATCCGTAAGGCCATTGCATTGAAAGCCCCTGTTTTGATTGAGTGTGTGATTCCCGAGGATGACAAGGTGTTTCCGATGGTGCCAGCAGGAGCTCCGATCAGTGAGGTGTTTGACGGAGACGATCTGAAGAAGAAACAGGCATAAGTATTGATGCGGCCTGCAATGATGCGGGCGGGAGTCGTTTTTATGAGTAAAGTACGTAAACTGACTGTAAGCATAGTTCTATTATGTATTCTCATAATAATTGCATATCTGATGCTTGCATGGCATTACCGTGACGGGTTTCCAATAAACACTTGGATCAACGGTGTTTATTGTACCGGTAAAACCATAGAAGAAGTGAACTCGGAGTTGTTGGCTCAAACCAATACTCCGAGTATTTCCATTGTGGATAAAAATGGTAATTGTTATGTGATGGCAGAAGACGATTGCAATTTGATGATCGATTATTCTTCTGTTTTATCAGAATATATAAATGACAGAAACCCATTATTTTGGATCACAGGAATCGGAAAACATACTGATATTGTGTTGCAACCCGAGTATACATATGACCAGGCAGCAATCAAGATTTTTTGGGAAAATCTGCCCTTTGTAAAGAAAGAAATTTATACAGAAGCTGATTTGGATATTGTTTTGACGGAAAACGGTTATCAACTGCTAGACACAACCCTACAAAGACTTGATATCGAAGCGGGATATCAATTGCTTTTGGAGTGTTTTGAACGAGTTTGTCTGAATCATGATACTTCCGCTTTCCCTGTTTTTGATCTGAAGGAAGCAGGCCTTTATCGAGATATGGTTTTATCTGATTCCCAGCAGGATATTCTCTGCCAATGGAAAAAAATAGAGAAATTTCAGTCTGTTGAAATCGTATTTGATATGGGAGATGAGAAGATTTCTCCGGATCCCTTTGAACTCAGTCAATTCCTGATAAGAAAGGATGACAGATCATTTGCGGAAAACGGAGACGGCACACTTCAAATATCTGAAGAAAAGATAAGTACATACATAGATGCAATCTGTGATGAATATGATACCTATGGAAAAGAAAGAAGCTTTCTTTCTACAAGGGGAGATCAGATCACACTTAAGAAAGGTTCTTACGGAACATTGATTGACAGGGAAGCTGAAAAGAAATTTCTGTCCGATGCTTTGACTGAAGGAGTCAATGTTGATCATGTACCTGTTTATAAAAGAGAAGCTTATCAACGAGGCAAGAATGATATCGGCAGTACTTATATTGAAATCGATATGACCTTGCAGAAGATGTATCTTTATCTGAACGGAGAGTGTACAGTTGAGACGGAAGTGGTAACCGGGAAGAAAGGTATGGGTACCCCGGAAGGATTTTACAGCGTATATTCCAAGCAAAGGAACCGTATCTTAAGAGGAGCTGATTACGAGGCTTTTGTTAAATATTGGATGCCTATCAACGGAAACGTAGGAATTCACGATGCTTCCTGGCGCAGTAAGTTTGGCGGTGAAATCTATAAAAAATCAGGTTCTCACGGTTGTATTAACACGCCATCTGATGCAATGAAACGGATTTACGAGTCTGTTGAGGTGGGAATTCCGGTGATAGTATTTTAATAGGAATTCAATATCGGTACTTTAGTACTATTTTTGAAAATAATTTATCAATGCAGTTGACTAAAGCAAACGAAATGATTAAAATAATTTTTGTATTTTGCATTAGTTACATATTTAACAAATGGAGGAAGAGAAATGTCCAGAGTTTATAATTTTTCAGCAGGTCCGGCAGTTTTGCCTGAAGAGGTATTGCGTGAAGCAGCAGAAGAGATGCTTGATTATAAGGGCACAGGTATGTCAGTAATGGAGATGAGCCATCGTTCCAAGGCATATGATACCATTATCAAAGAGGCTGAGGCTGACCTGAGAGAGTTAATGAATATTCCTGATAACTATAAAGTATTATTCCTGCAGGGCGGAGCAAGCCAGCAGTTTGCCATGATTCCCATGAATCTGATGAAGAATAAGGTTGCTGACTATATCGTAACCGGTCAGTGGGCAAAGAAGGCATTTCAGGAGGCATGCCTTTACGGTAAGGCTAATAAGATCGCATCTTCAGAAGATAAGACTTTTTCTTATATTCCTGATTGCTCAGATCTGCCAATCAGTGAAGACGCAGATTACGTTTACATCTGTGAGAATAATACTATCTACGGTACAAAGTTTAAGACTTTACCCAATACAAAAGGTAAGACACTGGTATCCGATGTATCCAGCTGTTTCCTTTCCGAGCCTGTTGATGTGACCAAATACGGTGTGATCTACGGCGGCGTTCAAAAGAATATAGGTCCTGCAGGTGTTGTTATCGTGATCATCAGAGAAGATCTGATTACAGAGGATGTTCTTCCCGGCACGCCTACCATGTTGAAATATAAGATTCATGCTGATAACGATTCCCTTTACAATACTCCGCCTGCATATGGTATCTATATCTGCGGCAAGGTATTTAAATGGCTGAAGAAGCAGGGCGGTCTTGAGGCTATGAAGGCATACAACGAAAAGAAAGCGAAAGTTCTGTATGACTTCTTGGACGAGAGCAAACTGTTTAAGGGTACTGTTGCCAAGGAAGACCGTTCCCTGATGAACGTTCCTTTTGTTACCGGCAGCGAGGAGCTGGATGCTAAGTTTGTAAAGGAAGCCAAGGCTGCAGGTTTTGAAAATCTGAAGGGACACCGCAGTGTTGGCGGTATGAGAGCAAGTATCTACAATGCTATGCCAATCGAAGGCGTAGAGGCGCTGGTAGCGTTTATGAAGAAATTTGAAGAGGAGAATGGAAATGTTTAAGATTCATTGCCTTAATCCCATTGCAGAAGTGGGTTTAGAGAGACTGACAGAGAATTATGCCCTGACACAGGATGTAAAGGAAGCAGACGGCGTTCTGGTAAGAAGTGCATCCATGCATGAAATGGAACTGCCCGAACAGCTCCTTGCCGTAGCAAGAGCCGGCGCCGGCGTGAATAATATTCCTCTTGATAAATGTGCAGAAAAAGGTATTGTTGTTTTTAATACGCCCGGAGCAAATGCAAACGGTGTAAAAGAGCTTGTGATAGCCGGTATGCTTCTTGCCGCACGTGACGTGGTTGGCGGTATCAACTGGGTAAAAGAGTCAAAGGATAATGCTGATATTGCCAAAGCAGCCGAGAAAGAGAAAAAGAAATTTGCCGGAACCGAGCTTATGGGCAAGAAACTTGGTATCATTGGTCTCGGTGCCATCGGCGTAAGAGTTGCCAATGCTGCAGAGAGTCTTGGTATGGATGTCCTTGGCTACGATCCTTACCTTTCTGTTGACGCTGCCTGGAGTCTGAGCCGCAAGGTTAAGCATGTTCTGAATGTGGAAGATATCTATGCTGAATGTGATTATATCACGATTCATGTTCCCCTTTTGGATTCCACAAAAGGAATGATTAATAGAGCTGCGATCAGCAAGATGAAGGATGGTGTTATCATTCTGAACTTTGCAAGAGATTTACTTGTTAACGAGCCTGATGTGATCGATGGCATCAAGGCCGGTAAGGTACGCAGTTATGTATCCGATTTCCCCAATCCTACCACAGCAGGTCAAGAAGGTTGTATCGTAATCCCTCATCTTGGAGCCAGCACTGAGGAGTCTGAAGATAACTGTGCAAAGATGGCAGTAAAAGAAATGATGAATTACCTGGAAAACGGTAACATTACCAACAGTGTGAATTATCCCAACTGCGACATGGGTGTATGTACTCATGAAGGACGTATTGCGATCTTCCACAAGAATATCGCAAATATGATCACTAAATTTACCGCATGCTTTGGTGATAACGGTATTAACATTGCTAACCTTGTGAATAAATCAAGGGGAGAAGTTGCTTATACCATGCTTGACATTGAAGAAGCCGCATCTGATGAAATCATTGCGAAACTGAAATCTATTGATGGTGTGTTCCGTGTTCGTGTTGTAAAATAGTTTGAAATGAAATAAATTAGCCCGGGTCCGATTAAGTGACCCGGGCTTGTTTTACGTAAAAATCAGCGATAAAGGATCGGCATGCCGTCACCGTCATTTAGATCCTGTAATTCTTCCCGCAACTTAGCGTCACTGTTACAGGAAGCTTCGCTCTGAAGATCCATGTACAGAATAAATAAGTCTTCAAGACTCATTCCTTTCTCGGAAGCAATCTCTTCCATAACCGGTCTGAGGTTGTTAAGCTGTACGGATACCGGTACTTTCTGAGGATCAATATCGCTCATTACTTTATTGGCATAAGAATTGATTTTTTCTAATATTGCTCTGTTTTCGTCAGTCATTGTCATCATCCTTTCCCTTATTTCATTTCAAATATACGCATTGATTCTGAATCACATTTTATCACTTTCCACTTGTTATGTATAGTTATTTTTGCTAAAATAGAGTAACACTTTTATCATATTCAGGAGGTTTACAATGGCAACCATTATTCCTTTTAAAGCTTTTCGACCGGCAGAAGGTATGGAGGCGGATATCGCAGCGCTTCCCTATGACGTATATAACAGACAGGAGGCACTGGAGGTTGTTAAGAAGAACCCAAGATCTTTTCTTGCAATAGATCGTGCCGAGACACAATTTGGCCCGGAGACGGATACGTATGCTCCGGAAGTTTATGAAAAAGCCAGACAGATGATGTGGCAGGAGATTGAAGAAGGATTATTTGTTCAGGATAATGTGCCCTGCTATTATCTTTACAGACAGATCATGAACGGTCGAAGTCAGACCGGTATCGTGGCTTGTGCATCCATAGATGATTATGTGAATCAGGTGATCAAGAAGCATGAAAACACCAGAGCAGATAAGGAACAGGACCGCATTCGCCACGTAGATACCTGCGACATGCAGAGCGGACCTATTTTTCTGGCTTATCGTGCCAATGATACGCTCCGCCAGATCATGACTGAGGTAATTAATAATAAGCCCGTATATGATTTTGTCTCTGAGGATGGTATTGGTCATGTGGTATGGGTCATAAAGGAAGATGACAAAGTTCAGGCAATTCGCAAGGCTTTTGAAAGCATTGAAAGCATCTATATTGCTGACGGACATCACAGATGTGCCTCTGCAGTGAAAGTGGGTCTCATGCGAAGAGAGGCGAAGCCTGATTATACAGGTTGTGAAGACTTCAATTACTTTTTATCCGTTCTTTTCCCGGATGAAGAATTGCGTATTATGGATTATAACAGAGTTGTGAAAGATTTAAACGGCCTTTCCGTGCAGGAATTTCTTGATGAGATCAGTAAAAAATTTATGGTAAAAAATATGGGATGTGAACCATATGAACCTGCCTGCAAGGGGACTTTTGGCATGTATTTGGAAGGGGTATGGTATGAATTGACTGCGCGTGATGAGATATTGAGCAGTGATGCAGTCACAGGTCTTGATGTTTCCCTTTTACAGGATCATTTACTTGGACCGGTTCTTGGAATTAATGATCCCAAAACCGATAAGAGAATAGATTTTGTAGGTGGAATCAGAGGTTTGAAAGAATTGGAGAGACGTGTACATACTGATATGAAGGTTGCCTTTTCCATGTATCCCACATCTATTGAGGAGCTTTTTGCAGTGGCGGATGATCATAGACTGATGCCGCCCAAATCCACATGGTTTGAGCCGAAGCTCAGAAGCGGTCTGTTTTTACACAGCCTGAAAGAAGTCTAGTATTTAAAAAGGAGTTCATATGAAAAATTTGTTAGATAATGAAATGATTAAGAATTTTTTGGAGGAGTTGCCGGGAAAAGCCCTGGCTTTGGGAGTAAGAGTTATATTGGCTCTTCTGACATTTTTAATCGGCGTACAGATTATAAAGCTGATCCGAAAGATTATCCGAAAGGCAATGAATCGTTCTCATGCAGATAAAGGCGCAGTCCAGTTTGTTGATTCTTTTGTGAAAGCAGCATTATATATTATTCTAATCATGATGATCGCAACCTCTTTTGGTGTGGATGCAGCCAGCATCATAGCTTTGTTGGGTTCTGCAGGTGTCGCTGTCGGTCTTGCATTACAGGGAAGTCTGTCCAATCTTGCCGGCGGTGTGCTTTTGCTCTTATTGCATCCTTTCAGAGTAGGTGATTATATTATTGACGCGGCGGGGAATGAAGGGACTGTTTCAGAGATTCAGATTTTTTATACCAAGCTTGTTACCGGTGATAATAAATCCATTATCTTGCCCAACGGTACCCTTTCCAACAATAGCATCGTAAATGTCACTACAGCAAAAATGCGCAGAGTGGATATTGTGGTAGGTATTTCCTATGATGCAGATATTAAAGCTGCCAAAGAGGTTCTCATGAAAGTTCTTGCAGAGGATGCGTCCGTACTGAAAGATCATGATATGAATGTATTTGTTAGTGAGCTTGCAGATTCTTCGGTGAATCTCGGTGTCAGATGCTGGTTTAACAACGAAGATTTCTGGACAGGTAAATGGCGAATTACTGAGAATTGTAAATATGCACTTGATCAGGCCGGTATCCAGATTCCTTATCCTCAGATGGACGTGCATATTCAAAAGTAGGAGTAAGTAATGAAACGAGCAAGTGGTATTTTGCTTCCTGTGTCAAGCCTGCCATCTCCTTATGGAATTGGCTGTTTTTCAAAAGAAGCATATCAATGGATAGATAAATTGAGGGTAGCCGGTCAAAGCTATTGGCAGATTCTGCCTCTTTCACCTACCGGCTTCGGTGATTCTCCCTATCAGTCTTTTTCCTCTTTTGCCGGCAATCCTTACTTTATTGACTTGGAGCAACTGATAGAAGAAGGGGTTCTGACGAAAGAGGAATGCCTCAATGCAGATTTTGGTAATGATGATTCCTGCATTGATTATGGAAAGTTGGCTGAACATCGTCTGGCACTTCTTAGACATGCCTATGAGCGAAGCAATATTATATCCGATCCCCAATTCATTGTTTTTATGCAGGATAATGCTGACTGGCTTGATGATTATGCTCTGTATATGGCAGTGAAAAAGAGATTTGGCGGTGCGTGCTGGAGGGATTGGGCAGAAGATATCAGGAAACGATGGGGATATTCCCTTGATTACTATCGCAGAGAGTGCTACTTTGATATTGAGTTTTATAAGTATGTGCAATATGTCTTCAGGAAACAGTGGAATAGATTAAAAGCTTATGCCAATCAGAACGGAATTGAGATCATCGGTGATATTCCCATTTATGTAGCCTTTGATTCTGCTGATGCATGGGCTTCTCCCGAGTTATTTCAGTTGGATGAGAATCTGCTGCCGATGGCTGTTGCAGGCTGTCCTCCGGATGGATTTTCCGAAGATGGCCAGCTTTGGGGGAATCCCTTATATCGTTGGGATCTTCACAGACAGAATGGTTTTGATTGGTGGTGCAGGAGGCTGGAACATTGTTTTCAGATGTATGATGTGGTCAGAATCGACCATTTCAGAGGATTTGATGAGTACTTCAGTATCCCTTACGGTGACACTACCGCTGTGAACGGCCATTGGGAAAAAGGTCCCGGTATTGAACTGTTTCGTGCAGTACAGAATAAGTTAGGTGAAAAGCAGATCATAGCAGAAGATCTGGGTTTTCTGACTGCGTCTGTTGAGAAACTTTTAAAAGACACAGGATATCCCGGGATGAAGGTTTTGGAATTTGGATTTGATCCCAGAGAAAAGTCTGATTATCTGCCTCACACTTACGATCGCAATTGTGTAGTCTATACCGGTACCCATGACAATGAGCCGCTGGTACAGTGGTATCAGAATCTTGACAAAGATAGCCGTGTTTTTACGGAAGAATATATGAATAATGCCCACGTACCGGAAGAAGAACGTTACTGGGATTTTGTGCGTCTCGCAATGATGAGCACCGCAAATACCTGCATTATTCCGATTCAGGACTATCTGGGGCTTGGTCAAGAAGCCAGAATCAATCATCCTTCTACACTTGGCAATAACTGGAAATGGCGTATGAATAGAGTGATGATGAATCGCGACCTGATTCAGAAAATTTTTGAACTGACCAGAATCAGTGCAAGACTTCCGGAATATACTGAGAATTTGGAGTAATTATGAGATTTATTTACGGTAATAATGATTTTAAGACAATGGAACGGGGAGAAGAGAACTGTTATCTGATGACAAACGGATTAGGCGGTTTTTCATCACTGAGTATGGTTGGTTCCTGCACCCGCAATGATCAGGCTGTATTGATGGCTTGTACGCATTCACCGAATCACAGGTATAATATGATCCACAGGTTGGAGGAGACGCTTCAGTTCGGAGAAAAGAAGGTGTTTTTGTCCACGCAGGATGTTTGCCCCCACGACAGACAGGAAAAGGGATACCTTTATCTGAATTGTTTTTCCTTTGATGATTATCCTGAGTGGTCGTATCATGTTGGCGGAGTCAGTGTGATCCGCAGCATTGTTTTAAGACAGGGAAAGAATACTCTCGGCATTTCTTATCAGATCAGGAATCGTTCTGATAAAGAGGTTACTTTGTCGGTAATACCACACATGCAGTTTGTTCCGAAGGGAGTCAGGCTTTCTGAGAAACAGACGTTTACCGTTACAGAGCGAGAGATCATATCCAACGGACTGAAGCTTTGTTATGTTACAAATGGAACGTTAGAAACTTTTGACTCAAGATTCTGTGATACTTTATATTATAAAGACGATATTGCAGACGGTAAAATGTCTTTGGGAAGAACTCTTGCCAACCATCGCATTGTATATCAGGTGGCTGCAGGAACAGAAGATACGCTGGAACTTATTTACAGCATGGATGAGAAACTTTCAGGTGATTGTAGAGTGACGGTTTCTGATTTCATAAATGAGGTTACTGTCTATCGCAATACGCTAAAGGTTAAAGCCGGTTTCTCTGACGAAATTGCTTCTCAACTGACAGTCAGTGCTGATCAGTTTATTTCATACCGTTCATCTACGAATGGCAAAACCATACTAGCAGGTTATCCTTTTTTTGAGGACTGGGGCAGAGATACCATGATCGCACTTACCGGATTATGCCTGTCAACCGGTCAATTTGAAACAGCAGAAAGCATTTTAAGAACTTTTATGGCTTACTGTGAAAAAGGTCTTATGCCCAATTTATTCCCGGAAGGAAAGGAAGCACCCGGGTATAACACGGTTGATGCAGCACTTTTGTTTGTGATAGCTGTTTATGAGTATTATCAGAGAACCGGCAAGGTTGATTTTGTGAAAGAAGCCTATCCTATAATGCAGGATATTATAAGTTGGTATCGAATTGGCACCGATTTTGGCATTCACATGGATGAAGACGGTTTGATCACAGCAGGACAAGGCTATGATCAGGTGACTTGGATGGATGTGAGAGTAGAAGACATTTTACCGACCCCAAGACATGGAAAGCCTGTTGAGATCAATGCTTATTGGTACAATGCCTTGATGATCATGAGTCAATTTCAACACATCCTTCAAAGGGAGGAGCAGAATGATTATGATGTTCTGACTGAGAAAGTAAAAGTAAGCTTTCAAAAGAATTTTTGGAACGAAGAAGACGGATGTCTCAAAGATGTGATTTCCGGTACAGAGGCAGACGAACAGATCCGCTGTAATCAGATTTGGGCAGTATCCTTACCTTTTTCGCTGCTCCCCAGAGAACAGGAGAAACTTGTGGTGGAAACCGTGTACCGCAAGCTCTATACACCCTACGGACTGCGCACTCTCGATCCGGATGATAAACAGTTCAGATCGTTTTACGGCGGTGCACAGCTTGACAGAGATCTTGCCTATCATCAGGGTACCGTTTGGACCTTCCCCATGGGAGCTTATTATCTGGCTTATTTGAAAGTAAATGATTATTCTGATCTTGCTATAGATATTGTCACAGAACAGTTATCAGTACTGGAAGCTGCCTTACGGGAAGGCTGTATCGGACAACTTCCTGAAATTTATGACGGAGATCGTCCCACATCCTCAAAGGGTTGTTTTGCACAAGCCTGGAGCGTTGGTGAAATTCTTAAAGTTTATGATGCATTGAGGACTCATAAAAAAGAAAAATAGGACTTGCAAAAATTCCCTTTAGCAGATATAATAAATGAGTCGTGTATATACACAGTGCTGAAATAGCTCAGTCGGTAGAGCACTTCACTCGTAATGAAGGGGTCGTGGGTTCGAGTCCCATTTTCAGCTTACAGGCATCATCTTTAAGGATGGTGCTTTTTGTATTATTAATTATTGAAAATAAGTGAGGTAGATTAATGAGAAAGGTAGTATTATTTCAGGGTGATTCAATCACAGATTGCCACAGAGACAGAGAAGTGGATTTTTATTCCGGTACCGGTTATGCAACCATGGTTATGGGTGAACTTGGATATGAAATGCCGGGAAAGTATGATTTTTATAACCGTGGCATCAGCGGAAACCGTATCGTGGATGTCTATGCCAGGATTAAAATGGATATTATCAATCTAAAGCCCGACTATATGAGTCTGCTGATCGGTGTCAATGACGTATGGCACGAGCTTGGTGGAAAGCATAACGGAGTTGCGGCAGATAAATTTGAGAAGGTTTACTGCATGCTGATTGAAGAGATCCTGGAGGCACTGCCTGATATTAAAATTATGATTCTTGAGCCTTTTGTACTGGAGGGTACGGCGACAGTTCCTACAGATGCTGAGCCTGACAGATTGGAAATTTTTAAAACAGAAGTTCGTAAGAGAGCAGAAATTGCCCGGAAAGTGGCTTCTAAATATCATCTTACCTTTGTTCCGCTTCAGGACAAGTTTGATGAGGCCTGTGAAAAGGCGGATCCTTCCTACTGGCTGATTGATGGTGTACATCCCACAGCCAAGGGACATTGGATCATCCGGAAAGAATGGATGAATGCCTTTCACAAAATGAATCATTGATTTTTACTGTATATACATATTTCTATATTTTTTTCATATTTATTGTTGCATATTTGTTAATTATTCGTTAAAATAAACTAAAATCTTTATACAAAGGAGAGGGACTTATGAAAAACAAAAGCAGACGCGCTAAAACATGGTTAATGTTGGCTGCGCTGATCGTTATGTCAATTCCCATGACCGTTTATGCAGCTACGGAAGGTGCAGTATCGCCGTCTAAATACGCAACATTCTGGTCATTGATTCCCCCCGTAGTGGCTATTGTACTTGCCTTGATCACCAAAGAGGTATACAGTTCACTGTTTTTGGGAATTCTGATGGGAGCACTTTTTTACGCTGACTTCAACCCTGAGAAGACGCTGGTACATATTTTCGAAGATGGTATGATCAGTGTATTGTCTGATCCCTGGAATGTTGGTATTCTGATCTTCCTGGTGATTCTGGGCACTATGGTTGCATTGATGAATAAGGCCGGTGGCTCTGCAGCATTCGGTCAGTGGGCAGCCAAGAGGATCAAGTCCAGAGTCGGTGCGCAGCTTGCAACTATTGTTCTTGGTATTATGATCTTTGTGGATGACTACTTTAACTGTCTCACAGTTGGCAGTGTTATGAAGCCCATTGCTGACAAGCACAAAATATCAAAAGAAAAGCTTGCTTATCTGATAGATGCTACTGCGGCTCCTATCTGTATTATTGCGCCCATTTCTTCCTGGGCTGCAGCAGTAGCAGGATTTGTGGAGGGAGAGAACAGTCTGTCTTTGTTCCTGCAGGCGATTCCCTTTAACTTCTATGCACTGTTGACTATCTTTATGATGTTCGCCATTGTATTGATGAAGTTCGATTTTGGCCCCATGAAAGCGAAAGAGAAGCTTGCCATGCAGGCTGAGGTTTTGGAAGAGAGTCATAATGCCTCCGTAGGTAAGGGTAAAGTAATTGACTTGATCATTCCAGTTGTTACACTGATTATCTGCTGTATCATCGGTATGATATATACAGGTGGTTTCTTCAGCGGAACTGATTTTATTACTGCATTCTCAGAATGTGATGCATCTCTTGGTCTGGTTCTTGGAAGCGTTGTTGCTTTGATGATCACAGTTGTATATTATATGCTCAGAAGACTGATGAATCTGAAAGAGTGTATGGCTTGTCTGCCTGAGGGCTTCAAGGCAATGGTTCCTGCAATTCTGATTCTTTGCTTTGCATGGACTCTGAAGGCGATGACAGACTCTCTCGGAGCAAGCGTATATGTAGAAGGCTTGATGAAAGGCTGTGCGGAAGGACTGATGAACCTGCTTCCTGCTATTATCTTCCTTGTGGCATGTGGTCTTGCCTTTGCAACCGGAACCAGCTGGGGTACCTTCGGTATTCTGATTCCGATCGTTGTTGATGCATTTTCCGGGGATCATTCTCTGATGATCATTTCCATCTCTGCATGTATGGCAGGTGCTGTTTGTGGTGACCATTGTTCCCCTATTTCAGATACCACGATCATGGCTTCCGCAGGTGCGCAGTGTGAACATGTAAGTCATGTATCGACTCAGCTTCCTTATGCCATCTTTATTGCGGTGATCTCATTCTTTGTATATATTCTTGCAGGATTTACCAGATCTGCATGGATCTCTTTGCCTGTGGGATTATTGTTGACTTTCGTTGCACTCCTTGTAATTAAGAAGATTACGATCAGAAAAGAAGATTAAGATTAATAGAATCTAATGATTTGAATTATGTAGTGAATGGCTGGCGTATGTCAGCCATTTTCTTTTGCGTTTAAAGCTTAAGCTTTACTTTCATGCAGTGCTCAAGGTATTGAATACCTTTGTAAAAACCAAATGCGATGACACATAGGATGATAATACTTGTGATAACCAGGTTAAGCTGGAACACTTGACTGCCGTATATAATCAGGTATCCAAGACCTCTTCTGGCAGCGAGAAATTCGCCAATTATGACACCAACGAGAGCAAGACCTATATTGACTTTTGTGGTGCTCAACATGATGGGAACGGAACCCGGCAGTATCACCTTTGTGAATGCGTCTTTCCTGCTGCCTCCAAGTGTATAGATCAAGGTAATCTTTTCTGGATCTGCCTGTTTGAATCCTGTATAGAAACTGATAATGGATCCAAAGACTGCAACAGAGATTCCGGCAACAATGATCGTTTTGGTTCCGGTACCGAGCCATACAATAAACAGTGGTGCCAGTGCTGACTTCGGGAGGCTGTTCAATATGACAAGGTACGGTTCCAGTATTTCTGAAAGCTTAGTTGAGTACCATAACATTGTAGCCACAGCAATACTGATCAGGAACACAAGCAGAAAGCTGAATAGGGTTTCCCACAATGTGATTCCGACGTGCATAAACAGACTTTTGTCTGCAGCCATACCGATAAATTTGTTTATAACCATACTGGGACTTGCAAAAAAGAAACTGTCGATCCAGCCCATATTAGCACTTACTTCCCACAGGAACAGAAAACCAATAAATATGGATAATCGACATAGCGTCACGAAATGGTGGTGTCTTTTGTGCTCCCTCAAATATGCTTCCTGTCTTGTCAGTTCATTTCTTTTCATTCTCACATGTAAGCACCTCCCATAAATGACTGAAATATCCCTGAAACTCCGGTGCATGGCGTGCAGCCAAAGGAGAATCATCCTGAAGTGTAAGTTTAATGGGTAATTCTTCTTTCACTGTGGCAGGTCGTCTGGTTAACACAATGATTCTGTCTGAAAGACTGATCGCTTCTGCAAGGTCATGTGTAATGATGATCACGGTTTTTCCGGTACGGCGAATCAGTCGGCAAATGTCTGCGGACACCATAAGTCTGGTCTGGTAGTCAAGAGCGCTGAAAGGTTCATCCAGAAGTAAAAGTTCCGGTCCCATTGCAAGGGTTCTGATCAGAGCAGCTCTTTGTTTCATGCCACCGGAAAGCTCACTGGGGCGTTTCTCCTTAAATTGTTCGAGATCATAGTCTTCTAATAGTTGATTTACATATTCAAGCCTTTCCGGTGTCATCATATGATTGATTTCCAGACCAAGAATTACATTTTTATATACTGTGCGCCATTCAAATAAATGATCATGCTGCAACATATATCCAACTTTGGGATAATGCAAAGATCCGTCCGGATTATTCACTGCAATTGTTCCGCCTTCCGGCTTTATAAGGCCTGCAATGATAGACAGAAGAGTAGATTTGCCGCATCCGCTGGGACCGACAATAGCAACGAATTCCCCTTCTTTGATTCCAAAAGAAATATCTTTTAATGCTGGTGTTTCGCCATTTAAGTTATGATAAGCATAACTGATATTTTTCAATTCCAGAATATTCGCTTGCAAACTACATCGACCTTTCTTTATCTGCTTTCTCATACATAGCTGTTTTGGCTTGCAAAGAGATTTTTTCTGTGTCAATTGCAAGCTGTCAGTAAGCGAGAAAACATTCAGAATATATATTATATTATGTAAAATGACGGAAAATGTGAAGTTTGAATCTATTTTTATGACATTCGCTGTATTGCATTAAAGCAGGATTTGTGTTATTATTTTTTCAGTTTAAATGAAAGATGGGAGAGAATTTATGGCACAGTTATGGGGAGGACGTTTTACAAAAGCGACGGATCAATTAGTCTATGATTTTAATGCGTCCATCCGCTTTGATAGAAAGCTTTTTTCTCAGGATGTGGAAGGTAGCATTGCTCATGTGACGATGCTTGCCCGACAGGGGATTCTCACGGATGTTGAGAAGCAGTCTATTATTGACGGCCTGAACAGTATCCTCAAGGATGTTGAGGAAGGGCGTCTTGTTATTGACGAGACACAGGAGGACATTCACAGCTTTGTGGAAGCGAATCTGATTGACCGGATTGGTGATGCCGGTAAAAAGCTTCACACCGGAAGAAGCCGGAATGATCAGGTTGCTCTTGATATGAGACTTTATACCAGAGAACAGGTTCTTAATGTGGATCATCTGTTAAAGGAACTGCTCAAGGTGCTTCTTACTGCGATGGAGGAGAATCTCGAGACCTATATGCCCGGATTTACACATTTGCAGAAGGCTCAGCCTACTACGCTTGCACATCACTACGGTGCATATTTTGAAATGTTTAAACGTGACAGGCAGAGGCTTAAAGATATTTATGAGCGCATGAATTACTGCCCTTTGGGTGCAGGTGCCCTTGCCGGTACTACCTATCCCCTGGACAGAGATTACAGTGCTTCCCTGATGGGATTTTACGGTCCCACACTCAACAGCATGGATTCCGTCTCGGACAGAGATTATCTCATAGAATTCCTTTCAGCGCTATCAACGATTATGATGCATTTAAGCCGTTTCAGCGAGGAGATCATCATCTGGAATTCCAATGAGTATCAGTTTGTGGAGATTGATGATGCCTATTCTACCGGAAGCAGCATCATGCCTCAGAAGAAGAATCCCGACATTGCAGAACTGGTCAGAGGTAAGACCGGCAGAGTATATGGTGCTCTGATGAGTCTTTTGACAACGATGAAGGGCATTCCACTTGCATACAATAAAGATATGCAGGAGGATAAAGAAGTTGCTTTTGATGCCATGGAGACTGTGCAGAATTGTCTCTTGCTCTTTACCGGAATGATTCGTACCATGAAATTCAGGAAAGATCGTATGGCTAAGAGTGCTATGAACGGTTTTACCAATGCAACGGATGCTGCAGATTATCTTGTAAATAAAGGTGTTCCTTTCCGTGATGCGCATGGAATCATCGGCAGGCTGGTTCTTTATTGTATTGACAAAAACACATCAATTGATGCACTCAGTCTGAAGGAACTGAAAGAGATCAGCGATATTTTTGAAGATGATATCTATGATGCAGTATCTCTTAAGACCTGTGTTGAAAAACGGCTCACCATAGGCGCACCCGGACCTGAGATAATGAAAGACGTGATCCGAATCAACCGCGATTATTTGATCAACAATTGATTTCGATACTTTGAAATAAAACATACTGATTTAAATGGAGGAAAAAAAGATGAGTGACAAGTTAAGAGTTGGTATCCTTGGCGGTACCGGTATGGTAGGACAGAGATTTATTGCACTTTTGGAGGGTCACCCCTGGTTTGAAGTGACAACAATTGCTGCGAGTCCCCGTTCAGCAGGTAAAACCTATGCAGAAGCAGTTGGTGATCGTTGGAAAATGACAACCCCTATGCCGGAAGCTGTAAAAGATATTGTTGTAATGAACGTGAATGAAGTGGAGAAGGTTGCCGCTGAAGTAGATTTTGTGTTCAGTGCGGTTGACATGACCAAAGATGAGATTAAGAAGATTGAAGAAGAGTATGCCAAGACTGAGACACCTGTTGTTTCCAACAACAGTGCCCACAGATGGACTCCGGATGTTCCCATGGTTGTTCCTGAGATCAACCCCGAGCACATGAAAGTCATTGACTTCCAGAAGAAGCGTCTCGGCACTACAAGAGGATTTGTTGCAGTTAAGCCTAATTGTTCTATCCAGAGTTATGCTCCTGTACTGACTGCATGGAAAGAGTTTGAACCTTATGAGGTGGTTGCCACCACATATCAGGCGATCTCCGGTGCGGGCAAGACTTTTAAGGATTGGCCTGAAATGGTTGAGAATATCATTCCTTACATTGGCGGTGAGGAGGAGAAGAGTGAGAAAGAGCCTCTGCGTATCTGGGGCGAGATCAAAGACGGTGTGATCGAACCTGCTACCTCTCCCAAGATTACCTGTCAGTGTATCCGTGTTCCTGTTTTAAACGGACACACAGCAGCTGTATTTGTAAAATTGAGAAAAGCAGCTACCAAAGAGCAGCTGATTGAAAAACTGGTTAACTTTAAGGGCGTTCCTCAGGAGCTTGATCTTCCCAGTGCTCCCAAGCAGTTTATTCAGTACCTTGAGGAGGATAACAGACCTCAGGTTAATCTTGATGTGGATTATGAGAATGGCATGGGTGTCAGTGTCGGACGTCTTCGTGAAGACAGCATCTATGACTGGAAATTCATTGGTCTCTCCCATAATACAGTTCGTGGCGCGGCTGGCGGTGCTATTCTTTGTGCTGAGCTTCTGAAGGCACAGGGCTACATCACTTGTAAATAGTTCAGTTTTATAGAGAGAAAGAAGAGATTCTTTCTCTCTTAATCGTTAAAATAAAGGAAGATTTTTGTGGGTAAAAGCTTATTTATAGCAGAAAAACCCAGTGTAGCAAGGGAGTTTGCAAAAGCACTGAAAATTAGCGGTGGCTCCCACGATGGGTATATTGAATCCGGAGAGCAGATTGTTACCTGGTGTGTCGGTCATCTGGTAACCATGAGCTATCCGGAAGCTTATGATGAAAACCTGCGCAGATGGAGTTTTGATACGATTCCATTTATTCCTGCAGAGTTTAAATATGAGATCATTGACAATGTAAAAAAGCAATTTAACATTGTCAGCGGATTATTAAACAGACCTGACGTTGAAACCATCTATGTCTGTACTGACTCCGGAAGGGAAGGAGAATATATTTACCGTCTTGTAGAACAATTGGCAGGAGTCAAAGGAAAAAATAGAAAGAGAGTGTGGATTGATTCTCAGACGGAAGAAGAGATTTTGCGTGGAATCAAAGAAGCTAAGGATCTTTCGGAATATGATTCCTTAAGTGATTCGGCCTATCTTCGCGCAAAAGAAGATTATTTGATGGGTATCAATTTTTCACGAGTACTTACTTTAAAGTACGGCAGGCACGTTAAGGATTATCTGAATCGTGACAAGGCGGTGATCTCCGTAGGTCGTGTTATGACATGTGTACTGGGCATGATCGTAAACAGAGAGCGGGAGATCAGGAATTTTGTAAAGACACCATTTTACCGTGTACTGGGATCTTTTTCCCTGGATGGTAATGAGTTTGACGGAGAATGGAAAGCGGTGGAAGGATCTAAGTATTTTGCTTCTCCCGTGCTGTATAAAGAAAATGGTTTTTTAAAGAGAGAGGATGCGCAATACCTGATTGACTATCTGAGTCAAGAACCTGTTCCGCTTCCGATTGTGGAAAATATTGAACGTAAAAAGGAAAACAAGAATCCACCACTTCTTTATAATCTTGCCGAATTACAAAATGAGTGTTCCAAAATATTTAAAATCAGCCCGGATGAGACGCTTCGCATCGTCCAGGAATTGTATGAAAAGAAAATGGTCACATATCCCCGTACGGATGCCCGTGTCTTGTCTACTGCTGTATCAAAAGAGATTTATAAAAACATTTCCGGTCTTCGGAATTATTCTCCGGTCAGCAGTTTTGCCTCCACAATCCTAAACGAGGGCAGATACAAGAATATTGCAAAGTCACGGTATGTGAATGATAAACAGATCACGGACCATTATGCTATTATTCCAACCGGCCAGGGATTAAACAGTCTGGCTTCACTGCCACCAGTCAGTGCAAAGGTATATGATGTGATCACAAGGAGATTTTTGAGTATCTTTTATCCTCCTGCTGTGTATCAAAAGGTTTCTCTTTGCATAAGAATGAAGGAAGAAAAATTCTTTGCCAATTTTAAAGTCCTTTTGGAAGAAGGATATCTTACGGTAGCCGGCCATAAAACAGATACCTCCAAAGAAGATGAGATCAAATGTGATGATGCACTCCTTAATCGTCTGAAGCAGCTGAAAAAAGGAGATGTTCTTACTATTAATGGCTATGAGATCAAGGAAGGCGAGACAACTCCTCCCAAACGGTATACTTCCGGAAGCATCATTCTTACTATGGAAAATGCTGGACAGTTTATTGAGGACGAAGAATTGCGTGCGCAGATTAAGGGCAGCGGAATCGGTACCAGCGCGACCAGAGCAGAAATATTGAAAAAACTGGTAAACATCGAATATCTCTCCTTAAACAAAAAGACACAGGTTCTTACACCAACCCTGATGGGTGAGATGATTTACGATGTAGTCAACAGTTCCATCAGGCCTCTTTTGGATCCTGCGCTTACTGCAAGCTGGGAAAAAGGTCTCACAATGGTGGCACAGGGACATATCTCATCGGACGAATACATGAAAAAGCTGGATGATTTTGTTAGTAGAAGAACTAATATTGTTAAGCAGTTAAATAATCAGTCTGTGCTACTCGGATTATTCAGACAGGCGGAACCTTTTTATAAAAATGAAGGGAGATCAAAATGATAACTATTTCTGAGATGTTTGATTTAAAGGAAACCATCGCATCAGAATTATTTGATGGAATTACATATCCGTGGGAAGTACTTCCAAAGATTCATGATTTTATCATAGCTCTTGGCAAATGCCTTCCAAAAGACATTTATGAGGAAAGGGGAGATAACATCTGGATCGCTAAAAGTGCAAAAATAGCTCCTACAGCTTGCTTAAACGGCCCTCTTATTATTGATGAAGAGGCAGAAGTACGTCACTGTGCCTTTGTCAGAGGAAACGCCATTGTTGGAAAAGGCGCCGTAGTGGGTAATTCCACCGAGCTTAAAAATGTTATTCTCTTTAATAAAGTTCAGGTACCACACTATAATTATGTAGGTGACAGTATTCTTGGATTTAAAGCACACATGGGGGCAGGGTCTATCACCTCAAACGTAAAAAGTGATAAGAGTCTTGTGACTGTAAAGGACAGCACATCTTTCACTGAAACCGGACTCAAGAAATTTGGAGCAATGCTGGGAGACAGAGTGGAAGTTGGATGTAACAGCGTATTAAATCCCGGTACCGTAATCGGACGGGATACCAATATTTATCCTTTGTCCTGTGTCAGAGGTGTGATTCCGGCTAATAGTATTTTTAAGGCAACAGGAAATGTTGTAACGAAACAGTAATAGGTAATTTATAATCTTACATTCAGGAGGACTTTAGAATGAAAATTTACATTTCTGTAGACATGGAAGGTATCAGCTGTATTGATCATCCGGATTATTTATTGGATGACCGCAGAATGTACGCAATCGGTCAGAGATTGACAACCGGTGATGTTAATGCAGCTGTTAGAGGCGCATTTGACGGTGGAGCAGACGAAGTTATCGTTGTAGATATGCACTGTACCGGTCTCAATATTCTTGTGGAAAATATGGATCCCCGCGCAAAGCTGATTTCTGGAGCACCGCATCAGCCCAGATTTCCTTTTCTTGATGAATCTGTGGACGGCATGTTTTTACTGGGATATCATGCCATGGCAGGTACGGATCGCGGCCTGTTAGAGCATACTTTTACCAGCGCTTCCTGGCATTGTTTTAAAGTTAACGGAAAACCCTATGGAGAATTGGGAGTAGACGCCGAAATTGCAGCGGAAAGCGGTGTTCCCGTTGTAATGGTATCCGGTGATGACAAAGTGTGTATAGAAGCCAGAGAATTCCTTGGGAACGTGGAAACGGCAATGGTTAAACAGGGCTTAGGACGTCAGTCAGCTCTCTGTCTATCAGCTGAAAAAGGACAACAAGTGGTTTATAACCATGCAAAACGTGCAGTGGAGAGATTGGTTTCCGGTGAAACATTTAATATGCCCGAAATCATGAGTCCCGCAAAGGTTGCCATCACCTATAAAATGGTTCCTGAAGCCGATGCGGCAAATACTTACGGAACAAAGCGTTTGGACGGTTACACTGTTGAGACAACCTATGATCATTTGTCCGAACGTTTTGGCGGTCTGTGGCGCGATACAGGTATTAAACAATTAATATAATGTGTTATTTTTATAAAAAACACTGGATTTTTTGTCGCAAATATGAGAGAATGTTAGCGGTGATTATGATGTGTATTTTGCATCTAAAGATAATCAGAATTTGAAAGGAGATTTCACATGATTTATTCAAAAGAAGTGGAAGAAATGTGCCCGGTAGCTCAGGGTGTTAGTCACGGTTGTGCACCTATCCCTGAAGAAGCAAAATGGGTAAAAGTAAAAGAAGTTAAAGATATTTCCGGTCTGACTCACGGTGTTGGCTGGTGTGCTCCTCAGCAGGGCGCCTGCAAGCTGACTCTGAATGTGAAAGAGGGTATCATCCAGGAAGCGCTGGTTGAGACCATCGGCTGCTCCGGTATGACTCATTCCGCAGCTATGGCTGCTGAAATCCTTCCCGGCAGAACTGTTATGGAAGCTCTGAACACAGACCTTGTTTGTGACGCTATCAATACCGCTATGAGAGAGCTTTTCCTTCAGATCGTTTACGGTCGTTCCCAGAGTGCATTCTCTGAGGATGGTCTGCCTGTTGGTGCAGGTCTGGAAGACCTTGGTAAGGGCTTGAGAAGTCAGGTTGGTACCATGTACGGTACTCTGAAAAAAGGTCCCCGCTATCTTGAGATGGCTGAAGGTTATGTTACCGGTATCGCTCTGGATGCTGATGATCAGATCATCGGTTACCAGTTCGTAAGTCTTGGCAAGATGACCGACTTTATCAAGAAGGGTGATGATCCCAATACCGCATGGGAAAAGGCTAAGGGTCAGTACGGCCGTGTTGCTGATGCAGTTAAGATCATTGATCCGAGACACGAATAAGATAGGAGGACGTTTGAAATGGCATTATTTGAATCATATGAAAGAAGAATTGACAAAATCAATTCTGTTTTAAATAGCTACGGCATCGCTTCTATCGAAGAAGCTGAGAAAATCACAAAAGATGCAGGTCTTGATGTTTACAATCAGATCAAAGGCATTCAGCCTATCTGCTTTGAGAATGCTTGTTGGGCATACATTGTAGGTGCAGCTATTGCTAACAAGAAAGGCTGCAGAAGAGCAGCTGACGCTGCTGCAGCAATCGGTGAAGGTCTTCAGGCTTTCTGTATTCCCGGTTCTGTTGCTGACACCCGTAAGGTAGGTCTTGGCCATGGTAACCTTGGTAAGATGCTTTTGGAAGAGGAGACCGAGTGCTTCTGTTTCCTGGCAGGTCATGAGTCCTTTGCAGCAGCTGAAGGTGCAATTGGTATCGCAGAGAAGGCTAACAAGGTTCGTAAGAAACCCTTACGCGTTATCCTGAACGGTCTTGGTAAAGATGCAGCTCAGATCATCTCCCGTATCAACGGATTTACCTTCGTAGAGACCGAGTACGATCCTTACACCAACACTGTTAAGGAAGTATATCGCAAGTCTTATTCCGAAGGACTTCGTGCAAAGGTTAACTGTTACGGTGCTAACGATGTATTTGAAGGCGTTGCTATCATGCACAAGGAAGGTGTTGACGTTTCCATCACCGGTAACTCCACCAACCCTACCAGATTCCAGCATCCCGTTGCAGGTACTTACAAGAAAGAGTGTCTGGAGCAGGGTAAGAAGTACTTCTCTGTTGCATCCGGCGGTGGTACAGGCCGTACCCTTCATCCCGACAACATGGCTGCAGGTCCTGCTTCCTACGGTATGACCGATACCATGGGACGTATGCACTCCGATGCACAGTTCGCAGGTTCCTCCTCCGTTCCCGCTCACGTTGAGATGATGGGTCTCATCGGTGCAGGTAACAACCCTATGGTTGGTATGACAGTTGCAGTTGCAGTTTCTCTGGAAGAAGCAGCAAAAGAAGGCAAGTTCTGATAAATATATAATTGAACGATAAAAAGCGCAGGCATTTGACCTGCGCTTTTTTATCCTATTTAATTCTATAATATCTCCAAAACAGTCCGTCAACAGATTCGATCTGCGGATAATGATCGTTAAGCCATTTCAGAACAACATTGTCTTCACTCACTCTCAATTCTCCGTACCAGCAATCCAAAATTACAACATCGGGGATTTTGTTCGGATATGTTTCCCAATACTCAAACAATTTTTCATCATAAGTCGGTGTACTTATGGTAGAAAGTGTACTGATCTCAACATTTTTAAACAGATATTGGATAGGATCACAGCTTCCCTCGCTCACAATCAACACTTTATCGCTGTCTTCGATATATTGTTCCCACTCCTGCATTGTTGCGTTAAACAGATATGGTCCCATGTATTCTGAGACAATTCCCATGGCAGGTCCGCTTTTTACAATTCCGCCAATTTCATAAAAGCTGAGCTTTTGTGTGTTCATTGCTTTGGCAAGATAACCGTTATGAAATATTGTCAATCCGCAAAAAAGTATGATAAGACTATATTTCCAAGATTTTGATTGGCTAACTGTATGCTGTTCGAGCCATTTGATAATTGGAAGGAAGGAGAACATGACTGCAGGTATCAGGAAATTGAGCGTTGCCATAAAGTCCCAGTTGGTCAAAAGCAATACCGCTACAAATGTGGTAAGGCTCAAACCCATACCAACATTAAATAACTTTTTGTCCTCTTCCGAACAATACTTTATAGAATAAAGTGAAAATAGTATCAATGCAACTGAAACAGGTGGTCTGTAATCATATTCCATATGAACCGATAATGTTTGCATCAGATCCCATATAAACAATACTATAAAAAAGCAGATACCCCAATGAATGGCAGTGATGGGTTTTCCTGACTTTCCGAAAATGAATTTAAACATCAGGTACAGGATAAATGAAATGAGTGCAACCATAATCAGATAGCATATTACGATGACGGATTGTCCAGCATATGTGATGAATTTGTCTGTAAAAGTCTGTTGATGAAAACTGTCGCTGACAAATATGTTTGTGATATTTTTTATAAGACCGCTTAATCCCATTCGGTTAATGAAGTATAAAAGATAGAGACCACCGACTGCAAAGCATACAGACGAAAAGATCAGGATAGAAGGCCATTTTCTTTTGCCATATCGATACAAAAGTAGTAGGATTACAGGAAACAATATAATTGCAGAGGGATAGGAGAGGATGGTAAGGCAAAGGAACAGCGCAGATACAATCAACCATAATGCCTTTTCTTCGCTGTTCAGATATCTGATAAGACAGCAAGTGGCACAGACCGAGAACCAGATTAACATATTGGAAAACTCGGGCAGCGCAATACTTTTGGGGGTTACTGAAATGAAGTAAAGACAAATAAAAGAAAGGATATCTTTCCTGATATAAGGCTTCATGGACTTAAAAAGAAATACGGTAATAATTGTCTTTATCAATACGCCTGAGAACTGGAGAAACAATACTACGCCAGTGACTGTACCGGTCAACATCAGGTAAAGCTTAATCAGAAGAGCACTTAAAAAGGCAGATGTCTGGTGTGGTTCCCGCATCAAAGAAAACATATTGTCGCCCTGAATCATGCGATATGCCATGGCTACGGCATAGCCGGCATCTGCGTCATAATCATTGAAAATACTTTTCATATTTACCAGGAAGGCTGCAACTATAAGCGCTATCCATATGAATTTGTTTTTTGTTATTTTAAATTTACCGTATTCCATGGGATGCTCCTATTACAATGTTATAAATAATTATAGTAAACAGATTAATGAATTACAATACCTAAGCCACTTTAAATACATCCGTTTTTAGTCAAATCTCTTGAGAAAACGGATCAATTCAGTTATAATATTACAAGATTGAAAGAAAAGAAGGTTTTGTTATGTTTGGTCTGTATGTAAAGGATAAAAAATTTTATAAGACAGTGTGCAGCATTGCAATCCCCATTGCCTTGCAGGGGCTTATCACTACAGGCGTAAATATGATGGATACCATCATGATTGGTATAGTGGGAGAAACAGAGCTTTCCGCAGTTTCCCTTGCAAATCAATTTATAACTATTTTTCAGATTTTCTGCATGGGTATCGGCATGGGAGCATCCGTACTTGTTTCAAGATACTATGGTATGAAAGAGGTTTCCTCCCTGAAGAAGACAGTTTCCATCATGTTGAGATTATGCCTTATCATGGCGACACTGTTTTGTGTGGTTACCATTCTGATTCCGGAACAGATTATGCGTATCTATACAGTTGAAACACCTATTATCGGGCATGGCATTGAATACCTGAAATATTCCGTTGTCAGCTATTTCCTTCTCGGTCTTTCGCTTACCTGTACCATTGTTCTCAGAAACGTGGGACAAGTAAAGATACCGCTCTATACGTCGATTGGTGCTTTTTTTGTGAACGTTGGGGCCAATTATTTGTTTATCTTCGGTAAATTCGGTTGTCCTCAAATGGGTGTAGCCGGTGCAGCAGTCGGTACATTGATTGCACGTATATTTGAATTTTCCATTATTTGTGGATATCTTTTCATAAAAGATAAGGAGATAGGTTTCCGGATTAAGGATCTCTTTAAGCCGGTGGGAAATCTTTGGAAGGAGTACATACGCATTAGTATTCCTGTGTTGATCAGTGACGGTATCCTTGCTCTTGGCAACAATTCTGTTGCAATGGTCATCGGAAGACTGGGAGAGAGCTTTGTAGCCGCCAATGCTGTGACCGCAGTGACGCAGCAGCTAAGCTCCGTCCTGATTCAGGGATTTTCACAGGCAGGAGCTATTGTTACCGGATATACTTTAGGTGAAGGAGACCGGGAGAAGGCGCACAGACAAGGTTATGCATTCCTTGGCCTCGGATTAATATTCGGTCTTCTTTCTGCGGGAGTGATCATGCTGATCAGCACACCGGTTATTCATGCTTACAATTTATCGCCGGATACGAAATCCATTGCCTCACAGCTGATGCTTTCCATCAGTATCATTGTAGCATTTCAGGCAACCAACAGTATCATGACAAAGGGAGTGCTGAGAGGTGGCGGCGATACGAAGGTTCTGATGGTGGCGGACAACGTATTTCTTTGGATTGCTTCTATACCTCTTGGTATTTTAGCCGGTATCGTGTTACATCTGCCGGCATTTTGGATCTATTTTTTCCTGAAGATCGATCAGGTACTTAAGGCTTTTTGGTGTGTGATCCGCTTGAGGAGCGGTAAATGGATCAAAAAGATCAGATCGGAGGAAGAGTATTCCTTGGAAGCATAAATACATATTTAGGCGTTTGCGAAACTCAGTTGCCGACTGCCGGAGCAATGGTTGTTCCGGCTGATTGGCCTTGAAAAGCGTCGGTACTTAGCGAAACAAAGCCGCAGGCTACAGTCTGAGCTTAGTACCGCTACGCATTTTCACGGAGCGGGAGCGTCCATGAAGCGGAACAGCCATTGCTCCGGCAGTCGGCAACTGTGTTTCGCAAACGCCTGAAGATATCTTTCTATGAGAGGAGAAAAAAATCATGTCAGTATTATATTTTTTAGAGAGTATTCGTAATCCCGTTCTCGATGCATTCTTTTCTGTTATCACGCACCTTGGGAGCGAAACATTATTTCTGGCTATCGCGATCATTATATTTTGGTGTTTCAGCAAAGAAGATGGCTATTATCTTCTGACAGTTGGATTCATCGGAACCATCATAAATCAGTTTTTAAAATTATTTTGCCGGATTCCCAGACCTTGGGTACGCGATCCGGAATTTACCATTGTGGAATCAGCAAGAGCTGACGCCGGTGGCTATTCCTTCCCCAGCGGTCATACGCAGAGTGCCACCGCTTCCCTTGGCTGTATTGCGAGAGTTTCCCGCAAAAAGATTGTGAGAGCGATCTGTATCGTCCTGATACTGCTTACGGGACTGTCCCGTATGTATCTCGGTGTTCACACTCCTGCAGATGTTCTGGTATCTCTTGTATATGGAACAATATTGGTATTTGCGCTGTATCCTGTATTTCAGAAAGCGAAGAATAATCCTAAGATTATGTATCTTATGATAGGTGCCCTGATTCTTTGCTCACTGGGATATGTGATCTATGTGGAACTTGCAAAATGGCCCGCAGACATTGATCCCCATAATCTGGAATCAGGTATTAAAAATGCATATCTTTTGTTTGGTTGCAGTGTGGCTATGCTGATTTGTTACGCTATTGAGCACAAATATATCCGTTTCGAAGTTAAGGCTGTATGGTGGGCGCAGATTCTGAAGATTGTTATGGGACTGGTGCTGGTTCTTCTGTTAAAGGCGGGACTGAAGCCTATCCTTAATCCTCTGTTTGGCGGCCATCATATCGCAACAGCAATCAGATATTTTATTATTGTGGTATTTGCAGTGTGCGTGTGGCCCTTGACATTCCGTTGGTTTTCCAAAAGAAGTTGAATTATTGTGATTCTCTTTATTCTTTAAAATGATAAAAAGGTAAACCGCATTTTTAACTAAGGATTTATTGTTTTTTTATAATTTGTACACACTTTGTTCATATTTTCAAGATAAAGTATTATTTGTATATTATTATCTATTCAGGAGGCATACATATGAGTAACCTTAAGATTCTTGCAAAAATTGAAAAACTCTCTGCAAAGAATAAGAGCGATGCTATTATTAAACTGTTAAAGAAAGCAGATAAAGAAGCTCTGATCAGTGCGCTGACAGCTCTTGGCAAGATCGGCGATGAGAGTTCCCGTAACTATATCACACATTATCTTGATAATGAAGATGCAGACATCAGACTGACAGCTTGTAAGGCTGCTCTGACCATCAATACCGAGTATATGAGAACCAGAGTAAGACATCAGCTTGCTATGGAGAAGGATGCTGATGTTAAGGCGAAGATCCAGCAGGCATTTAACGATGCTAAGGAAGAGAGAGTTTAATACAAAGTATTAACCAATATGGCGCTCCGCATCACTGCAGAGCGTCATATCTGTTAATGGAGGTACAAGACATGGAAAAACAGAATCAGGACAACAGATTGGCCATTGCAGGTATGATACTTGGAATTATCTCCATTCTTGGCAGCTGTATTTTCGGAATCTACGGTTTGCTGTCCGGCATAGTCGGACTGATCGTATCAATCCTTTCCAGAAAGCACAGTAAGAGTGGTATGGGTGTCGCAGGCATCGTCTGCTCTATCATCGGAATCCTGCTTTCAATCCTTATGTTATTAATGGCAGGGATGTTTCAGGTGATCATTGAAGAAATGATGAAGGATCCCATGTATCAGGAGATGCTGAATGAAATCATGCCTGAAATCAAATAGTACGGAGAGGCTGTTATTTTATTGGGGTCTCGCAGCATTGCCATTAGGTGCATTATTATACGGGTTATATATATGGTTGATATATCCGGTGATGCCTTTTCATGGATGTATCTTCGACAGACTAATTGGGCTGTATTGCCCGGGATGCGGCGGGAGCAGAGCTTTTTATTCACTGTTACGCGGAGACTTGATTCTTTCAATACAGTATCATCCTCTGGTGATATATGCTGTTTTGATATATGTAGTATTTATGATGAGTCAACTGCTGTCAGTTTTGAGCAGAGGACGCATCAAAGGCATCAGATTCCGTAGCCGGTATCTGTATGTCGCATTGATTATCATCGTTGTAAATTGCCTGGTCAGAAACTATCTCAGACTAAGGCACGGAGTTACACTATAAATGAAAGGAGTATCATTATGGACAAAAAATTAACCGGTATCGTAGCTTATCTTACAATCATTGGCTGGGTCATTGCTTATCTTTTGGGCGATAAGAAAGGTGCTAAGTTTCATCTGAATCAGGGGCTTGTTATTGCCCTTGTCAGCATCATTGGCGGCATCTTCAATGTAATTCCTTTGATTGGCGGTATCCTGTCTCTGATCGTAGAGATACTTGTTCTCTTGGGAATGGTAATTGGTATCATCGGCGCAGCACAGGATAAAGAGAATGAGATCCCTATTCTCGGCAGTATTAAGATTTTAAATTAGTCCAAAGAAATGGTAAAGCCCGCTGTATTGCTGCAGCGGGCTTTCGTTATTTGTTTATTCACTTAACAGATCTTCTTCTCTGGGCTCATCTCCGTGAAGATAGATCAGCATGATCTGAATACGTTTGTAAGCTCTCTTATAATTCTTGAATGCATAGTCTGACATGGCCTGATCAAAGGTATCATCGGCATATGCTTCCTCATAGGATGAAGCTGCTTCAGTCATATACTTGCTCGCCTCATCGGCCAATTCTTCCAGATATTTGAAGTCTTCCGGAAATTCCAAAGTTGCAAGAGCCTTGAACTGATCATCCATCTGGTTCATATAAGTGATAAGCTTATCTGTGGCATTATCTGCTTCGGGATTGATTTTGTTGATGGAAGTGTCAAGGGTTGATAAATTAATACAAAAATTTTCAAAGTTCGTTTTGAATCTGGTAAGTTCAGGATCTTCTCCGCAGCCGGTTAAAAAAAGGCATGATAAGATAGTCAAAACTATCGTAATGATATACTTTTTCAATTGTAATTCCTCCCAATAGATAGTTCACCTTATAAATCTAACATATTTTATGACATTTTTCAACTTATTTAGGAAAACAGAGTTTAAAATATATTTAGATATTGATTTTTTCATAAAAAAGTGTTTAGATTTAATGTAATAATGAAAAAAGGAGTTTTATAATGAATCGCAATGAATTCCAACAATTTATGAATGGTTCCATACGGTATTTGGACGGAGCAACAGGTTCCAATCTTATGAAGGCGGGCATGCCTGCCGGTGTATGTCCGGAACAATGGATCCTTGAACATAGAGAGGTTTGTCTGGCACTGCAGAAAGAGTATGTACTGGCTGGTACAGATATATTGTATTGTCCTACCTTTTCAGCAAACAGAATCAAACTTTCAGAGTATCATCTGGAAGATAAGATGGAAGAAATGATCACACAGCTGGTCGGCATCAGTGCAGAAGCCGCTAAAAGTACGGAACGTAAGGTATTGATTGCCGGAGATCTCACCATGACCGGCAGACAGTTGGTACCTGTTGGCACCATGGAGTTTGAAGAACTTGTCGATGTATATAAGGAGCAGATTCGCTATCTGGATCAGGCGGGCGTAGATCTCCTGGTGGTCGAGACAATGATGAGTCTTCAGGAGGCCAGAGCAGCACTGATAGCTGCATCTGAAGTATCAAAATTGCCTGTGATGGTAACTCTGACCTTTGAAAAGGACGGAAGAACCTTATTTGGAACGGATGCAATAACGGCGGCTGTTGTTCTTTCAAAACTAGGGGCAGCTGCTATCGGTGCAAATTGCTCCACCGGACCCGCCCAAATGCAGGAAGTCATCAAAACCATGTCATCCGTTTCCGGCATTCCCGTGATTGCCAAGCCAAATGCCGGACTTCCCATGACAGATGCTAATGGCATTACCTGTTATAGCATGAATGCAGAACAGTTCGCAGATGAGATGGTGTTACTGGCAGAGAGCGGTGCAACCATTTTAGGCGGCTGCTGTGGCACGTCTCCGGAATATATCCGAATGCTGAAAAATGCCACCAAAAATTTGACACCGAAAGAGTATAAAGAGTCATCACTGAGATATCTTACTTCAGAGCGAATGACGGTTTCTTTTAATACAGACCAGAATTTTATCATTGTAGGAGAGAGAATCAATCCCACCGGCAAAAAAACACTGCAGGCAAGTCTGCGGGACGGCAGTATGGAACTTGTCAGAGCTTATGCAGAAGAACAGGAATTATGCGGTGCAAGTATACTCGATATTAATATGGGTATGAACGGCATTGACGAAAAGAAAATGATGTTGGAAGCAATCAGAGAGGTATCCTGTGTCACAAACTTACCACTTTGTCTGGATTCCAGCCATGTAGAGGTTTTGGAGGAAGCGCTGAGACAGTATCCGGGCAGAGCTTTGATCAATTCCGTTTCTCTGGAAAAAGAAAAGTTTGAAAAGCTTTTACCTCTTGCTGCCCGCTATGGTGCAATGTTTATCCTGCTACCGCTTTCTGACAAAGGACTTCCGGAAAATCTGGATGAAAAGAAACAGATCATTCATACCATTGTTGAAAGGGCATTGTCTCTCGGTCTTACTAAGAATGATATCATTGTTGACGGACTGGTGACCACAGTTGGTGCAAACAAACAGGCTGCTTTAGAGACATTGGAAACCATCCGTTATTGTAAAGAACTGGGGCTCGCCACCATTTGCGGCCTTTCCAATATTTCTTTTGGGATGCCGGAAAGAAGTTATATCAATGCATCCTTTTTAACCCTGGCAATTCAGGCAGGACTCACGATGGCGATTGCAAATCCTTCTCAAGATCTTTTGGTAAGCTGTGCGCTGGCAACGGATCTGCTTCTCAATAAAGAGGGATCTGATATCCGTTATATTGAAGGAGTAGCCTCAATAAAAGAAAGAAGAGAAGAACAGGCCAAGGCAATGGCGCAGACGAATACCCATAAAACAGCATGTTCTTCAGAAGAGAAGAAGGAACATTCCTTTCATATTGAAAAGAGTGCTGAATCCGAGTCGCTTTCAGAGCACATTCAAAAACTTAGAAAAGCAGTTTTAAAAGGGGACAAGAAAGGTATTGTTTCCATAACACAAGATGCTGTTGATAAAGGGGAAGATTCGTCAAAACTTTTGAACGAAGGGCTTCTTCCTGCCATTAATCTTGTAGGCGATTATTTTGATAAAGGGAAGTATTTCCTGCCGCAGCTGATCGCAAGTGCAGAAGCCATGAAAAATGCAATCAGTGTGCTGGAACCATATCTTTTAAGGGAAACAGAAGCAGAACAGAAGCCGGTTGCTGTCATTGCTACCGTTGAGGGAGATATTCATGATATTGGAAAGAACCTTGTAACCCTGATGCTTAAAAATTATGGTCTCACGGTGATCGATCTGGGAAAAGACGTGCCTGCAGAGAATATTGTCGCAGAAGCAATCAATAAACACGCCGATATTATAGCCCTGTCTGCATTGATGACTACAACCATGCAGCGTATGCGTGATGTGATCTCGCTTGTAAAGGAAAAAGCACCTTCTGTCAAGGTGATGATTGGCGGAGCAGTGATTACAGAAGATTTTGCAGATGAAATTGGAGCTGACGGTTATGCTGCAGACGCTGCAGGAGCAGTTCGTTTAGCCAGGAAGTTGTTGGATTTTTCTGTTAATTCATAAATAACTGTTGCGCGTTCCTGCTTTAATGTGTTAAAATGTCAATCGTATATATGTTATTAGTTAGGAGGCCTTATTATGATAGGTGCGGATGCCATAATCAAATGCCTTGAAGCTGAAGGCGTCAATGTCGTTTTCGGTTATCCCGGTGTTGCCATCTGTCCGTTTTTTAATAGTATTTTAGATTCAGATATTCAGACAATTCTGATACGCACAGAGCAGAACGCTGCACATGCAGCCAGCGGTCTTGCAAGAGTTACAGGAAAGCCCGGTGTGTGTGCTGTTACGTCCGGCCCCGGTGCAACGAATGTAATCACAGGTATTGCCACTGCATTTGCAGACAGTATTCCCCTTGTTTGTATCACCGGCCAGGTTCGAAGCGATCTTTTGGGCAGTGATGTGTTTCAGGAGGCAGACATCACAGGTGCTGTTGAGTCTTTTGTAAAGTACAGTTATTTGATTAAAGATGTAAACGAAATACCAAAAGTATTTAAAGAAGCATTTTATATTGCCAACAGCGGTCGAAAAGGTCCGGTTCTCATTGATATTCCTATTGATATTCAGAACGCAGTTATCAATAAATTCAAGTATCCGGAAGAGATCAGTATGCGAACCTATAAACCCACGGTGAAAGGGAATATGGTTCAAATCAAAAAAGTGGTTCGAGAACTGGAAAAGGCTGAGCGTCCGATTATCTGTGTTGGCGGCGGTGTGCTTTTAAGCAATGCCGAGGAAGAAATTCGATCCTTTGCTGAGAAATATCAGATTCCCGTGGTGTCTACTATGATGGGAATCGGAGTAATGCCTTCGGAACATCCCATGTATTTCGGTATGGTTGGCAACAATGGCCGACCTTGTGCTAACCGTGCAATGAATGAATCTGATCTTCTGATCATGGTTGGAGCAAGAGTGGCCGATCGTGCGGTAAGTCAACCGGGACTGATCACACAGAACAAAGTTTTGGTACATATTGATGTGGATCCTGCTGAAATTGGCAAAAATGCCGGTCCCACCATTCCTCTTGTTGGCGATGCTAAGTGTATTTTTGAGGATATTGCAAAGGAAGAGATCGATTGTTGCCATGATGAGTGGGTCAATACCATGAGAGAGTATCGCTCCACTATGGAACAAAAGCGTAAGCCCAATCCTGATTATGTGGATCCCGCTGTATTTATAGATATTCTTTCACGCAAAATGAAAAATAACGGAATTTATGTAGCGGACGTTGGCCAGAATCAGATTTGGTCCTGTACCTATCACATTGTAAAAAATGGGAAATTCTTTACATCAGGTGGTATGGGAACCATGGGTTATTCTATTCCCGCTGCCATGGGTGCAAAGGTTGCTGCACCTGATCGTCAGGTTGTGGCTGTCTGCGGAGATGGCTCTTTCCAAATGTCCATGATGGAACTTGCCACCATGCGCCAGCATAATATTCCTGTTAAGATCGTTGTAATGAAGAACAATTACCTTGGCATGGTAAGAGAGTATCAGCATTATACATATAAGGACAATTATTCTGTTGTTGATCTTTCCGGCAGTCCGGACCTTGAAAAGATTGCAGCGGCATATGGAATGAAATTTCAGCGTGTATTCAATATGGAACACATCAACGAAGATCTGGATACTTTTCTTGAGAATGATGAGTCCGTGCTGATGGAATGCATGATTGATCCTATGGATCTTGTGAAATAAGGAGGAAACGGATATGATCAGAAAAAGAATTTATTCTGTATTAGTTGAAAACCGTTCCGGTGTCCTCTGTAAAGTTGCAGGACTTTTCTCCAGAAGATGCTTTAATATTGACAGTCTGGCAGTAGGAGAGACAGATGATCCGGATGTTTCCTGTATGACCATTGTATCAAATGGAGACGAGCGCACCATTGAACAGATCGAAAAACAGCTGAACAAAAAACTGGATGTCATTAAAGTAAAAACCTTTGATGATTCCCAAAGCATCAGCCGTGAGCTTATGCTGGTAAAAATCAAATACAATAAGAACAATCGCCGTGATATCATGGAGATCTGCGAAATCATGAAAGCACAGATAGTAGATATGTCCAAGCATTATATGATGATCCAGATCTGTGACTCTCCGGAAAAGATTAAGCTTTTGCTGAATATGTTCCAGTCTATCAGTATCGTGGAAGTGGCCCGTACCGGAACGCTTGCCCTCATGAGATGCATGGAAAATGATGACTAATAAGCACATTGGTGTTGACATTAACGCTTTATCTTGCTAAAATGTACAAGATTGGTTGAGTTTATCATGAGAGGATATTTTTTATGCAGAAGAAAGTTTTTCAATTACTTGTTGACAACACCTCAGGAGTTTTGAGTCGTATCGCAGGATTGTTTTCCCGTCGCGGTTACAACATTGAGAGCATTACTGCCGGAACCACTTCTGATCCCAGATTCACAAGGATTACAATCGTTACTTCAGGAGATGACGTGATTCTGGAACAGATTGAGAAGCAGGTTGCAAAGCTTGTTGACGTCCGTGATATCAAAGAACTCAAACCGGATGAAAGTGTATACCGTGAGCTCATTATGATCAAGATTAAGGCTACTGCCGAACAGCGACAGGGAGTGATCGCTGTAACCGACATTTTCCGTGCCAAGATTATTGACGTTTCAGTTGACAGTCTGATCATTGAACTTACCGGTAACCAAAGTAAAATTGAAGCATTTATCAATCTGCTGGGAGGATATGAAATCCTTGAACTTGCCAGAACAGGAATTGCAGGGCTTGGACGCGGCAGCGATAATGTTACTTATATCGATTGATATCGATGAGAGATTAATCAGTTAGCTTTAGGGATAATAACCTATCAGTTATAAATTTATTTATTTAACGGAGGATTTTAAAATGGCTAAAATTTTTTATCAGGAAGATTGTAATCTTTCTTTATTAGAGGGCAAGACCATTGCTATTATCGGCTACGGCAGCCAGGGACATGCTCATGCACTGAACCTGAAGGATTCCGGATGCCACGTAATCATCGGTCTGTATGAAGGCTCCAAATCCTGGGCAAAGGCTGTTGCACAGGGCTTTGAAGTATATACCGCAGCCGAGGCAGCTAAGCAGGCTGACATCATTATGATTCTGATCAACGATGAAAAACAGGCTGATCTTTACAAGAACGATATCGAGCCCAATCTGGAAGAGGGCAATATGCTGATGTTTGCTCATGGCTTTAACATTCATTTCGGTTGTATCGTACCTCCCAAGAATGTTGACGTTACCATGATCGCACCTAAGGGACCCGGACATACTGTAAGAAGTGAGTATCAGGCCGGCAAAGGTGTTCCTTGTCTGATCGCTGTAGAGCAGGATGCTACCGGTAAGGCTCAGGATATGGCACTTGCATATGCTCTTGGTATCGGCGGTGCAAGAGCCGGCGTTCTGGAAACCAACTTCCGTACTGAAACTGAGACAGACCTGTTTGGTGAGCAGGCAGTTCTCTGCGGCGGCGTCTGTGCTCTGATGCAGGCGGGTTTTGAGACTCTTGTTGAGGCAGGTTATGATCCCAGAAATGCATACTTTGAGTGTATTCATGAAATGAAACTCATTGTTGACCTGATCTATCAGAGTGGTTTTGCAGGAATGAGATATTCTATCTCCAACACCGCTGAGTACGGTGACTATATTACCGGACCTAAGATCATCACTGATGAAACCAAGAAAGCTATGAAAAAAATCCTGTCCGATATTCAGGACGGTACCTTTGCAAAAGATTTCCTGCTGGATATGTCTGATGCAGGTAAGCAGGTTCACTTCAAGGCTATGAGAAAGCTTGCCGCTGAGCATCCCGCTGAGAAAGTTGGCGAAGAAGTTCGTAAGCTGTACAGCTGGAACAATGAAGAAGATAAGCTGATCAATAACTGATTTTTAAAGTAATCGACTAAGGTCTTCAAATAATCCCCTGAAGAAAAAAATTGAGGCATTGATATGTACCCTCTTTGCTGGATACTCCGGTAAGGAGGGTATTTTTCAGAATTACATCTACCAGTACAAATTTGACTTTGTGGAACTGTATCAACAAGAGAGACATACGGAAACACCACTAGTTGTTATATTGTTGACCTGAAATTTCGAATGTGTTATGATACACTTATATAAGTCTGAGTGTAATCTGTTAATATATTGATAAGGGGAAGGAAAGGCAGAAACCGGAAATGAACACAACAGAGATGTGTGAACAACTTGGTCTGGAAAGGGTGCCGCCATCGTTCCCGGAAATCTATGAGCAGATACAGGATTTCTGGCGGGAACATGCCGCCAAAATATTATCTGATGATTTTATTACAAAAACATTGGATAGCTGTAACGTACTGGTTTCTTATCGTAAAATGATTCTAGAAGCCGCCAAAAAGATTCGTGACAAGGAAGCTATGGTTCTTTTGATATGCTTACTGGAGGTGTGGGTGTGTCAGAATGAACACTTGCCGTACGAAGAGTATCAGGCTCCCAAAGGGGAAGGTATAGAATATGATTTCCTGCATTTATTTGCAGCGCTTCCCAGAATTCCGGAGAATCTGGCATATTTAAGAGGACGAAATGTGCCGGTGGATGTGATCATATCTACCATGAATGAATATGATTATTGTGTAGAAAAATGCAGCAGGCCAATGTTTGATTTTGGGAGACTTATTTGGATCAATCGACTACTACATAATAAGCTGATACGGATTGAACGGTTTAAATACGACCTTCCCGGAAAGTATCTGCCGGGAGTGCGTGTGTATAAGAACAGAGAAGGTAATTTGCGCATTTTAGCAGATTATCTGGAAGTACATGCTAGTGGCAGGATGCTGGGCTCAGTGGGGCATACCGATCCGGAAGGTAGCTTCTTGGCAAAGATCACAGAAACTGAAAACACCGTGACAGGACACAGCGTAACAGAGGGTCTTGTAAACAGGGAAGTAACAGTTTTGCCCAAGGATGAATGGCAACTATGTCTGTCTTCTCAGGATCCGGTGTTGCGGATTCATATTCCGCCGGATGGAAGCTTTGATAGAGATGCAATTCATAAGTCATATGAACGTGCCAGAAGGGTGATGGCAGAGTGTTATCCTGAATTGGAGTACAAGGCTTTCTTTTGCAGTTCATGGCTGATGTCTGCTGAACTTCAGCATATTTTAAAGCCTACCTCAAATATTCTGGGTTTTCAGGAAGACTTTATCAGAGTACCCTTCCCAAGCTCCGGACAGCTGGTATTTGAGTTTGTTTTTCCTGCGCTGTCGATACTTCCTCAGGACTACAGCCTGCTTCCGGAAGAGACAAGCTTGCAGAGAGAAGTTAAAAAATTGTATCTTAGCGGTGGATATCTGCATGAGGGAGCAGGATTCTTTTTCTGAGAAAAGAAGAACCTTCCGCTGGTGGCAGATTTTACCTGGTATGTGGACGAGGATGCGGTACAGAGTGCCAACAATCCGGATAAATCTTTCGAATAAGGAGACTTAAACATGAAGAAGACTTGGGATAGAATTAAAAATGTTTTAACCATACTATTGGTTGTGTTAACAATATTTATGTTAATTTTTACTGTGGTTTCGGTGACAACGTTTAATCGCAGTGACAGAAGCATCTTTGGATATAAAGTATATATTGTAATGTCCGATTCCATGAGTGCTACTGATTTCAGTGCAGGCGATCTGATCCTGATAAAGGAAACTGATCCGGAGACGTTACAGGAAGGTGATATTATCAGTTATATATCACAGAACCCTGACAGCTTCGGCCAAACCATTACACATAAAATACGTAGTAAAACTGTTGACGCCAAGGGAAATCCCGGATTTGTTACTTATGGCACCACCACGGGTGTAGATGACGAATATGTAGTTTCCTACAACGACATCATCGGACAATATCGTATGAAGATACCCGTAATCGGCAGATTATTTAACTTCCTGAAAACAGTACCCGGTTATATTCTGTTGATCCTTGTCCCCTTCCTTATTCTTATCGCACTTCGTACCTCAGATTGTGTGAAATTATTTAAACAGTATCGCTCTGAAATGGAGGCAGAAAATGCCGCAAAATTGGCTGAAGAACAGAAGAAGTTGGAGGAAGAAAGAGCTGAATTACAGCGTATGCAGCAAGAACTGCAGGAGCTGAGAGAACAGCTTAAAATCCAGGGAAAAGAAATAATTAAGGATTCTCCAAAGTAAAAAAGAATTTTGCTTTGCGAAATTCCGCCTGCGGCGGGTCTGCGAAGCAGACAATTACCGCATCGCCGCAGTGCGATCCTGGCGGAGCGTTTTTGCATTATAGGGAAGTACCCCGGATGGATTCGGGGTACTTTTTATACTAAATATAATTCATTATTATTTTGATTCCAAACCATTCAGGAAGCGAGTTACGGTTCTGTTTACTTTTCTTATGGATGAATATGCATAACCGATCTTTCTGGCCGGAATTTTTTCTTTTGTCTCAATAAGTGTAAGTGATCCTTCCGCCAGTTCCTTTTCTACAAATTCTTTGATCACACAGCCTATTCCAAGTCCTGTTTTTACAAAGTCTATCAAGAGGTCCATAGAGGAAACTTCGATTGTCTGACCGCTGATAATATGGTTAAGTATCAGGAATTTATCCACATATTGTCTTGTCACGTTACTTTTATCAAGTAAAAGAAGAGTGGCGTCTGAAAATAGTTCGTCTGATTCTTTGTCCTTAAAAAGATCAAGATACTGCGAAGTTCCAACAAAAACATCCGATATCGACAGTATGGGTTTAAATTTAAGTTCTTTCAGGCGATCCGTCTCACCGACCAGTCCGATGTCCAGTGTCCCTTTTTTCAGTGCTTCGATTGTTTCATAAGACGACTGACAGGAAATTCTGATCTTTACATGGGGATTCTCTGCAATAAATCTTCTGAGATAGGGGAGAAGTACATATTTACACAAGGTTGTACTTGCTCCGATGGAGAGTTGACCACTGCCGCTTTGCTCGTAATTCGTAATTTGTTCTTCACCGTTTTTAATGGCAAGAAAGGCTGCATCAAGCTGCTCATATAATATTTGACCGGCATCGGTAAGTTTTACCCCTTTACTTGATCTGTAGAACAATGTTGTGTTAAGATCAGATTCCAATTTGGAAACTGCTTTACTGACAGCCGGTTGCGTAATAAAGAGTTTTTTGGCAGCCAGTGAAAAATTGTTACACTGAGCCACAGTATAAAAGATATAATATTGATTTAAAGATTTGTACATAATTTACTCCATAACTATTAATTTTAGTTATATTTTACAACATAACTTGTGGTTATTACAAGTATGAATATATAACATTTGAAACAAAATAGTTAATATGATATGATATATATAATTTATGATATCAGGAGGTATTCTCATGGGAATGACTATGACACAAAAGATTCTGGCAGCCGCCGCCGGACTTGATAAGGTGGAAGCCGGACAACTGATCGAGGCCAACCTTGATCTGGTTCTCGGCAACGATATTACCAGTCCTGTTGCCATCAAAGAGATGGAGAAGATGAAGGTAGACGGTGTTTTTAACAAAGATAAAATTGCACTGGTTCCTGATCATTTTGTTCCGAACAAAGATATTAAATCAGCAGAGCACTGTAAGTGTGTGAGAGAATTTGCACGTCGCAACGAGATCACCAATTATTTTGAGGTTGGTCAGATGGGTATTGAGCACGCACTTCTTCCGGAAAAAGGCCTCACAGTTGCAGGCGACGTGATTATCGGAGCAGACTCCCATACCTGTACATACGGTGCACTCGGTGCATTTTCAACCGGTGTCGGAAGTACGGATATGGCCGCCGGAATGGCTACCGGAAAAGCCTGGTTCAAAGTTCCCAGTGCTATAAAATTCAACATTGTAGGTAAACCAGACAAATGGGTCAGCGGTAAGGATGTGATCCTTCACATTATCGGTATGATCGGGGTAGACGGAGCATTGTATAAATCAATGGAATTTGTAGGAGAAGGCATTGCCAATCTTTCCATGGATGACCGATTTACCATCGCTAATATGGCAATCGAAGCCGGCGGTAAAAACGGCATTTTCCCTGTTGATGCTCTTGCAGAAACTTATATGAAAGAGCATTCTGAAAGAAGCTATCGGATATTTGAAGCGGATGAAGATGCTGTATATGATGAAGAGTATACCATCGATTTAAGTACGCTGCGTCCTACCATCGCATTCCCCCATTTACCTGAGAATACACATACCATCGACGAGATCAAGGAAGATATCGCTATTGATCAGGTGGTAATTGGTTCCTGCACCAACGGAAGATTGGACGATCTTCGTATTGCAGCCAAAGTACTGAAAGGAAAGCATATTGCTGAAGGAATGAGATGTATTGTAATTCCTGCCACTCAGGCAATCTATTTACAGGCAATGGAAGAGGGGCTATTAAGAACCTTTATTGAAGCCGGCGCTATAGTAAGTACTCCCACATGCGGACCTTGTCTTGGAGGATATATGGGAGTCCTTGCCGAAGGCGAAAGATGCGTATCTACAACTAACCGTAACTTCGTAGGCCGTATGGGACATGTTAACAGTGAAATCTACCTTGCAAGTCCTGCTGTTGCTGCAGCGAGTGCAATTACCGGTAAGATTTCAAGCCCTTACGAACTGGGAATGTAAATAAAGTCGAGAGAGGAAATAACCATGAACGCTAAAGGAATCGTTTTTAAATACGGTGATAATGTAGATACAGACGTTATCATCCCCGCCAGATATCTGAATTCGTCTGATCCTGCAGAACTTGCTACTCACTGCATGGAAGACATTGATAAAGAATTTGTAAAGAAGGTTCAGAAAGGCGATATTATCGTTGCAGAGAAGAATTTTGGCTGCGGATCTTCAAGAGAGCATGCCCCCATTGCTATTAAGGCAGCTGGCGTCAGCTGCGTCATCGCTGAAACCTTTGCACGTATCTTTTACCGCAATGCAATCAACATCGGCCTCCCCATCATTGAGTGTGCAGAAGCTTCCAAGGGAATCGAAGCAGGCGATGAAGTGGAAGTGGATTTTGACTCCGGTATGATCTACAACCGCACAAAAGGTACAGAATTCAAAGGACAACCCTTCCCTGAATTCATGCAGAAGATCATTGCTGAAGGCGGTTTGATCCCTTACATTAACAGTAATAAATAAAATAAGATTAGTATAGAAAAGCCCCTTCAAATGTGCTATGATAGACGATAGTACATATGAAGGAGGCTTTTTTGTTATGGCATACGAAAATGCATTAAAAAAGAACAAGTATGAAGTCGATATGTGCAACGGACCATTATTCCGTAAAATGATCGTTTATGCGGTACCTCTTATGTTGTCCGGTATTCTGCAGCTTTTATTTAATGCAGCCGACATGATTGTAGTAGGCAGGTTTGCAGGTGAAGACGCTCTTGCTGCAGTTGGAACAACCGGTTCTTTGATCAATCTGTTGATCAATGTATTTGTTGGGTTGTCTGTAGGCACCAATGTTCTGGTTGCCAGATATTTTGGAGCCGGACAGAAGAAAGAGCTAAACGAAATTGTTCATACAGCCATTGCTACAGCCATTGTGAGCGGAGTATTTCTTGTAGTTGTTGGGTGTCTTCTTGCTGAGCCTGCACTTCGTCTTATGGGAACTCCCGACAATGTTATTGATATGTCTGTTCTATACATGAGAATCTATTTTTGCGGCATGCCTGTAATGATGCTATATTATTTCGGTAGCGCAATACTTCGTGCCATTGGGGATACCAAGCGACCTCTATATTATCTGTTATTGGCAGGAGTTGTCAATGTGGTTCTGAATCTGATCTTTGTCATTGTGTTTCACATGGATGTGGCAGGTGTGGCCTTGGCCACAGTCATTTCTCAAGCAATTTCTGCGGCTTTAGTAATCAGATGCCTGATTAGGACTGATGCAGATTATAGACTTAATTTAAAGGCTTTAAAGATTCATCGGGACAAATTCCTTAAAATGTTTCAGATTGGTTTGCCGGCAGGCCTTCAGGGCGCACTGTTTTCCGTCTCAAACGTACTGATCCAGTCATCCGTCAATTCCTTCGGATCTATTGCGATAGCAGGCAATACAGCATCAGGCAATCTGGAAGGCTTTGTTTACACTTCCATGAACGCCTTATACCAAACTTCCATCAGCTTTACCGGACAGAATTACGGTGCAAGAAAATATAAACGGATCAGCAAAATCCTATGGATCAGCGAACTTACCGTAATTGGTGTGGGCCTTATATTCGGCAATCTGATGTATTTGTTTTCTGACAAGCTTTTGTTTTTGTATTCCGATGACCCTGCTGCTATAGAAGTCGCCACACTCCGTTTAAGTATCATATGTACACTATATTTCCTCTGTGGCATGATGGACGTGATTGTGGGCTCATTGCGCGGCATGGGATATGCGATAATGCCTATGATCGTATCTCTTTCCGGGGCATGCATCTTCCGTATTGTCTGGGTTGTTACCATTTTTAGAGAAATCAATACACTCAAATGTCTCTATTGGTCTTATCCAATCAGCTGGCTTTTGACATTTTTAGTCCATCTGCTCTGTTTTATCATTGTATACAGAAGGCTTTTGCGTTCAAATAAGTAGTTGCAGAAAAACATTTGTTCTGGTATGATAATATCAGAACAGAAGGAGAGGGTGGCTGCTGAACAGTCGCCAATATTATTATGATCGCATACATCAAAGGGATTGTTGAAGATATTACGGAAGATAATGTTGTGATCGATGTCCATGACATCGGTTGCAATGTGAAGATTTCTGCTGACACGGCATGTAGATTGCCGGGTATTGGAGAGTTTGTCAAGTTATACACCTATACACTGGTCAAAGAGGACGCATTTTCACTGTATGGTTTTTTAACCAGAGATGAATTGGAACTGTTTAAACTATGTATCACGGTCAGCGGTATCGGTCCAAAAGGAGCCCAGGCAATCCTCTCGGCACTTGATACAGATTCTTTGAGATTTGCCATTATGTCCGGAGATGTGAAAGCAATTGCAAAGGCACCCGGTGTCGGCAAAAAAACAGCAGAACGTCTTATTTTGGAATTAAAAGGAAAGATTTCACTGGAAGATACATATGTCGGCAGTCAGATCGCCGCACAAGGCGGCAATCTTTCCGTTGCCGATTCAGCGCAGAAGAGAGAGGCTGTGGAAGCCCTTGTTTCTCTTGGTTACGGACAGAGCGAGAGTATGAAAGCAGTGAATTCCATTGAAGGCATTGAGAACATGGATTCCGGTTCTATATTGAAAGCTGCATTAAAGAAACTGATTTAATCTGATTTGATGTAAGGATTGTATATTATGGCAAGAAGAATGATAGAGACCAATATCACAGAGGAAGATGTGAAGATAGAAGGTTCTCTGAGACCGCAGGTCCTTGATGACTATATTGGTCAATCAAAGATCAAAGAGAATTTGAAAATATATATTGAAGCAGCCAAGCTAAGACATGATGCGCTTGATCACGTATTATTTTATGGTCCCCCGGGACTGGGCAAAACTACTCTTGCAGGCATTATTGCCAATGAAATGGGCGTTAATCTTAAGGTTACCAGCGGCCCGGCTATCGAAAAACCCGGCGAAATGGCAGCTATTCTGAACAATCTTGAGGAAGGCGATCTTTTGTTCGTCGACGAAATCCACCGTCTCAACCGACAGGTGGAGGAGGTTCTCTATCCTGCAATGGAAGATTACTGCATCGATGTCATGATCGGAAAAGGTCCTACAGCAAGATCTGTTAGATTAGACCTTCCTCGCTTTACTTTGGTTGGAGCCACAACAAGAGCCGGCCTTCTGACTGCCCCTTTGAGAGACCGTTTCGGTATGATACACCACCTGGAATTTTATTCTATTGAGGAATTAAAGCATATTATTCTCCATTCAGCAGTCATACTTAATGTTGCGGTGGAAGAAAAGGGTGCCATCGAAATGGCCAAAAGAAGCCGGGGTACACCGAGACTTGCCAACCGTATTTTAAAGAGAGTCCGCGATTTTGCACAAGTAAAATATGACGGAGTGATCACAGAAAAGGTTGCTAAGATTGCTCTGGATCTGATGGATGTAGACAAGCTTGGCCTTGACAGGATCGATCGAAATATTTTGCTCACAATGATTCAAAAGTTTGGCGGAGGCCCTGTTGGACTTGATACACTTTCCGCCGCTATCGGAGAAGATGCTGGTACTATTGAGGACGTATACGAACCGTATCTGATCAAGAACGGTCTGATCAATAGGACTCCCCGGGGGAGAGTGGCTACGGAGCTCGCTTATTCCCATCTTGGGCTGGAAATGATTCCATGATGTTTATTTCCTTTAATTTATGCTTGCCACAGGCTGTTATCTGGGCTATAATATTAACATAGTTTTAACTTGTTGGATTTATTGTACGATCAGAGAGGAGAACGCATTATGTCTTCCAAAACAGATACCGAAGTGATCATAGGCGGAAAGGTATATACCCTTTGCGGATATGAAAGTGAAGAATATTTACAGAAAGTAGCTTCTTATATCAACAATAAGATGAATGAATACGGCAAGTTAGACATTTTTCGCAGACAGTCTCTGGATACCCAGAACGTGCTTTTACAGTTAAACATTACAGACGATTACTTCAAAGCCAAGAAGCAGATCTCTATTCTTGAGGAAGAACTTCAGGCAAAAGAGAAGGAATTATATGATCTGAAGCATGAACTGATTTCCTGTCAGATTCGTCTTGAGAATGCAATGAAGGATTCCAGAAAGTATTAATTACACAATTATGTGATACCGGGCTGTCCGTTCTTCGGGCAGCCTTTGTAATAGAGGTAACTATGATAGATAAGAGAGTAGAACTGTTGGCACCTGCCGGCAATATTGAGGCATTTTACGGTGCGATACATGCCGGAGCAGACGCTGTTTATCTTGGTGGCAACAAATTTGGCGCCAGGGCATATGCAGAAAATTTCACAACAGATGAATTAGTCGCCTGCATCCGCTATGCGCATATTTGGGGCAGGAGAGTATATCTCACCGTCAATACTCTGGTAAAAGAGAAAGAATTTGATCAGCTCTATGATTATATACTTCCTTTTTATGAAGCCGGACTTGACGGCGTTATTATTCAGGATATTGGTGTCTTTCTGTTTATAAAGGAGCATTTTCCCGGACTTGAACTCCATATCAGCACTCAAATGACGCTGACTGGCAAATATGGGGCCGCTTATATGAAAGATCTTGGGGCCTGCCGCATTGTTCCTGCAAGAGAACTGAGTCTATCTGAAATTTCTGTGATAAAGAAAGAGACCGGTTTATCCATCGAGACCTTCATTCACGGTGCAATGTGCTATTGTTATTCCGGACAATGTCTGTTCAGCAGTATTCTTGGTGGCAGAAGCGGCAACAGAGGTCGTTGCGCACAGCCATGTCGTCTGCCTTATACAGTCTCCGACGAAAGTAAGCAGAGCAAAGAATGTTACCCGCTAAGTCTTAAAGATATGTGTACCATAGAAAATATACCGGAATTGATTGAAGCCGGCATTGATTCTTTTAAAATAGAAGGCAGAATGAAAAAAGCGGAATACGCAGCCGGTGTAACTGCGGTCTATCGCAAAGTGATAGATCGTTATTATGATGATCCACATGATTTTCGCGTTTATCCTGAGGAATTAGAGATGCTTTCCAGGTTATATCTCAGAAGCGAGCGCCATGACGGTTATTATCATAAACACAACGGTTCTGACATGGTTACCATCGATAGTCCTGCATACAACGGAAGCGATGAAACTCTGCTTTCTCAGATCAGACGCTCCTATATTGACCAAAAGCCTGTAATGAATGTGGCAATTTTCGCATCTTTTAATATGTTACAGCCTGCAAGCGTTACTATGGTGTGCGGTGATCATTCCGTTACTGTCACAGGTGATGTGGTAGAAGAGGCTCAGAAGCAGCCGATCACTGCAGAGAATATTAGAAAACAATTGAGCAAGTTAGGCGATACTTCTTTCTGTGCAGAATCAATCCACATTGAAGTCGATTCCGGTTCTTTTTATCCACTGAAATCAATCAACGAGCTGCGCAGACAAGCTGTTACAGAACTTGAAGAGGAATTCATTAAAAGCTTCGGTCTAAGTGTCGGGCGTGTGGCAAATGTCAATTCTGCGGAAATCGAGGATAGTCAACCCTACTCACCTCAATGCGTTTCCAAAAGTAATACATGCCATACAGCTCTTACCGTTACAGTAAGAACATTGGACCAATTGTCAGCACTGTCAGATGCTGTTTTGGAAGACAAAATTCAAGTCAGAAGAATTTATGTGGACAGTGATCTGCTGACTGGCAATTTCTCTGCTGATTCCATACTGCTCCTGAAAGATCTTTGCAGATACACAGAAATTTTTGCTGCACTGCCATATATCATCAGACATCGCGACAAAATATTTATGCGTGAACTGTATCAATGGATATCTGAAAATGATTCGATCATACATGGATGTATGGTCCGATCTCTGGAAGGGTACGCTTATCTTAAGGAATCAGGATATTCCGAAAAGATTTCTTCTGATGCCGGATTTTATATCTGGAACCGTAAAACACTGGAATACTGGCGAGATAAGCTGGATTGCATTTGTCTTCCCTGGGAACTGAATGCAGGAGAACAGAAATCTTTACTGAATAGTATAGACAATAATATTGCGGAGAAGATTGTTTATGGTCGTCTTCCGATGATGATCACTGCCAATTGTGTGGCGAGGACCTCGTTTGCCTGCAGAAAAGAGGAGTCAGTAGTTTGGTTGACCGACAGATTTCAAAAGAAATTTCCGGTTGCAATAAATTGCACTCACTGCATGAATATTATTTATAACAGTGTTCCCTTGTCACTGCACGGCAGTTTTCATAAATGGTCAGATTCTGTATTCTGCAGACTTGATTTTACTGTGGAAGATAAAAAAGAGACAGCACAGATCCTTTCCTATTATTTTGCTCTGTCCAAGGGTATCGGAAGTCAACTTCCGTTTAGTGACTACACAACAGGTCATGAAAAGAGGGGTGTGGAGTAGTAAAAATTTTTGCCCAATGCGACTGTTTATTAAAAAAATCGAAAAATAGTTGCACTACAGAGCAATTTAGACTATACTTGTAATGAGTCAATTTTGACACACCAATCAGGAGGAATTGCAATGATAGAAGCAACAAGCTGTGGTGGTGTGGTAATTTTTCGAGGGAAAATTCTTCTTTTGTACAAGAATTACAAAAATAAGTACGAAGGATGGGTACTTCCCAAAGGTACCGTTGAGCAGGGAGAAGAATACAAGGAGACTGCACTTCGGGAAGTCCTTGAGGAGTCAGGAGCCAAAGCTTCCATCATCAAATATATCGGGAAGAGCGAATACTCTTTTTCTGTTCCTGATGATACTGTTGCCAAAGAGGTTCACTGGTATCTGATGATGGCCGACAGTTATTACAGCAAACCACAAAGAGAAGAATACTTTGTAGATTCCGGTTTCTACAAATATCACGAAGCCTACCATTTATTAAAGTTTTCCAATGAGAAGCAAATTTTGGAGAAGGCTTATAACGAATACCTGGAGCTTAAGAAGAATAATCTCTGGGGCAGCCGGAAATATTATTGATTTCTCATTAGGAAGCTGCTGCACATATTAAGCAGCAGCTTTTTCCTTATTTATCGGAGGAGGTACAGATGGCATTAAAGATTCAATATCATAATAAACTGTACTTCAGCGATACTATTTCAGAGCGAGAACTGTTAAAGATCAGAAAACAACTTTCTAAAAAACCCCTTCTTAGTAATGTATATCTGATCACTCCTGCAGACAATGATAACGACTTACTTCAGTTTTTCCACAGCAGGCAGTTGGCTCAGTTTTATTACAAGAATCGGCCACTCCATATTATCGGGATCACTCGAACCTATCAGGAAGCGGTACTGTTGCTGCAGAAGCTTGTTCAGGAATGCCTTGACACCCGGGGAGACTGTTCACTGAGGGAGTATCTGTTATGTTAGAAATTCTCTTGAAAATATTAATTATCACCGGTTGGATTCTTCTGGCGCTGTTTTCCCTGGTTTTAGTCTTATTTGTGCTGGTTTTGCTGTATCCCGTATCTTATCGGATCTCATGGGAAAAAAATATGGATATAGAGCACACGTTCCGCCTCAAAGCTTCCTGGTTATTCGGAATCGTCAGGATTCATTTTCAACATCCGTCTCCCGGATCACTAACCGCAACTGTGTTTGGTATCAAAGTTTTTTCTTCCCATAAAAAGAAAAGTAAAACAAATAACATTGCCCAAAAGCGTCATAAGATCACGAACACCACTAAAAAACCGAATCATGATTCCGGTGAACAGACAACAGAGAAGATAAATAAAGAGCATGTCAACACGGATCATTCTTCCTTTGATACGAAGGATTGTATTTCTGCCTCAGAAAAAGGTACCGGTCCAATCAATAAAATGAAGAACATCTTTATTCGTTTGAAAGAGAAGATAAGTGCATTTCTTGAAAATATCAAAAAACTTGCTTCTAAGGCCGGATATTATAAAGAGCTTTTACAGGAAGAGGATACCGCTAACTTGTTTTCTCATGTTTTCTTGCGAAGCGGCAAGATTGTAAGAAGCTTACGACCAAGGAAGATAGAAGGTCACATCCTTTTTGGAACCGGTTCTCCCGACACCACCGGTTATTTGATGTGGGTATATGGTATTCTTTCCCCTTATTTAGGGCAAAATCTTACCGTAACACCGGATTTCGATACGAAAATTCTTGACGGAAAGTTAATGGCTAAGGGGCGGATCATGATCGTCATCTTGCTTGTCAATGGTTTAAAAGTTGGTTTGGATAAAAAACTTCATACATTTATGAAAAAGTTAAAAATGGAGGAAAGATAAATGGCAGATAAAGATAATCAGATTCAGGGCGTTGTAGATTCCCTGTTAAAGGGAATGGATACTGTACTTTCGGCTAAAACAGTGATCGGAGAGCCGGTCCAGATTGGCTCTGATACTATTATTTTACCGCTTGTAGACATCAGTTTTGGTGTGGGAGCCGGAGCCGGCAACAATTCTCAAAAGGGGTCCGCTTCAGGTGCAGGCGGTCTTGGCGGCAAAATGACACCCAGTGCTGTTCTTGTGATCAAAAACGGTACCACCCGACTTGTCAATATCAAGAATCAGGATATGGTTTCAAAAGTGATTGATATGATTCCTGATCTTGTTGATAAATTTACTTCCAAAAAAGAAGCAGACACCATGACCGATCAGGAAGCAGTGAATGCCGCTTTTCCTGAAGAAGAATAGGACACATAACATACTTTTTTGCATATGATATAACAGAGAATAATCTGTCTGTGGGAGAGTATTCATATGCAGCCCAGAAAGATGGCGGGACTTCTTGCTTTTTTTACTGCGATCGGCATGATGATTGTCATTCTTGTCACCAGCAGATTGGCGATCCTTCTGATTATAGCACTGTTACTCATGATGGGATATTGCTGTTTTGTTATGGATTAATCTAGTCTAGTTTTCCTATAATGTATAAAAGAATTTCGCTTTGCGAAATTCCCCGCCTGCGGCGGGTCTGCGAAGCAGACAACTACCGCTTCGCCGCAGTGCGATCCCGCGGAGCGTTTTCGCATTATAGGAAAGACCTTGTCACACTAAAGTGTGAAAGGTTTTCCTATAATGCGAAAAAAGACTGTCAAACCGTAATGGTATGACAGTCTTAAATATTTCGTAATTACTGCAATTAAGCTCTTTCTACTTTACCGGACTTTAAGCAGCTGGTGCAAACATGCATTCTTTTAGCAGCGCCGTTAACCTTACACTTAACGCTCTTGATATTGGAATTCCAAATTGCGTTAGTTCTTCTATGAGAATGGCTTACGTTATTACCGAAATGAACGCCCTTACCACAAATATCACATTTAGCCATCTTGACACCTCCTCAACGTCTGCGATTCACGCTTAATCTTCATCGGATAACGCGAGATATTCTCGCAACATTGATATGATAACAGAAAAATCAAAGAAAAGCAAGACCCAATATTGGTTTTTTTGCAATTTTTAATTTTATGGTTTATTTTTTTTGAGAAACAATGTATAATGTACTGTAGTATGTCAGAAGAATCATAATCAGGAGGTACAATAATGAAAGGATCTTCTATGAATACACATCTGGGAAGTATTACCATTGATAACGAAGTGATCGCCCAGTATGCCGGAAGCGTAGCTGTTGAATGCTTTGGAATTGTAGGTATGGCCGGCATTAATGTTAAGGACGGTATCGTACGTCTTTTGAAGAGAGACAACATAACCAGAGGTATCAATGTTTCATTAGATCATAATAAACTTACACTTGATTTTCATGTTATTGTCGCATATGGTGTGAGCATTCTCGCCGTTTCGGACAATCTTATCAGCAATGTTAAGTACAAGGTAGAAGAGTTTACCGGTATTGAAATCGAAAAGATCAACATCTTTGTTGAAGGTGTTAGAGTGATTGATTAAGGAGGATTTACTGTGGCTTTAAATACAATCGACGCTAAGATGCTTGCAAAGATGTTCTTGGCGGGAGCAAAAAATCTTGAATCCAAGAAAGAATGGATCAATGAATTGAACGTTTTCCCGGTACCTGACGGTGACACCGGAACTAATATGACCATGACAATTATGGCTGCTGCAAGAGAAGTCAGCGCACTTGGCAATGACATTACGATGGAATCCCTTTGTAAGGCCATTTCCAGTGGCTCATTGAGAGGTGCCCGAGGCAACTCCGGTGTTATTTTATCCCAGCTTTTCCGTGGCTTTACCAGAGGAATTAAAGAAGAACAGAAGATTACGATCCCTATCCTTGCAGACGCCTTCGAGAAGGCTGTAGAAACCGCTTATAAGGCCGTTATGAAGCCCAAGGAGGGTACAATCCTTACCGTAGCCAAAGGCGGCGCAGAGAAGGCCAGAGAGCTTTCTGACAGAGGCGCAGACGATCTTGAAAGCTTCCTTTCCGAAGTGATCAGCCATGCACGCTATGTGCTGAGCCAGACTCCTGAGATGCTTCCGGTATTAAAGCAGGCAGGTGTCGTGGACTCCGGCGGACAGGGTCTGGTAGAAGTACTCAGCGGAGCATTTGATGCATTCTGCGGTAAAGAGATTGATTTCAGCATGAATACGCAGAGTTCTTCTCAATCCGCATCAACTTCCGGAAGTCAGGCTTACAATGCGCAGGCGGAAGCTGATATTAAATTTGGTTATTGTACAGAATTTATTATTCTGTTGAACAGAACTTTCAACATCAAGCAGGAAATGGATTTCAAAGCATACCTGGAATCCATTGGCGACTCCATTGTATGTGTTGCCGATGATGATGTGGTCAAGGTACATGTACATACCAATGATCCCGGTCTGGCTATCCAGAAGGCATTGAAGTATGGTGCATTATCCAATATGAAGATTGACAACATGAGACTGGAGCATCAGGAGAAGCTTTTCAAAATGTCGGAAAAGCAATCTGCGGAAGAACAGTCATTTGAGACGGAATCTGACACTTCAGAAGAGACCGCTGATGCGGAGCCTCCCAAGCCGGTAGGATTTATTGCCGTTTCTATCGGAGAAGGTGTCAATGAAATCTTCAGAAGCCTTGGAGTTGACTATATAATCGAGGGCGGACAGACTATGAATCCCAGCACCGCCGACATTCTGGATGCTGTTGATAAAGTAAATGCAGAAACCATTTTTGTACTTCCCAACAATAAGAATATTATTCTTGCAGCCAACCAGGCGGCAGAATTGATGACTGACAAAAATATTTTGGTCATCCCTTCCAAAACCATCCCGCAGGGAATCACTGCCGTGATTAATTACGTCCCCGAACTCACTGTAGATGAAAATGAAGAAACCATGCTTCAGGAAATCGGCAATGTGAAGACCGGTCAGGTCACCTATGCAGTTCGCGACACTATGATCGACGACAAGGAGATCAAGCAGGGAGATTATATGGGTATCGGTGATAAGGGAATTCTCTCCGTAGGTAGTGATATGCTTTATGTCACAGAAGAAATGGTTTCCTCCATGGTTGATGAAGACACGGAACTGATCAGCATTTATTATGGCTCTGATGTTACGGAAGAAGAGGCAGAAAAACTTCGCGATGACGTGGAAGCTGCTTACCCTTCCTGTGATGTTGAACTTCAATTTGGCGGTCAGCCTATCTATTATTATGTGATAAGCGTAGAATAAGATATTGTTGCAGGACTGACGCACTTGCGCCGGTCCTGTTTTTATACAATAGGATATTGAGGTGCTGTTGTGAACGAACATACCCCTGTGATCGAACTGAAAGGTATCGGTGAAAAGTCACAAAAACTCTTTGCAAAACTTGGCATTCATACTGTTAGTGAACTCCTTGACCACTTTCCCAGAGATTATGAGATTTTCAGCGAACCGGTTCTGATTAATGATGCAAATCCCGGCGAAATCTGCGCGATCCGCTGTTGCGTAGTCGGTATCCCTAATCTGAAAAGAATCCGTAATCTTCAGATATTGAACGTTACAGTCAGAGACGCATCAGGCGGAATGCAGCTGACATTCTTTAATATGCCCTTTCTGAAAAACATGCTGAAAAGCGGTGGTTTTTATATTTTTCGTGGACTGATACAGACAAGAGGTTCCGTCAAGATCATGGAACAGCCAAGACTTTATTCGCAGGAAGAATATGAAAAATTAATGCAGTTTGTACAGCCGAGATACGACTTAACAAAAGGACTGAGTAATCAAGCTGTTCAAAAGGCTGTCAAACAGGCATTAACGTACTATTCTTTTGAGAAAGAGTTATACAGTGCAGACTTTTTGGAAGAGCATAAGCTGCTTACTTACAGAGAAGCACTTCATCAGATTCATTTTCCCACTGATTATGAATCCATGATCAGCGCTCGCAGAAGAATGGTTTTTGATGAATTCTTCACTTTTTTGCTTTTGTTGCAGCTGAATAAAGACTATCATTCCAATATACCCAATCCATTTCCCATGAGTAATGTGCCGGAGGTGGACGATTTTCTTAATGCTATGCCTTTCACCCTGACAAAAGCACAAAATAAAGTCTGGAAAGAAATTGATTCCGATATTTCAGGCCCTTTCTGCATGAACAGACTAATACAGGGCGATGTGGGATCCGGCAAGACCATTATCGCTGTTCTTGCTTTGCTCAAATGTGTCTGCAATGGATATCAGGGTGCTATGATGGCACCAACAGAAGTGCTTGCCACGCAACATTTTGAAACCATTAGCGGGTATATAGAAGATTATGATCTGCCTTTTAAGCCAATACTGTTAGTAGGTTCCATGACTGTCAAGGAAAAAAAGCTTGCTTATGAAAAAATTGAGAGCGGCGAAGTTAATTTGATCATTGGTACACACGCTCTGATCCAAGACAAAGTAATTTATCAATCTCTGGCACTTGTGATCACGGATGAACAGCATCGTTTCGGTGTGCGCCAGAGAGAAAAACTGGCTGAAAAAGGTCTTATGCCACATGTTCTAGTTATGAGCGCAACGCCCATTCCCAGAACCCTCGCAATCATCTTGTATGGTGATCTCCACATATCAGTGATCGATGAACTGCCTGCAGACAGGCTTCCCATTAAAAATTGTGTGGTGAACACTTCATTTCGCCCTAAAGCCTATGAGTTTATTGCTGCACAGGTTGCTCAGGGAAGACAGGCATACGTCATCTGCCCCATGGTAGAAGAGGGCGAGCTGGAGGAAGCAGAAAATGTTATGGAGTACTCCCGCAAACTTTTGGCAGCTTTGCCTTCATCCATAACTGTTGCACCGCTTCATGGAAAAATGCGTCCTGCAGATAAGAACCGAATCATGGAAGAGTTTGCTTCCGGCAATATTCAGGTATTAGTATCCACCACAGTCATTGAAGTGGGAATCAATGTGCCTAACGCCACCGTTATGATGGTGGAAAACGCAGAACGATTTGGACTTGCTCAACTTCATCAGCTTCGTGGAAGAGTGGGAAGAGGAAAACATCAAAGTTATTGTATTTTCATTAGTTCCAATGAAAAACCGGAGACCATGAAGAGACTTGAAATATTGAATCACTCCAATGACGGATTCTATATAGCTTCTGAGGATTTGAAGCTACGTGGCCCAGGCGATCTCTTTGGAATCCGTCAGAGCGGAGACTTTGCCTTCCGGATAGGAGACATCTACAATGATGCTGATTTGTTGAAAGAATCTGCTGATGCAGCAGGTAAATTACTGGCACAGGATCCGAACCTCACTCAGGAAAAAAACATGCCGCTTCGACACCATTTAGAAAAAGCCTCAGCAAACACAGTTGACTTTCGGAGTATATAACTGTAAAATAGCAATATTGGTGTAAATCAACAGGAGAAAATATCAAATGTCTAAAATAGCAATTGTCACTGACAGTAACAGCGGTATTTTGCAGAAAGAGGCTGCTGAATTAAAACATGTATATGTGGTCCCCATGCCTTTTACAATAGATGAGGAAACCTACTATGAGGATATTAATCTGACCGTTTCTCAATTCTATGAAAAAATGGAATCCGGATCCGATATCGTAACCAGTCAGCCTGCACCGGATGCTATTCTTTCATTATGGGACAGGCTTCTGAAAGAATATGATGAAATCGTTCACATTCCTATGAGCAGCGGACTGAGTGGCTCTTACCAGACCGCAGCAATGCTTTCCATTGATTATCACGGAAAAGTTCAGGTTGTGAATAATCAACGAATTTCAGCTACACTTCGGCAATCCGTACTGGATGCCCTGGCTCTTGCGGATTTGGACAAGTCTGCCTGCCGGATGAAAGCCATTTTGGAAGCAGACCGTTTTAACAGCAGTATTTATATTATGCTGGATACATTGAACTATCTGAAGAAGGGCGGACGTATCACACCGGCTGCTGCAGCACTCGGTACCTTACTCCGCATCAAACCTGTACTTCAGATACAAGGCGAAAAATTAGATGCTTTTGCAAAAGCCAGAACAGTATCACAGGGTAAATCCATTATGTTGAACGCCCTTAGAAACGACATTGAAAAACGTTTCGGAGGTGTAGAGTCCAAAGATTATACACTGGCCATTGCTCATACGCAAAACGAAGATGCCGCCATACTGCTTCGCGAAGAACTGGCTGCTTTATATCCGGATGTTGAAATCTATGTAGGTACTCTTGCATTAAGCGTAGCATGTCATACCGGCCCAGGCGCCCTCGGTGTTGGATGTTGCAAAAAGCTTCATTATGACGAAATCTGACAAACGTCAAAAAAGTCGCAAATACTAACATTGCGGCTTTTTATTTTATCTCAAATTCACTAAAACTAGTAATTTCTTTTGACTTTACCACTAGATATGGTGTATAATATTTAAAGGTACGCACATATATGGTTTATACTCATATTTTGACTTAATATGTCAAATTAACGTTGTGAAAATTGACATAGGTCTGAATATGAAAGTGCAGGAAGGTTAGGTTTTAAAATGGCTAGTTCAAATAATTATGATGCTTCCAGTATCACCGTCCTGGAAGGACTTGAAGCAGTCAGAAAACGTCCCGGTATGTACATCGGCAGTGTGTCCACTAAAGGTCTGAATCATCTGATCTATGAAATCGTGGACAATTCCGTTGATGAACATCTTGCAGGATTTTGCAGCGAGATCAGGGTTACTCTGGATGCAGACGGTTCTGCGACGATCAGCGACAACGGAAGAGGTATTCCTGTTGGCATGCATGAAAAAGGCATCAGTGCAGAGCGTCTTGTTTTTACAACGCTCCACGCAGGCGGTAAATTTGACAATTCTGCATATAAGACCAGTGGCGGTCTTCACGGTGTCGGTTCCAGTGTTGTCAATGCGCTTTCCAACTCATTGACTGTAAGAGTCAAGACCGGTGGTTACATTTATGAAGATAAGTATGAACGCGGCAATCCGGTGACTGAGCTTGTAGATGGCCTTCTTCCCGTAGTAGGAAAAACGAAAGAAACCGGTACCACCATCCGTTTTATTCCGGATGATACCATATTTGACAAGACCAGATTTAAAGAAGATGATATAAAAAGCAGACTTCATGAGACTGCTTATCTGAATCCGAATCTGACAATCATTTTTGAAGATAAAAGACCCGAAAATCCCGGCAGTGTCACGTTCCACGAACCGGAGGGCATTATAGGCTTTATCAAAGATTTAAACAAGTCCAAGGAAGCCGTACACGATGTCATCTATTTTAACGGTGAAAGTGAAGGAATTTCTGTAGAAGTTGCTTTTCAGTATGTCAATGAATTTCACGAGAATGTTCTTGGCTTTTGTAATAATATTTATAACTCCGAAGGTGGTACTCACCTCACAGGTTTTAAATCCATTTTCACAAATGTGATCAATAATTATGCCCGCGAACTGAACATCCTGAAGGAAAAAGATATCAATTTTACAGGCGCAGATGTGCGTAATGGTATGACTGCTGTTGTCTCCATTAAGCATCCGGATCCCCGTTTTGAAGGACAGACTAAGACAAAGCTGGACAACCAGGATGCTGCAAAAGTTGTGAGTAAAGTGACCGGAGATGAGATTGTACGCTTCTTTGACCGCAATCTGGAAATCCTCAAGAATGTGATCGGCTGTGCAGAGAAGGCTGCAAAGATCCGAAAAACAGAAGAAAAGGCCAAAACCAACCTGTTGACCAAGCAGAAATTTTCTTTTGATTCCAACGGAAAGCTTGCCAACTGCGAATCCAAAGATCCTTCCAAATGCGAAATCTTTATCGTAGAGGGAGACTCTGCGGGCGGCAGTGCCAAATCTGCACGAGACCGAAATTTTCAGGCAATCCTTCCCATCCGCGGCAAGATTCTGAATGTAGAAAAAGCAAGTATCGATAAAGTTCTCGGCAATGCTGAGATCAAATCGATGATCAATGCATTTGGCTGTGGCATTTCTGAGGGATATGGTGTCGATTTTGATATCAGCAAACTGCGTTATGATAAAATTGTGATCATGACAGATGCCGATGTGGACGGCGCTCACATTTCCACATTACTTTTGACACTGTTTTATCGGTTTATGCCGGAACTGATCTACGAGGGACACATATATCTGGCAATGCCTCCTTTGTATAAAGCAATTCCCAGCAAAGGCAAAGAAGAATATTTGTACGACGACAAAGCTCTTGAGAAATACCGCAAGACCCATAAAGGGCCCTTCACCCTGCAGCGCTATAAAGGTCTCGGTGAAATGGATGCTCAGCAGTTATGGGAGACTACCCTGAATCCGGAGACACGTATGATGAAGCTTGTGGAGATTGAGGATGCCAGAATGGCATCCGAGGTGACAGAACTTTTGATGGGTACTGATGTACCACCCAGAAAAGCCTTTATCTACGACCATGCCACAGACGCAGAGCTTGATGTATAAGGAGTGCAGCAGATGAATGACAGAATTATAAAAACAGAATATTCAGAAGTCATGCAGAAGTCTTTCATCGACTATGCCATGAGTGTTATTGTTGCACGTGCTCTGCCTGATGTGAGAGACGGCCTGAAGCCTGTACAGAGGCGTACCCTTTACGATATGCATGAACTCAGGAACTATTATGATCGTCCCTTCCTTAAAAGTGCACGTATCGTAGGTGACACCATGGGTAAATATCATCCCCACGGTGACAGTTCCATCTATGATGCGCTCGTTGTGTTGACTCAGGATTTTAAAAAAGGTCTGCCTTTGATCAACGGCCATGGTAACTTCGGGAATATCGAGGGTGATGGAGCCGCTGCCATGCGATATACCGAGGCAAGACTTCACAAGATCACTCAGGAAGCGTTTCTTTCTGACCTTGACAAAGATGTTGTGGATTTTATGCCCAACTACGACGAAACCGGAAAAGAGCCCACCGTACTTCCCGCCAAAATACCGAATCTTTTGGTGAATGGTTCGGAAGGTATTGCAGTTGGTATGGTGACCAGCATCCCGCCTCACAATCTGGCAGAAGTGATTGATGCAACCAAGGCATATATGCTGAATGAGAATATCACAACCAGAGAGTTAATGAGATATGTCAAGGGGCCTGATTTTCCCACCGGCGGCATCGTGACTAATGAAGATGAACTACTTTCTATCTATGAAACAGGTGTTGGCAAAATTAAGGTACGCGGAAAAGTGACTTATGAGAAAGCAAAGGGTGGCAAAACCAATCTTGTGATCACAGAGATTCCTTATCCCATGATCGGTGCAAATATCTCTAAGTTCCTTATGGATGTTGCATCACTTTCAGAGACCAAAAAGACACAGGACATTGTTGATATTTCCAACCAGTCCTCCAAAGAAGGTATCCGCATTGTAATAGAACTTCGCAAGGATACTGATGTGGAAAACTTTACCAATCTTTTATATAAAAAGACACGCCTTGAGGATACCTTTGGTGTCAATATGCTTGCAATCTCAGAAGGCCGCCCTGAGGTCATGGGCCTAAAGCAGATCATTAAGGCCAACGTTGACTTCCAGTTCCAGGTTGCCACCAGAAAATACACAAATCTGCTGGCCAAAGAGATGGAGCAAAAGGAGATTCAGGAAGGCCTGATCAAGGCCTGCAACGTCATTGATCTGATCATTGAGATCCTTCGCGGTTCCAAGGACCGTCAAATGGCAAAACTCTGCCTGACAGAAGGTAAAACAGACGGCATAAAGTTCAAATCCAAAGAGTCAAAGATTATGGCTCAACAGCTGATGTTTACGGAGCGCCAGGCAAATGCCATTCTTGAGATGCGTCTGTACAAATTGATCGGTCTCGAAATTGAAGCATTGATCAATGAACACGAAGAGACAATGGCCAATATTTACCGCTATGAGGACATTCTGGAACGCAGAGACTCCATGGCTCAGGTGATCATTAACGAGCTGGAAGCATTCAAGAAAGAATATGGCCGTCCCCGCAGAACAGTGATCATGAATGCGGAAGAAGCCGTTTACAAGGAAAAAGAATTAGAAGAGACAGACATATATTTCCTGATGGATCGCTTCGGATATGCGAAAACAATTGATATGGCAACTTATGAGCGTAACAGGGAAGCAGTTGAAACCGAATTCAGATTTGCCTTCAAATGTAAAAACACCGGTCGTGTCTGCGTCTTTAGCAATACCGGTCTTATGCACACTATCAAAGCGATGGATTTGCCAAACGGTAAGCTGAGAGATAAG